>CBFIIO010000002.1:207026-259821 GCA_965662465.1 Planctomycetota bacterium | reverse complement strand
TCTACATCCTGCGAGCAGATGCCAGCAACAAAGACATCGCTAACGGCATTGCCATCGACTACGTAATCGCGGCTCAACGCAGATCCCAAGCCGTCAGCGTCGGTGGCATCTGATGCTGTGGTGAATGCCACTAGCACGAGATCTCGCTCGGGTTGCGAGCCAATCGCTGGCACAACCACTCCTGCTGAGAAGGTCTCCGTGATCGGGTCCGTTGGCTGCAAGCCAATATCCAGACCAACGGGTCGGTTGGCAGTGAGTGGCGAGGTGTCGCCAGCCGGCGTTGCTGGATTGTTGCCCAGACCCTTGGAGCAGCTAGCCGTTGCGATGGCGGCGCCAATGGCGCAGAACGAGATTAGGAGGCGTGCCTTCATAGATTAGTCGATGCCAGGCGATGTCTAGGTTACATTAGCGCCGCGATAGACTGTATGCGCAACACCAACTGGTAGGCGTCTGTTGCATTCTTTACCGTTTCCGATTGTGTCAGCTCCTGGCTCGCCAGCGAATGTTAATCCGGATACTGAGGCGCTATTCCCATATCTGATGAAGAAGTCAAACCTGCTACTGTTTGTCGCACCTTTTGTGCTGCTAGGAGCTTGTAAGTTCGTAGCCAGTCAATTGATCGATTTTCGGGAGTTTTGGCCGAATGGCCTCCCGAAGACGAAGGGCAAGTTACTAGGAGATAGGCAGTCCGGCGAATGGACGCTCTCCTACGAGTCGGGACAACCGCTCGCTAAGGGGACCTACAAAGACGATCGTCAGGTTGGTGCTTGGGTTTACTACTACGAAGATGGGACTGAGAAGCGGTCTGGCTTCTACGACGAGAGTGGATTGCGTAGCGGTGCTTGGACCTATACCTACCCAGACTCGTCACCACAGTCGAAAGGCAGTTACTTCAAGGATTCCGAAGACGGCCCATGGACGTTCTATGGCAAGGATGGCTCGGTCATCCGTGAAGGTCAGTTCGACGCGGGCAAGCTGTCAGGCTATTGGCGCTTTTGCTACGCAGGCGGCAAGCCGAGTTCGGAAGGTCTCTACTATCGCGGTAGTCGAATTGGTCAGTGGCAATTTTGGAATGAGGAAGGCGCGAGTCGCCTCCAAGACTTTGGCAGCAAGATGGGCGTACAGGTTGTTCGCCAAGTTTGGCCAGGCACGACGAAGTTGCAGCGCGCTGGTGTGATCGCTAATGGTAAAGCCACCGGTCGATGGACCAGTTGGCACCGCAACGGCAAGATCCGTCTTAGTTGTGGAATGTCCTCAGGGAAGCCGAATGGCTTGTTTGAAGCACAGAACGAAAATGGCGCTTTGATTGCGCAGGGACGTTTTGAAGCTGGAGCAATCGAGAGCGGCGACTGTGCTGGCAGCTCCGGAAGCCGCGCTTTGACAGTTGGTTCGTTGCCGCCTGTTAGCTTTGAGTCGTGGGTAGGCATGGCCAAGATGGCGTCAGCGTCGCCCGAATCACAGCTGTCTCTATTCGTCTACGAGCAGAGGCAGAGCGTTGGACAAACGCCGTTTGTTGCTCCTGTCTTGTTGGAAGATGAAGTCGCGCCTACGAAGCCGGCCGTCAAACCTGACGCGATCATCGCAAAGCTCGATAACGAACCGATGCGTGAACCGGCTGCTGCACAGCCGCAGCTAACGGTCAAGGATAAGAAAAACTTGCCTAAGATGGTGGATCAATACACCAACGGTAAGAGCAGGAGAAACGCAACGGGTCAGGTCTACGCGCCAACTCCGGGCGGGCCCCGTCCGTCCACTGGCACTGGTCGCCGCAAGAACCTCGAGAACAAGCCGATGCCCTTCGACATCATGAAGGGAGTCGATGGTAAAGATGTCAACCTCAAGGACTATCGCGGCAAGCAGCGCGTCATGGTGGTTGTGTTGCGTGGCTTCCTTGGTGAAGTCTGCATGTATTGCGTGGCGCAAACCAAGGCGCTCGCAAAGGCACGTAGCAAGCTCGAAGCAGCCAATGTCGAGGTGCTTGTTATCTACCCCGGCGCACGCGAGAACGAGGAATCGTTCCGACAGTTATATGAAGAAGAGTTCGGTGAGGGGCCGCCGCCTTATCGCGTGTTCTACGATCAAGATCTCGAGTTGGTGACCAAGTTAGGCATTGAAGGAGACTTGGCGTCGCCTACGACGATCATCATCGATAAGGAGGGCACCGTACAATATGCCTACGTCGGCGAGCATCGGGCGGATCGCCCAGCAACCAAAACACTGATCAAATTGATCGAGCGGATGTAGCTGTGAGTGGTACTGATCCCAACGAGAAATCGCCTGGTAAAGCAGGTGAACCTAGCCAGCCCAATGACGGTGGTGCTGAGCATGCATTGCCGAAAGATCTGCCAAAGATCCCTGGGATAACCCTTCACTACGAGATTGCGCGTGGTGGTATGGGGGTTGTTTACAGTGGTCGTCAAGACTTCCTTGACCGGCGAGTTGCGGTCAAGTTTTTGTCAATGGATCTCGGTGGTGATGCGTTTGCGCAACGCTTCCAGCGGGAAGCTAAGATTCTGGCCGGGATCAGTCATCCGAACATCGTCGGTTGTCACATGGCTGACACGACTCCAGAAGGCCAGTCCTATCTGGTCATGGAGTTTTGCGACGGTCCCAGTCTAAAGGCTTGGGTTAGCGAGAACGGGCCGGTTCCACCGCTTGCGGCGATTCGCATGATTCGTGCGAGTGCGCGAGCGCTTTCGCATGCTTATCAGTCCGACATCATTCATCGTGACGTCAAGCCCGAGAATATCCTGTTGGAGTCGGTGACTTCGACGACGCTCGACATCGGCTTCCCGTTTACCCCAAAGATCGTTGACCTTGGTCTTGCGCGTATGACGCATGAGCAGGTTGGGGCAGGTTTGACATCGCCGGGTGCCGTGATGGGGACACCATCTACCATGTCGCCCGAGCAGTTTGATGATCCAGATTCCGTGGACTTCCGCAGCGATATCTACGGTCTTGGATGCTGTCTTTACGAGATGTTGGTTGGTCAGCCAGCTTTCCGTGGCAGCAAGCTCACAGACATCGTGTTGCGTAAGCGTGATCCTAATCCGCCGAACCCTGTGAGTGAGAACTCGGGTTTGCCAGCGGCAGTAGGTGCATTCACCCAGCGTTTACTGGCGTCTAATCGCGAAGATCGACCTGATAGCTACAAGCAACTTGATGTCGAAGCCAATGAGTTGATCACGGCGTTGATGGCGAATCCCGGCTCTGCTGACGATGATGGGATGGATCGCACCATCGTGTCGGGTCCTGGTAGTTTCTCGCCTGCGCAACCAACACCACCGGTAATGGATGCGACGATGCCAATGGGCGCTCGACCTGGTGCCCCCATAAGCGGTCCGCCAGGAGGCGCCCCTATGGGCAATGCACCTGCAGCATCGGTCGGCACTGGCGTGTCATCAAGCAGCGTATCGCCAAGTAACTCAGCGAGCGGTGGCAAAAGAGGCTTGTTCCTCGTGCTAGGTGTGGCTGTTGTCGCAGCGGTTGCCTTTGGCGTTGTGACTGCCATGAACGGTGGCGCTGCTAAGGCGAACCCTGAGGTTGCTCCCAAGGTCTCATCTGACCCTTCGTCGAGTGTGCCCCCAGCGGTTGCGGCACAAGATCGCGGCGCGCCTGCAGTCAACGCGGCTCCTGTTGTCGGCCAGATTCAGCTGCTTGTCGGTGGTGAAGCGACCCAGGACACAGTCATCGACTTGGGTTCCAAGTTTGAGCTTCTAGTTGACGCTCAGGATCCTGATGGTGACGAGTTGATCTATCATTGGAACTGGCCTCGGATGGCCATGAGTCCAATGTCCCAGACGGATGCTCGAAAGATTCTGTTCCGCCTCGACGACGGCTTGCCCGGCGTCGAATATGTGCTGCAGCTCAAGGTTAAAGACGGCAAGGCGGGCGGCGAGATCATCCGCGAGTTTCGTATCGTCGTTGGTAGCTGTGAGGTTGGAATGCCGTTGCTAGGGTTCTCGGCACGCAAGACCTGGGAAAACGCTGCGGGCAGATGGATCGAGACCACGGATCTAGCAAACCCTGCCAATGGTGGTGTTGTCGGTCGGGCTAAGGGTGACCAGTCAGCTGTCTTGATTGGCAAGTTGCCATCAGATGATTACTGGGAGTATTCCGGCAGCCTTGAGCCGACAGCTGAGGCAGATGGCGAAGCGGCTGCGATGCTCGTGGTCAAGTTCGGAGCTAGGGGCTATGCCGTAAAGTGCTCATGCACAAATGACGAAGCCGAATGGTTGGTTGAGTTGTTAGAGCAGGTTCCTGGTCAAGACGAGTGGCGGTCTACTTCGCCGGCGACCACCAAGTCTTGGACCCGGTCTGAAGAGTCCGAGGGTGAGACTCGTGGTTGGTTCTGCATCCGCCGCTTAGATAAGCAATTGACGTTCGAGATTGGCGAGTTTGCGTTACCCGCACCTGAGCCAAACAAGCCATTGGTTAAGCCAACGATCGTGCGGGCGCCAATCAAAGAGATTTCCCTTTCAGAGGATGACTGCGGCTTCCTGCAGTCTGCCGGTCAAGCGCAGTTGGTGGTGCTCAAAGCTCGCTGTGTGTATCGCATCAACAGCCGCTAGCGCAGCGCGCTGCGCTGAGGTGCCAATCAGAAGGTCCAGTTCACGCCCAGCGAGAACCAGACTGGATCTGGATCGATGTCGCCGATGTTAGGTGACCAGTTGCGATAGTCGTCGTCGATCAGGGTTGAGCCATGCACACCAGCGCTGATTGTTGTGCGGTCGTCATACATGTAGTTGACCTTGGCGAAGCCCCGCAAGTCGGCTAGCCCGCTTTCGTCAAGGGCGTAAAGCCACGCTGCTTGCGCCGAGGTCGTGTACCCAAGAGAACCATCGATCACGATGTTCCATTGATCGTTGATTTCGAATGACTCAGTAATTCCCGCACGATAGTAAGCCCCACGAACTTCGTCGAAGTCGTAGTGCCACGAAAAGTAAGGAGTGGTCTCCAATACGTTCCAGCTGGCGACTGCGAATACTTCTGTTGTTCCGCCACGCTCGTCGGCGGGCCCACTGCCGTCGATGTTCTTCGGAAACTCTTGGCCGTTGGGCAAATTGTAGCTAAAGAGGCCGCCGCGGATGTTGATGTTGTCCGTCAGTTGGTGGCTGTAAGTTCCTACGAAGTCAATTTGGCTGAAGCGTCCAGCATGTCCGTTGGGAAACCATGCCTTGCCATTATCGTTTTGCAGGTCCATGTTGCCGCGCGCGATGAACGAGACGCTGTCGCCATTTTTGGTCGGTAGCGATACCGACATCGATGGCTGAAAGACTGGGCGGGCGACATTCACCATGCCTCGGTGTACGAACTGGGTGGCTAGTTCACTACCGAGGCCGACACTTGGGCTGGCATCTTCTGGCACAAAGCATCCGGTGGCGGTGACACTGATGAGACTGAGCAGAGTGGCGACGCGGTAGTTCATGCTGAATCCAGGTTGCAATGGCCTAAGTATTGCCACGTTTCGAGTTTCGACGCGGTTGGTTCGTATTGCAATGATATGTAACAGCAAGAGGGTTTCGAAATCAGGCACTGCTAGCTATCGATCACCGTTCCGGCTGTAAAATACGAACTTACGGACCTGAGCTGATTGGGCTGTTCGACTCGTTTGTGGTCTATGGAGACTGTTATTTGGCGACGGAGAGGATTGTTGTCATCTTTCATGCCCCGTCCGACAGGGGTCGTGCGATTGTATCTGAAGTCTGGTCGGGCAATTGGCTGGGTGCTGCGATCACGTATTAAGAGTTCCATACCATGGGCTCAACTTGTCGCGTATCGTGCTTTCAATGATGGTTAACGGTGGCTTGGCTTGATGACCTTCATTGTCGAAATCCCCTGTATGGAAGGGGTTGGGCGAACTGCCACCACTAGGCCTATCTTCCACCTTGGCGCAGTCGTGTGGTACAATCAGCGCCGTATCGGTCTGGATTTCTCTACTGATTGCCCTTGCCGCATTGATGGTAAAGGCATGGTCCGGTAGGGGCTTTGCTGCCTACTTCGTGATCCTGGGTCGGGTCATTATCATAGACCTCCCTTTCCATCGGCGCCTGTGCGTCAGACAAGCGATGTTCGTTACCATGAAGCTGCAAAAGCTCCTATTAACTACTCTGATCGTCACCTTCGCCGGTTGCGCTGGTCAAACTTACCGAGCGGAACTTGGGCCAATGTTTGCTCATGCCCGAGGCAAGCTTGCGCTTGCAAACAGTCAGCAGCAGATGCAGCCCGACAATGGCGTCAATGGTGACCTGGGGTTAGGCCATACGGAAGCTTCGCCATATGTCCGGTTCCGCACGGACTTCGAAAGGCATCGAGTACGATTCAACGGCTTCTACCTAGACTCCAAGGGCTCGGGGACTCTAGCGAACGCCTATGGCGATATCCCTGCCGGCAACCAGGTGCAGACCTCGCTTGATTTCTTGGCGTTGGCCAGCAATTACACCTACGAGGTTTTGCGGGGTGAGGACTACCGCGTTGGGCTTGGGGGGCAATTGGGCTTCTACTCTCTTGACGCTGGAGTCAACACGCTGACCGTCCGTGAGAAGGTCACCAGTGAAGTCATTGTTCCAATGCCTTATGTCGAGGTCGAAGGCCTCTGGGATGAGTTCAGGGCTGGTGTCAGCATGGGACTCATGTCAGCTGATCTTGGCGACGCGAACGGTCGCTACATCGATTTAGAGGCCTATTTCAACTACGTGGACGACAACTACGACGTCAAGCTGGGCTATCGCTATCTGTTGCTTGATGGCTACGGGCGGGCTTCATCTCGTGACTTTGATGCTGACGTTGATGTGCAGGGTCTCTTCTTGACCGCAGGCATTTGCTTCTAAGCAAGTGCAGTGGGGGCCGTTTTAGGCTGTGCGCATTTCCAGACCGTAGGCCCCAGGGCAAGTCCTCGGCACAAGGACTGCCGCAGAGTCCTAGCGATGCCGGCAAGTAGGAAGAGGTCGCTGATAGAGGACCAGCGTCTGCGCAAGCATTGCGCGCTCGATGGACGAGTCCGCCTGCCAATGCGGCCAGCCATGCGCCGGCCAATCTGCCGCCTATGCTTGATTTCGGCAATTTGTCCGAGCCCCAACTCTAGAACAGGGATCTCGGATTGGTTCTGGCCACCGCACCGCAAGTTATCCGCATGAATGTATTAAGTGTATTCATATCATTGATTTAAGTCGCTTCCCGTTGCTTGGCTGGAGTCGGCTGAGAGCCTCGGTCAGACTGGGTTCAGGCGAATATTATAGGCCTGGACAATTTGTCCCAATTGATTGGGGGCCAATCATCGCTACATAACTACTGTGGCCTTCATGATCCCCCAACTCGAACCAACCGACGGCGTGGCCTTGTCGGAACAGGTTGCTCGCTTCTACGCGAGTGCCATCGAGAGCGGACGGATAATGGTCGGCGAGCGCTTGCCACCAATTCGCGAAGTCGCCAGCGCATGTAGCGTGACGCGCGCCACCGTCCAAGAAGCCTACCGGAGGTTGGCAGACCGCGGTCTGGTCGAGGGCACTGTGGGTCGGGGAACGATTGTGCTGGCTGTCGGCAGTGCTGGGGCTGCTGCGAGTGTTCGCCCTCTGAGTCCCTACGCTGAGGCTGCACTGCGTCGAACCCGAGCCATGCGTGGCGTGCCCACCTTGCCCGAGACTCGAAAGCTCGTTGCGAACTTCGCGGAGCTGGCACCTGACGATGCTCGCTTTCCCATCGATGAATGGCGAGAGGCGATGGACACGGTGTTGATGACTCGTGGTCGTGAATTGCTGGGCTATGGCCATTCTACTTATGGGCTGCGCGAGCTGCGTGAACTGCTTGTTGAGCGAACTCGCTGCAGTGATCCAGAGCTTTCGGCGGACAGCGTCTTGGTTACTGCTGGCGCGCAGCAGGCTCTCGATTTAGTGCTGCGATCAGTTTGCTCGCCAGGCGATACGGTCGTCGTAACGACCCCGTCTTACCATCACATGCACGGCTTACTGCGTGCGCACGGGCTGCAAGTGGTGCAGGTCCCGTTTGGACCAGATGGTCTCGACCATGCACAGCTTTCACGCGTGCTGTCGCGGCCATCGGTGCGCTTGTGCTACTTGATGCCAACGTTCCACAATCCGACTGGGCGTTCGTTGAATCTAGCGCAGAGGCAGCAGTTGATGACGACTCTGGCTGGCACGGATGTCGCGGTCGTCGAAGATGAATACCAGCACTCGCTTCGTTGTCGCGGCGAGGCTTTGCCGACGCTGCGTTCACTTGATACGCGCGGTTTGACGGTGACTGTCTCAACGGTGTCGAAAGAGCTCTTTCCAGCGCTTCGGATTGGCTGGATTGCTGGCAGCGAGCAACTGTTAGAACCGATGGCAGCAGTCAAAGGCTTCATGGATCTTGAGACCAGCCCCTTGCTTCAGGCGGCATTGGCCGAGTTCATCCGGTCAGGTTGCTTTGATAAACACCTTGCGTCATTACGCACGGAACTACAGCAGCGTCACCTTGCTTTGCAGGCTGCGTGCTTACAGCATTTGCCCTCTGGATGTCGCATCACGAACCCCGACGGTGGGTTCGTGGCATGGCTTGAACTGCCCGGCGAGGGTCAGGGCGATAAGCTGGCCGAACTCGCTGTTGATCGTGGCGTGCGAGTGGTTCCGGGTCGTGCATTTGACCTTGATGGCGCGGCGTCCCGCGGTGTGCGCTTGTCACTGACGCGTGCCAATACCAAACAAATTTATGAAGGCGTTCGTGTTCTTGCGGAATGCGCGCGCGAGATACTTGAGGTGCATGCGCCGGCGCAGACCTTCCTGTGAGATTTAACTGATAGTTTAACACCACAATCCTCCTGATAGGCATGACTCAAAACCACCCCATCCCACATGTCCCCGGTTTCTCCGCGGAAGAACTCGTCAGCAAGATCGGTTTCTGTGCGCAACTAAAAGGCGGCGTCATCATGGACGTCGTCAATGTTGAGCAAGCCCTGATCGCTGAAGAAGCAGGTGCCTGTGCAGTGATGGCTCTCGAACGCGTTCCTGCCGATATTCGTAAGGACGGTGGCGTTTCGCGCGCAAGCGATCCGGATATGATTGCCGGTATCCAAAAAGCGGTCAGCATCCCGGTGATGGCCAAGGTTCGGATTGGCCACTTCGTCGAGGCGCAGATGCTTGAGTCGATGGAAGTCGATTGCATCGATGAAAGTGAAGTGCTGACGCCTGCCGATGAAGAGTTCCACATCGCCAAGCGTCCATTCAAGACGCCCTTTGTTTGTGGTTGTCGCAACCTTGGCGAAGCGCTTCGGCGCATCCATGAAGGTGCTGCCATGATTCGCACGAAGGGTGAAGCTGGCACCGGAGATGTGGTGGAAGCTGTTCGCCACATGCGCACGCTCATGTCTCAAATCCGATCGCTTCGTGGGCAAGATGCCCACGTGCTAGAGTTGCATGCGCGAGAACTTCGCGTGCCGACCGAACTCGTAGCATGGGTAGCAGAGCACCAAAAGCTGCCGGTTCCAAACTTCTCAGCCGGAGGTGTTGCAACGCCTGCTGACGCATCGCTGATGATGCAGCTCGGTGCCGAGGCAGTCTTTGTTGGTTCCGGAATCTTTAAGTCAGGTAACCCGGTTGATCGTGCCCGCGCAATCGTTCGGGCGGTTACTAACTACCTTGATCCAAGTGTTCTCGTTGAAGTTTCGAAGGGGCTTGGCGAGCCGATGGTTGGCATCAATTGCAGCACGTTGCCTGCAGATCAGGTGTTTGCTACTCGCGGCATCTAATCAGTTGCGACTTAATCATCTGATCGAACGTGACCACTAACGCCGATAATCAAAGCACCCCGCTCGTAGGTGTGCTTGCTTTGCAGGGCGACTTTGCTCATCACCAGGAAGCATTAGCGGCCTGTGGTATGCGAACTCGCCAACTACGAACTGCTGGGCAGTTTGCAGGCATTGACGCGCTCGTCTTGCCTGGCGGCGAGAGCACAACGATGCTGAAGCTGCTTGAGGTGGAGCGTTTGTGGGGTCCTCTAGGTGAGTTGCTGCAGCGTGGCATTCCAGTCATGGCGACATGCGCTGGCTTGATATTGCTTGCGGAACACGTCGAGAACCCATCCCAAAAAAGCTATGGGGCGTTGCCGTTGACCGTTGTCCGTAACGGCTACGGTCGTCAGTTTCATTCCGGAACGTTTGCTCTGACATCTGAAGTCTTACCAAAGAACACGACCGGAACGTTCATTCGAGCTCCGCGCATCAAAGCGATACACGGTGATTGTGATGTGTTGGCTCGTCGCGGCGACGATCCAGTTTTGGTTCGTCGAGGCCATGTGCTTGGAGCATGCTTTCATCCTGAGTTGACGATAGGCCATGCTGTCACAGTTATGTTTGCCGACATGATCAAGTCGGCGCGTGGCGAGCGGACGGCGTCGATTGCGGCCGCTATCGCTGCTTCCTGAGCGCATTTTGTTGGTTGCGAACTTCAGGCTGTGAGCCGTGTTTTTTGGCTCCCCTCATCAATGCATTGGTAGCTGCTCAGTGCCAACTGGGATGTGGAAACATGATGTCCATTGTGCAGTTTCCCGATTGTTAGGCCGAGTCACTCGTTGGAATCGTTGCTTAGTTTGAGCCGGCATTCTCATGATCACGGGTCAGTAAATCCCGATCGTTGCGGTAGTTGACTTCATTTCGTGATCACTCCGGTCATTCGTTAGCTGTGATTCCCATCGCCTTGTTATGCGGTGAGATCGGACATCAATACTTTGCAGGTCGACGTCATTGAGAAAGTCTCAGGAGGGTTTGCCGTAGGGGTGCGGACCATCCAATTTTGCAAGGCAGCATGGCGAACATTGCGTGCTGGCTTTGACTGGCATGAACTTCTGAAGGCTGCGGGCACGCGCTTACCAAGATGCGCCTATACTGCGGACAACGTGAGTATCATTCTCAAGAGGCCATCTATTGTCGTTGCTGCTTGGTCTGTCCTGGTGCTCGGCATGTTTGCTTGGCGCGGGGATCTGAGTCTTGCGAAGGTCAAAGAACAAGACCAACGTGTTGTGAGTCTGGATCAAGAGCCTGTCGTGGTGCGTCGCAAGAACAGGTCCGTGTTGCCGCGCTTACCTCGGACTGGTTTTGTCTTCGATAGCATGGGCTATTCGCTGGTAGGTGCCGATGTCACGCCAACGAATGGTTCTTCGCGAAAGACTGCCGATGACGGCGCCTTTTCGATTGATCTATTGCGGTATCAAGCCAGTGACTTGGTGGTTCGTGCCAGCGGCCGCCGTGAAGAGTGGGTGCGAACCTCTGCCATCAGTCCCGATCCTTTGGCTGTCTGTATGGAGCCGAGTGCGCCTTGGGACAAGTTGCCAAAGCCGCCGGAGGCTGTGGCGATGCTGCGAGGCGAAGGTGAAGTTCGCGGCACGGATCGTCAACCGTTGGCCAATGCTTACGTGAATGTCCTAGGCACTGATTGCTGGGGCGTGACGGATGACTCAGGCCGCTTTGAGTTGCCGCTACCTTCACAGGCCGGAACGTTTGTCTTACATCACGCTGGCGACTCTAGTGTCATTGGTGGCTTTGCAACGATGTCGGCACCCTTCGCATCACCGCGTGCGCGAGGCATTGTGCCCCTGCCAACTTTGGTTGCTGAGCCTGGCGGTTCGATTCATGGAATCGTCCGCAACGAAGCAGGTGAAGCGATCGCTGGCCTGCCAGTTGGAGTTCGCGGTCCTAGCGGTCTTCGCCATGTGCTGACCAGTGCTGGTGGTGAGTTTGTATTGCGTGGGTTGTTGCCTGCGGATTACACGATTGAGCCGTTTGCCTACCGAGGCGGAGTTGGCGAAGTAGTGGGGGTGCGAGTCGATCGCGCAAGCGTTGCTTGTGATTTGCACCTCACGCAAATCAAGGAAGCTAGCGTGCGCGTTGTCGACGAGAATGGCGAAGTCGCCGCTGGCGTCTGGGTGTCGGCTAGCATGTTTGGTTTGCGTCGCGGCATTGACCAGGTTGGTACGGACGGTTTCGTGAAGTTGCCAGTCGGTTCTTCAAGTGAGTTTGAAGTTCGCATGGCCGACAGTTTTGATAGCTGTCGTGTTCGTGAATACGATGCCGAGGCGCATCCCGCTACGCTGGTGATTGCGCAGCCCTAACGGCTGCACCATCCACTTTTCTGGCCTAAGTGACTCGCTTCTAGTTGGTCAACAGCGTGGTCGCGTTGCTCAGCGCAAAGACGTTGACTGTGCCGTCAATGACTGCGCCTTGCCCCGAGATTAGAAACCCGGGGAAACCAGCAGGGACAGAGAAGGAGTCTGCGCCATTGCCATTGGCGTCAGTAACGAACGCGTTACCGGAGACAATCACGCCACCAATTGGCAGGTAGGCGGAGCAAGAGGGATACAATGCTACGCCTGATGGGTTGAGTCCGATGGCGAAGAATGTTGCACCGATACTCGAAGCTGGTGCGCTTGTGTAATTGAATGGAATGACAGCATTGCCATTGGCCGTGCCGCTTGCTGCCAAGCTCATCAAGCTGTTTCCGACCGGACAGCCGGCTCCCCATGTTCCGACTTCGCCGGGAGTGAGGTAAGACACCACTAGACGTGGCCGTTGCGACGAGTTGGATGACTCGCGGGAGCCGATCCTGGAAGCGGAACCCGGGATTACTTCGTCACCGATAAAGATCCATCCGAAGTTTGTGGATGGTGCGTCGACCCATGATTGCACGTTGGCAATTAGGCCCGGTAGTGGCTGGCTCACTGTGGCGCCTGCTGTGAGGTTAAGCGTAAAGCTTGGCGCTGCTTGGAAGTCACCACCTGGTGTGTTCCAGAAACTTGTTGGATAGACGGTGTGCAACCAAGTTGCGTCGCCAGCTTGAGCCGCGCCGCCGCTGCCTTGGCCCCCGGGTGCAACGGTGGTTCCTTCGGACCAGTCTTGTGTGAGCACGTGTGCAGTGGCAACAGGCACCGTCGAACTGAGGACGTTCAGTTCAAGCTGTGCTGAGAGAAGTTGCGAACCGGGTGGAATGGCTCCAGCAACATCAAAGTGAAGCAAGGTGCGGCGACGAGCCGGTTGGCCAGTCATACCGGCGAATAAGATAGTGCCACCACCATTCGCCAGCGTTCCCGTCGTGCTTTGGTAGAGGCCGGCGTCTTTGTCGGCAACTATTGAAGCTGTGGTTTGCGCTGTTAGTGACTGCGTCGCGATTGCGATGGCAGCTGCAGCGGTAAAAAGGTGGATTGTATTATTCATCGATGTCGAGGCAGGATCAGCCTGCGTGTTCAGGCGAGGCTCTTAATGCCAGGAGCTGCTCAGCCGTCTGCTTGGGTGGTGTTCCTGGAGTTGTTTTATTGGGTGAGCATCACACCAGCATTGCTCATAGAGAAGCTGAGTGCGTTGTTGTCGAGCACAGCTGCTTGCACCACGATTAGGTAGCCAGGGAAACCCGAGGGTACTGTGAAGGTCGAGCCACTGACTCCACCCGCAGTAAGGATGGTTGCGCCAGGAATCAGGACTCCAGAAAGCGGAAGGTACAGCAGCGACGCCGGTAGTAGTGGCGTGCCGGTTAAGTTGATGTCGAGCGAAAAGAAGTTGACGCCGATACTTGGCGACGGTGCGTTCGAGTAGGTAATCGGCAGAACCGATCCGCCTGAGGCAGTGCCAGAGATGTCGAGCTGGAAGGTGCCTGTGCCAACTGGCCATCCGGTGCCATATGTTCCGGTTTGGCCAGGTGCTAGGTAAGTGACGACAATTTTGGGGAGTAGAGCGGGTGCCTCACGAGTGTTGAGACGGTTTGCTGTTGAGTTAAGGATCTCACCTTTTTTGAATAGCCAACCAAAGTTGTTGGTTGGGTTGTCGAGCATGTCTTGCACATCGGCAACGATTGCATCGTTCGACGGGGTCTGGACCGCGCCGATGCCTGGCATCGGGAACGTAAAGGTTGGCGTTGCAGCAAAGTCGCCGCCTGCTGAGTTCCAAAACTGATTCGGATAGCTCCGATGTATCCAAGTAACCGATCCATTGCTGGAGGGGCCACCCATGCCGCCGTTTCCGGCAGCAATCGTTGAGCCTTCTGACCAATTGGCAAGCACGCGGTGGACATCGGTATCTACCGGCAGGAATGCGGCAGACTGCTCCGACCACATATCTAGGGAAACCGCTAGGATCCGTGAGCCTGCGGGTATCGAGCCAGCAATATCCCAATGCACAATTGCGCGACGTTTTTTGTAGCCGCCGTTGAAGCCAACTTTACCTACGAACATTCCTCGTCCGGCACCATTAGCTAGTGAGCCATTGGTGCTTTCGTAAAGCGTGGCATCTTTATCAGACGTGATGCTGACTACTGATTGAGCAGTTGTCGAAGAGAGACTGATTACGAGGGCAGTTGCAATAGATGCAAGCTGTGTGAAGGTCGATCGCATGACTAGATAGAGAAAAGGCGCCACTGGGGTAAGGCAGTAGGGACGCACAAAACTATACCTAATTCATGGCGGCGCGCAGGGCTTGGACCCTCTATCTGCGTTGAACCCGAATTAGCAGCAGAGCTGCTTACTTCTTCTTGCCAACGATGAAAATTTCACCGTTTCCTAGCGCGGCTAGGTTTTTTAGTAAGAGTTCGTTGGCTTCGCCCAGTCCGACACAGTGCAGTTTGATGCGGCGAAACGCATTCATGCGTTCCACATCTCGAATTAGCCAGCAGTCGACCCTGCCTGGACGTCCGCTGCCAGTGACGTTTGGGAACGTCGAGTAGGGGCCTGAGTATTTTAGTTGGGGTGTACCTGCGGCCTTGATGCCAGCTTCGACGTCTTTGTAGGTCTGCCCTTCGCCATAGTTCGTGTCAACGACTTCGAACCCGTCCCAATTTGGGGCACCGTCTGAGAGCAGGAAGATCGTGTCGCAGCCCTGAGTCATTGGTTTAGGGCCGACGTAGACTGGTTCTTTGTTTACGCCGCGTGCCCCAAGCGCAAATGCCAGCTGCAACCCAAAGTGCAGGCTGGTTTCGCCACGAAGGGCCTCTTTGCCATTGTCGTTTTGCGCAGGCTGGATCTCGTCGAGTTCGGCCATCGCATTCTTGATGTTGCTACGGGTTGCTTTGACCATTCCCCGGGTTGCCCCGAGTGTTCCAGCTTTGGTTCCGAACCAGACGATCGAGAAGTATTTGTCGGAAGAAAGGCGCGATAGGGAAATTCGCAGCTGTTCGCGGGCCAGATCCCAGCGCGTCACGATCTTGTGCCATGGAAGATCACTTTCATCGAGCACCATGCTCTTCTTACTTTTCTTCTTCCGTGGGCCTGTAATTGGTCCTCTGGGTCGAGCATCTGGAGCGATCTCCTTGAGCATCGAGTCCGACATGTCTAGCACGTAGCAAAACCGCTCGCCTTCGGTTTCGATGCCAAAGAACCTTGGCTGTGATCGCGTTTGGCTTTGCGTCGGCTTCTTTACGTCGCCACGGTTCAGTAGCTCGAGCCACGGTTCCGGATCAGTGAACTTGGCAGGGCCATTCAAGATGTCTTGCAGGTGGCGAGCCATTTGGACTTTTGCCGTTTGGTCGAGCTTGACGCCCTTGTTCAAAAGACTGATGTAGGCTTTCAAAGCTTCTCGATAGCTCTCATCATTGACGCGACTTTTCTTCTCAAAAAGCGCTCCTGTCATCGCGCCAAGCACGAGCATGCGATCGGCTGGTTTCCGAGGAAAGTCGATGCAGTTAGCCAGAACCGCTGATTTCAAGTCGCCTTTTGCGGATGCGCCTAAGGCAGCAATTGCCGCAGCGCGAAGGTGTGCTTTTTTGCTATCGCGTGCCAAGGCAATGGCTTTGTCGGGTCCTTCTAAGTCAATTTGGTTCTTGAGGGTCGTTACCCAAAGCCATGTGTCGATGAGGTCATCGTTCTTGGCGCGCAGCTGTGAGACCGAAGCGGTCCACTCACTATTTTTGAAGTTGCGCGCGACGATCTCGGCGATGGTGTAGCGCGTATACTCCGCATACTTTTTCGACTTGGCATAGTCTGTTTTGAGTTGCGCAAGGGCTGCGACTTCACGCGTTTCTGCGATCTTTTCGCGACCTTCGACATGAAACCGGAAGGGTAGTCGACTGATGCATTCCGTGTAGCGAGCGAGCGCCGTGGTGTAGCCAGATTCATCCTGGCCGGTTGCCAGACCGTTAAATGTCAGAGCCAGAAGAATCGTGATAGCTGCCGGAGCTGGTTTGACTTGTTGCATGTCGGTCGAGGGTTGGCGGGCGACCCGGTCAATGTTACCCAGAGGTTAGCGGGTATGAGTGTAGTGAGTAGTCGGAATCGGTCAGCAAGTTACGGCCAAGCTGTGGGCGAAAGCTTGATCCTGAGTTGCATTTGCCGGCAGTAAGGAGAATCGGCGTAGCAACGATTTAGAAAGATCCGCTAGGACTTCACAGGACGTTCCTGCGCATCTCGGCGGGTAGAGCTATCGTCAAAGATCTGCGACTCAACAGCAGTATAACCCGTATCTGAATCGAGTTATCGCTAGCACTATATACGTAAGTCGTGAGGCGTGACTGTAGCACGCTCAGCGGCAGTCAGTTGGCCATAGGTGGTGTCACCTTGCGAAAAGCCCGGCTGGATGCGGGTTGTCGACGTTGGAGTCATTGCGCGTCGGCACGTGCAGCCTACCTTGGTGACGTGGGTAAGGTATTTTCCGTAATTGAAGATGAGTTGGTGGCCTGGCTATCAGCGCAACATCTGTTCTTCGTTGCTACCGCACCTTCTGGTGATGGTGGGCACGTCAACTGTTCACCAAAGGGCAGTGATTCCTTTCGGGTGCTCGGGCCTACAACAGTCGGCTACGTTGATTTGACTGGTAGCGGTGTCGAGACCATTGCGCACCTCCGTGACAATGGCCGCATTGTGTTGATGTTCTGTGCCTTAGAGGGGGCGCCGAGAATTGTCCGCTTGCACGGACACGGCGAGGTTCTGCGCCCTGACCATGCAGAGTTCGAAGGCATGCTTAGCCGCTTCGATCAACGCGTTCTTGGCGTTCGCGCCATAGTGCGGATTGAGGTTACTAGGATTAGTGATTCCTGTGGATTTGGCGTGCCGACCTTTGCGTTTGAGGGTGATCGCGAAACGATGACCAAATGGGCTGACAAAAAGGGCGACGCTGGCGTCAGGAAGTATTGGCTGGAAAAGAACGCTGCCAGCCTAGACGGCCTGCCTGGCGTTTAGCGGTCACTTCTTCTTCGTGGTCCTATTGCGAGAAGCGCGTTGTTGATCGAGCCAGTCATATAGTTCGTCTGAGCCGTATGCGGCTTGCCATGAGTTGTGGCCGATGTGCTCAAGACTAGTTAGTCGTACTTTTGTGCCACCGGCGGCTTTGATGGCATCAACCATGTCGACGGAATGTTGATACAAGACGACTCGATCTTCGTTGCCGTGCCATGCCCAGATAGGAAGGTTCGTTAAAGCTACGGCTTGCTTTGGCTCGCCTTTGCCGCAAATCGGAGCAGCGGCCGCAAACATCTCGGGATGGTCGGCTGCCAGTCGCCATGTGCCGTATCCACCCATGCTCAACCCTGTCAGATAGATTCGATCAGTATCGATGTTGTAGGTTTTTATGGTGTGCTCTAGCAGCTCAAGTAATCGAGTCTGCTGCTCGTCTTGCGACCAAAACGATTTGCGCGGACATTGGGGTGATACCACCAAGTACTTCATGTGTTCGCCAGCCGCGAGTCGCCGAGGTACGCCCCATTTGCTTACTAGACTTAGGGGGCCGTTGCTTTCGCCCCGCCCGTGTAAAAACAGCATCAGAGGCACGGCTGCGCCTTTCTCTGAATAGTCTCTTGGTTGATAGAGCAGGTAGGGCACTGTTCCGCCATCTGTAGTCTTCAGTGACTGTTCTACTTGCCTACCGGGAGATGGATCTTGCATGAGGGTTGTTGTCGCTGCGTGGAGGGTTTGAGCTAGAACAAGGCCTGCGGTCAGGGCAGCAGCAGAGATAAAGCGCATCTAGGCATAGTAAGAGTCAGCGGATCCGCGTCCACATCCATGCAGCCAGGCACTAAGTGGGATCCACCTTCACGCGCTTTCTTTGAATTTGCAGGGGGGCATCTTGATGTAGTTCTTGCGGCCGTTGCTGGGTTGATCCTATTTACCCGTATGTTGAGGCGACTATGACGGGTGAATCCAAAGGCGACAAGCGGCTGCGCGGTGTCCTCGCATCGAGCAAGGACTTCACTCGATATGACCAAGTCAACAAGCCCGACTACCATCTTTCCGAATCAGCCGACGCGTCTGATGTCTTTGATGAAGACTTCGAGTTTGTAACCTGCGACCTGAGCCAGTTCTTACACGGTGATCTCGGCGATAAACGCAAGTTTGCCGAGGAATTGAGCAGTGCGATGAGGGAAATCGGGTTCGTGGTTTTAGAGGGACATGGGATCGACCCAGACCTTTTTAGGCAGGCAGAAAGTTGGGTCGAGCAGTTATTCACCACGACTGACCTTGCCGAAAAGATGCGCTACCGTGCGGCGCGTCATGAAGCCGTCAGTGAGGGCTACTTTCCCATTGAAGAAACCAGTGACATCCATCCAGACCAGGTGGAAGGGTGGGTGTTCGGTCGCCGTGCGTTCGGAATGTCCGACGCCGAGCAAACATTTGATGCAGGTGCTCTTTGGCCGCGTCCTGAGTTTGAGCCGAAGTTTAGGCAGCTAGTCGAGGCTGAGAGCGCGCTGTTCCTACCAATCATGCAGAGCATCCTGATGGGGCTTGGTCTGCAACCTCATCTGTTCGACGAGCGACTGTGCAATCCAAACCTTGGATTGCGGCTCAACTACTATCCTTCGCTCGACAACGTCGCTGCCGCTGATGCCAGTCGTCTACTTGGCCATGAAGACGTCGACCTGTTTACGTTGTTGCCGTCGCCGAGCATTGAGGGCTTACAAGCGCTTAAGCGAGACGGGCGATGGGCGCGGCTGTCGCCGCCAGCAGGAACAATCATCCTCAATACAGGCGACTACTTGCAGCGGCTATCAAACGATATTTTGCCGTCCACCACCCATCGTGTTGGCCGGCCTAGAGACGAGTCTCTCTGTCTTAAGTCTCGTGTTAGCTTTCCGCTTGCCGCCTATTTACGCCCTGACGAGATGCTGGAAGTTCTTCCGGGCACAGGCAAACCTAAGTACGAGCCAATCAAAGTGATCACATTCCACACTCGCACAACTGCGAAATTCTACGGTGATGACTATTCCGTAGAATGAGTCGCATTACGACTCTGGTTAAAGGTCCAACTGAGCTGGCTCTGGTTTAGTCTCTGCCTTCGTGCACTTAAGAGTCTTGAACGCCGTGGATGTTCGTCGTGCCCTACCGATGGCCGATGCGATTGCAGCATGTCGTGATGCATTTTTGTCTTTGGCGAGTGGCGCAATCGTCGCGCCGCCGCGGGTGCATCTGGTTGAAGATGATCGAACAACCCTATTGATGGGTGCCAGCGGTGGCGACGCGGGACGCATTGCCAAGGTCGTGAATGTTTTTCCCGGCAACCGGCGCCGTGGTGCAGCGGTTACCAGCGGGATTGTGTTGGTAATCGATCCGGAGACTGGAGAAACGACTGGTATGTGTTGTGGCGGCACTTTGACTGCGCTTCGCACTGGTGGCGTTGCGGGGTTAGCTACGGATCTATTGGCCCGTCATGACGCAAAGGTCGGTGCCTTGCTCGGAGCTGGTGGTCAGGCTCGTACACAGTTGCTAGCAATGGCGTCTGTTCGTGAGCTGACTGAGGTTCGGATTTATGCACCGCGTTTGACTTCTGTGGCAGACTTCGTTGAAGAGATGGCCCCGCAGGTGTCGTGTCGATTGTTAGCCGTTAAGTCGAGCTGCGAAGCTGTTGATGGCGCCGATATCATTACTGCTGCGACTGCGTCTCACGAGCCAGTCTTTGCGGGGGGTGACGTTGGGCTGGGCGCACATATCAACGGAGTCGGTAGCTTTCGATTAGATATGCGTGAAATGGATCAACAGACGATTGGTCGCTGTGACCGCATCGTGGTTGACCTACGTGAGTCGGCACTGCACGAGGCTGGAGAGCTAGTGGCAGCAGAAACGGCGGGTGCTACTTCTTCTGAGCGGTGGCTTGAATTGAGCGCTTTGATTGTGGATCCGCTACTAGGTCGATCGAGCGACCAAGACATCACCCTGTTTAAGTCGGTTGGCCATGCCGTTCAGGATTTGTTTGCGGGACAACGAGCGATTGCGAATGCCGAGCATCTTGGCCTGGGACAGATCATCGAAATTTAACAACGCAGTAATGACGAATCAGATCAAGATCACAACGATCGAAGCTCATACGGGTGGTGAGCCACTCAGGATCATCACCTCTGGATACCCAGACGTGCTTGGCGCAACGATTTTGGAACGGCGTGCCTACGCGCTTGAGAATCTTGACCACTTGCGGCGCATGTTGATGCTTGAACCGCGTGGTCATGCCGACATGTATGGGGCGCTGCTGATGCCGCCAGCCACTGATGACGGTGACGTGGGGGTGCTGTTCTTGCATAACGAAGGCTACAGCACCATGTGTGGTCACGGCATCATCGCAATGGTCAAGGTCGGGTTGGACCATGGGCTATTTGAGGCCGACGATGACAACATCAAGATCGATACGCCCGCTGGTCGCATTCGAGCAGTTGCTCATCGCGATGGCGGTAGAGTTACGGATGTATCGTTCCTCAATGTGCCATCTTTTGTGTTCGCAGAGGTTGTGGTGGATGTGCCCACTTTAGGATCGGTGCCATGCACGATTGCGTATGGTGGAGCCTTCTACGCCTATGTAGATGCGGATGCATTGGGTTTACGGCTAGATACCGCTAACTGCCAAGCTTTGATTCGTCACGGAATGGCGATCAAGCACGCGGTCATGCGTGAATGTCCGCTAACGCACCCTTGCGATGAAGCTGACTTGAACTTCTTGTATGGCACCATTTTCGTTGCCAAGCAAGATGGCGCTCATAGTCGCAACGTTTGTATTTTTGCCGAAGGCGAAGTCGATCGATCACCTACCGGGACCGGAGTCAGTGGCCGTGCAGCAATCCACCATGCTCGAGGCGAGCTAGGCAACGAGTGGATTCGTATTGAGAGCATTCTCGGCACTAGCTTTGAGGTTCGCGTTGCGGAGACAGTCAACCTAGCGGGAACGAAAGCGATCATCCCCGAGGTTCGGGGTCGCGCGCATATCACTGGTAAGGCTGAGTTCTGGATGGATCCAGATGATCCGTTGCGCGACGGCTTTGTGATTCGTTGATGCGCACCAAGAACGAAGACGCTCAGTCTCGTTCGAGTGCATCGTCTAACAGCACGTCGTCGAGAGTGCCGTGAGCCTCAAGCGCATCGGCGACGCGGCACAGCCACTCCCACACCAGGGGATCGTCCAGCTGGCAACGGACTTCTAGTATCCATTGTTGCAGCACCTCAATCAGATCTCTGCCTTGGGGCTCCTCTGCCAGAGCATTCTGGACTTCTTGCCAATCGCCTCGCCACGCAGTGAACTCCTCTAGTTGTAGAGCTTCCCCAAGCCATCGTGATTCCGCTAAGGGCCCAGCAAGGGCGACCAATGCCGAACATCTTCGCTGTTCGTCGGCGGCTTGTGTTTGCCAAAGAACTTTCGTCAGTCCCATCAGTTGGCCGTCATCGCTTTCAATCGACGCGTATACGACATTGCCACTCAGTAAGTGCGCCATCATGACGTGACCAGCTTCGTGGTAGGCAGCAGTTGCTTCATCAATGTCTTCGGGATGGAACATGGCGAAATCTGGTGGTTGTTGTTTTAGCTAGCTGGTTTCGTAGCCAAAGCTCCACGGTGCGGCATCCATCGGAAGGTCTTCTAATCGCAGTTGTGCGAGTGCGTCGAACCTTGGCTGCATCTCTGCTAGCGAATCACCACCTAATTTTTCGCAGAGTGCGTCGGCAAGCACGATAGCCATCATTGCTTCGGCAATAGGCACAGCGCGTGCAACTTGGCAAAAGTCACTGCGTTCATAATTGGTTGCTGATGCCTCTCCAGATGCGAGGTCTACAGATTGCAAAGAGGCGATGGTTGTAGCTATTGGCTTGATTGCAGTGCGCGCAATGACTGGTGCGCTGTTAGTTATTCCACCTTCTATGCCACCAGCGCGGTTTGTGTCGCGTACGATTCGGTCCCCGTCGCGACGCAGCTCATCCTGCGCTTGGGTGCCTTGGCGTGATGTCACTGAGAACCCGCAGCCAAACTCAACACCTTTGGCGGCGTGGATACTCATGAGGGCGCCAGCGATACGGGCGTCGATGCGGCGGTCGTAGTGCACGTGGCTTCCGAGTCCGACTGGAAGGCCAAGTGCCACGATTTCTACTATGCCGCCTAGTGTATTCTTGTCCTTGATGGTGGTCTCAATTGCCTGTTGCATGGCTGCCACTGCTGAATCGTCATGGCAGCGGACATTGTTTGCTTCTGCAGCCGCAAATCGTGCGCGCAGTTTGGCTGCATCGTTGAGCGGTTCCTCATCACTGCAATCGACGTGGCCGATACGAGTAACGTAGCCGCCAATTTCGATGCCGAAGACAGACAGTAGGGATCGGCAAGCAGTTCCGATAGCGACACGCATTGCGGTTTCACGTGCCGATGCGCGTTCTAGTGATAGCCGCAGCTCTCGGTAGCCGTATTTGGCAGTGCCGGTCAGGTCAGCATGGCCGGGTCGGGGCACGGTCATAGGTTTGATCTCTCGATCCTGCCAATTTTTGAAGTCGGCATTTTCGATTACAAATGAGATAGGTGCGCCGGTAGTCCTGCCCGCCATAACGCCAGATGTGATGCGTGCATGGTCGGATTCAATCTTCATGCGGCCGCCCGATCCGTAGCCGTGCTGGCGCCGCTGAAGCTGAGCGAGGATGACGGCTTCGTCGATAGCGACACCCGCAGGCATCCCCTCAAGAACGCCAGTCAATGATGGGCCGTGCGATTCGCCGGCCGTTAGAAAACGCAATCTACTCGTGAACATCGGCAATCCGACTCTAACCGCTCTCGTCCTCAGCACCACGCAGGAGGTCGCGATGTAATTGGCGGAATGTTATCGATTAGCTGCGCATAGAGGTTGTCCGTAAGCGAAGAGGATTCTTTTCGTCGGGTGCACAACCGGCAATAATCGTCTAACTACCTTTGCCACAACCTATGCAAGCCAACAACAACCCTTCATCGAACTCCCTTCCTTTCGTCATCGTGGCGGCTTTGGCCAGCATCGTGCTGCTCGGTGCGGCGCTGTTCTACTTTGATGCGTTTGGGATGCGTAGTTCTATGTTCCCGGCATAGCGGTGGTGTCCTGATCAGGGCACTCTCTGGGTCGCTCTTGTAGCGATTGTAGTATGAACTTGAGTTGTTCGGGTCTTGATTGATCCGATTCCACAATGAGGTTGGCGAGGGCCGAGTAATGAGGTTCGCGTTTAGCGAGCACCTCTGCAATTTCGTCTACTACCGGTGCTCCGGTAAGCGATGGTCGTTTTTGATCGTGTGCGAGACGGGATCTAAGAAATTCGATCTTGGCGCGTATCCAGATTACGAACGATCGATCGCCGAGTGCTGAGCGGGTTGCTTCACTCTCGATGGCGCCGCCACCGGTGGCGATGATGTTGCCTGGCTGCAGGTAATGTATGACGATGCGTTCTTCTTCGGCACGAAATGCAGGCCAGCCGTGTTTGGCTACGAAGTCCGCAATAGGACCATGCTTTTCAATAAATCGTTGGTCGGTGTCGATGAACGTGTTGCCGCTGGTTTCTGACAGAGATCGACCTAGCGAGGTTTTGCCAGCAGCTCGCATTCCGACGATGGCTATTGGCCGATGTTGTGCGCTTACACGCGCGACGTCACCCCAAAAGGTTGGGTAGCTCTTTGCGACACATTCCGGTTTTTCGATAGCGATACCTGGTGAGATTAGCCCCACTAGCGCGAATGCCATCGCAACGCGGTGATCGTCTTCGGGGTCAATGATGGCGCCACGCATTGGCATGCCACCGCGCACCGTTAATCCATCGTGGTGTTCATCAAGGTCGACTCCGATCTTTTTGAGCTCGCGCGTCATGACTGCAATTCGATCGCACTCTTTGACCCGTACATTCGCCGCACCAGTAAGGTGAGTGGTGCCCTTCCGGAATGCCGCGACGACAGCAAGATTTAGAAACTGATCGGGGATCGCTTTAACGTCGATGGTTTGCTCGGCGTTTCCGCGCAACAAACTCAGAGCGTGCACAAGTTGCTCGTCGGCTTGTCCAGAGTTTGCGTTGAGGTTGCTGGCAACAATGCGGGAGCCAGTCAAATGGTTTAGGCAAGACCAGATGCCCATGCCGCTCCAGTCACCCGCGACGTTGTGCTGCGCTGCTGGGTTGGCACGCGTTCCACTGATTGTGGCGCGGTTGTCATCAAGCTTCGCCTCAATGCCTAGTCGGCGCAGCATGATGCACGTTAGCTCGCTATAACTACGCGATGCGATCGGCCCTAAGAGGTCCACTGTTAAGCCGTCTGGTAGTGCTGCTCCTACCAAGAACAGGGACGATGCGAACTGGCTTGAGACTGTTGAGTCGACGGTGACGCTGCCACCTCTGCTGGTTCCTCCCCTGACGTGGACAGGCGGACAGCCTTGTGTTGCTTCTATCGTAACGCCGAGTTTTTGCCATGCGTCGACCAGTGGTTGGATTGGCCGCTTCTGCATGTGCAAATCTCCGGTGATCGTCCAATCACCAGGAGTGATTGCCGCAACCGATATCAAGAATCTTAGTGCGGTGCCGGCGTTGCCGCAGAATAGCTCGCCGCTGGTAGGGGCATCGGGACGCCGTGGGCCAACACGTATGATCCCTCTAGGCTCATTGATGAAAGCAGCAGAGAATCCTAGTGTCGTCAATCCAGCTACGAGGTGGCGGACATCTTCACTCGGGGTTGCACCGTGAATCGTAATTTTTTCACCGGTCAGTGCTGCTGCGACCAGGAGTCGGTTGGCTTCACTTTTACTACCTGGGAGATCAAGCGTAGCATCACTTGGAAAACTAATCGGCGTGATGTTATGCGGCTTGCTCACGAGACAGCTCTTGTTAGCGAATCGGCTGTTAGATCGACAATTGTGCCTCTGCCTAGTTCTGCGGGTACATACATCGGCACGCGACCGCGGGTCGCTTTCTTGTCGTGCTTGGCAATCTCCCACAGCTTGCTGCCATCACGTATCTCGGCCGGGATGTCTGAGGTAACACCAATTGCATCTAGCAAGTTTGCGATGCGCTGTGTGATCGCGGTGTCAACATTCGCTGCCTTGCATTCGGCAATCATGCCCATCGCAACGGCGTGGCCATGTCGAATGTCCCCTGCTGCTAGTGATTCGATTGCATGTCCGATTGTGTGACCTGCGTTCAGGGCGCGACGGCGATCACTCTCTAACTCATCCGCCAGGACTACCGCCATCTTCATGTCGACCGCCATGGTTACAGCCTGCATGGTTGCGTCTTGATCGCGGGCATGCAGAGCTGGAGCAATCGATTCTAGTTCGGCAAAGCGCTCGGCGTCGAGCACCGATGCCTTCTTGATCACTTCCACGATGCCTTCGCTGTACATCTCATCAGGAAGTGTCTGCAGCCAATTGGTGTCTAGAATGATTGCATTCGGTTGACGAATCGTTCCGAGACGGTTTTTTAAGCCGCAATGGTCGACACCGTTTTTGCCACCTAGGGCTGCGTCGCACATCGCGAGCGTGGTTGTTGGGCATGAAACGAATCGGATGCCGCGTAGGTAGATCGAAGCAGCGAATCCAGCTAGGTCGGTTAGCGTGCCACCGCCAACTGCAATCATTACGGTGGCGCGGGTGGCTTCGGCTGCGTGTAGTTTCTCGGCAATCTCATCGACCACAACCAATCTTTTTGCTGCTTGAACATCTGCTACGGGTAGCAGTGTTTTTGCTCCCACAGCGCTCCCTATACGCAACGCCAAGTCTTCGAGCGTTGTGTCGTAAATGACAACCACGCCATCGGGCTTCATGGATTGCAGGAGCGTTGGCAAACGTGCCTCGGTCCCCGGGCCGATCAGCACGGACTGGCGTTGGGTTTGGGTGAGCTCGAAATGACGATCCATGCGATGTGGGGCAGGTGGCCTGCGGTTGTGGTTGTGGCCGTTTACGGACTCGTAAGGAGAGACAAGTAGGTGCCTTCTCGCCAGCCTATCTCGCGAAGATCTGTCTAACGATATGTTGGATGCGTCTAAGTGATACAAACCATCGGTGACGACGGCATTTACTCGATGTCGTCGAAGCCCCAGCCTTACTGTAGCTGGGCGAGCGGTGGCCGTCGGGTGGCCAATACCGTGCGGCTTTGGCGTGTAGCGTCCTTGTTTAGGTTTATCTGGGGTGACTACCTTTGCTCACTGGTGTCTTTTCCCGTTCAAGAATACTCCTAACTCAACTGCATCTGATTCTGGTGATAGGCGAATAACTAAGCATGGGTGTCGAGTTTACGCTCCTTTACGATAGAGAATGTCCGTTCTGCAAACTCGAAGTCGAGTGGCTGCAGAAGCGCGATAAGCATGGCCGCTTCGGTGTCGTCGACATCTCTGCCGAGGGATTTGACGCCGCACAATTTGGCCTAACCACCGCTCAAGTGCATGCCCGTTTGCACGGAGTGCTGCCAGATGGGACGGTCGTCGAAGGCATGCCGGCTGTTCGTGCTTCTTGGCGTGCTGTCGGACTAGGGTGGGTCATGGCCCCGACAGGTTGGCCGATCCTGCGCTGGTTTGCAGATATCGGCTACGTCATATTTGCCCGCTACCGCGTGCCTTTGGGCCGGGTCTTTGGGCGCAAGTGTGACAACGGCAAGTGCTCGGTCTCTTAAGACCAACTTCGCGGAGCCTAGATCTCTTGGGTGCCTTTTCGGGAACTTGAGAGTGCCCTACTGTCAGAAATCTAGCAGGCGGTTGGTCTGCCTGCCCGGTTTGAGTTTTCGTCCGCAGCGCTAGCGGTGCACGAACTCGGCTTTCACCTTCGGGCCGTTCTTCATGAAGTTGTCGACGCCAATGCGCATGTCTTCGGTGCCGCAGACTTCGCCAAAGCACTTTGCCTCATACGGAATGGCCTCTGCTAGCGGCAGCTTGGCGGCGCCGAGGATGGCCTTTTGCAGGATCTCGTCAACCTTGGTGCTCAAGTGCCCGATTTCGACGGCCGGCAGGCTCTCAGGAACATTCTCGAGCGGCGCTTCCGACATGCGCGAGCGCGGTGCCGTACCGGCGACCATATCCTTGCAAAGTGCGACGGCGCGATCGACGAGACCCGACTCGACTTCTTCTCGGATCAGGCCGAATGCGAGTGCTTTCTCGCTGCTGATTGGGCGGCAGCCACGAAGCATGATGTTGGCATTTTCGATGCCAACAATGCGCGGTAGCCTAACCGTTCCACCAGCACCGGGGATGATGCCGAGGTTGGCTTCTGGTTGGCCGGCGAGCACGCGTAGGCCCTTGAGGGCGATTCGAGTTTCGCAAGCCATTGCGGTTTCGATGCCGCCGCCGAAGGCTAGGCCGTTGAGCGCAGCGACGGTTGGCTTTTGAACGGCTTGCACCGCATCGACACAGACTTGCGAACCACGGGACGTTTCTTCGCCCATCTTGACACTGTCAATTTTTGCCAAGAAGCCCACATCAGCACCGCTGACAAAGGCCTTTTTGCCAAAGCCAGTTAGCACGATGCCCTTGACTGAGTCATCAGCATCGCATTGTTGGAAACGCGTGCGGATTTCTTCGAAGACGCCTTGGTCTAACGCGTTGAGCACTTTGGGGCGGCGGATTGTTAGGACAGCAATGCCGTCCTTGTCTTCGCGCAGCACAACCGCGATATCGAACGGCTTGTTGTCTTTGCCGTGCTCTTCGATGCACTTCGGAACCGGGAATCCGGCATTGCTCTTGGCGTAGGCCTGCACCAACTCAAGCGCCTTGGCGGTGCCGAGTTCGTTCATGAATGAGAATGCTGGCTTCATGTCGAGGCCGACATCTAGGCCCATGTTGAAGTCGGCTACCGAGATCAGGCCAGCGTCGACGATTTCGCCGCATAGGCCGAAGTAGGCGCCGAGCAGGTTGTCGCGAATCGTTGCGGCGAGCTCTGCTGGCACCTCTGGCTTTTCGCCGCGGGCTGGTACATCCCAGTGTTCGCTTTTTGCGACTTTGTCTTTGAGGGAGTCGGGCGTGCGGAAATACGGGCCGATCTTGGTTGTGTAGTTGTCCAGGCCAACGGCAGTGATTGGGTTGCCGCCAGTTAGGTTCATTGCTGTAAACGAGCCAACTCCCATGCGGAATGTCTTCTTGCAAACAACGTCGATCTGCTTGGTTGTGCCAACGCCGGCTTCGGCGAGGAGTGCACAGGCATAGAAGAGGCCTTCGAAGACGGGGTCGAGGGCATAGCCATAACGCGACTGCACTTCGATTGGGACTTTGCCAATGCTCTCATAGAACGACATCAGCCACTTGGTGGTGGTGGCGTCCGTATCCTTACCGGGAACAACTTCGACCAGCAGGTTGCGTTCGGCTGGGAAGAAGTAGTGCACGACTCCCGTGCGGCCCTTCAGCTTCGCATTGGCGAAGATCACTTCGGGTTCTAGGTGCGAACTGTTGCTGCAAAGGATTGCGTCATCGCTGACGAGGCCCTCGACCATGCCAAAGATCTTGCCCTTGAGTTCTTTGTTCTCGGTCGCGGCTTCAACGACTAGATCCGCGCCTTTGATGGTTTCGTAGTCAGTAGTCCAGGTGACACTACTGGTCATCTTGGACTGTTGCTCTGGGCTGAAGGCGCCACTCTCGACGCCCTTAGCGATCTTCTTCTCAAGTTTCTTTTGACCGCCCGCAAGCGCATCAGCGCTTACATCAACAACGACCGTTTGCACATCAAACGGACTCAGCACTTTGCTGAAGTATAGGGCGATGTCCGGGCCGATCTGGCCAGAACCGATGACAGCGACTTTGCGGATTTCGCGACCTTGGTGACTAAAGCTCATGGTTATCTCGTTTCAGGGCGAAACAGGTTACCGGGCTGACTAGCTGTCCACTAGTGCGCTTTGCCAGACTCGTGTGATAGTTAGCCTGGATTCGAAGTTCACCACACTCCGTCCCGGGCATCCTGGAGGGATTTGCGGGCTGGCTGGCCCGTGTTGGAGCTGCGGTTGAGCGGCTCTTTGGTCTCGTTTTCCCTGGGTTCTGTCGTGGTCAGGAGGTTTATGAAGACCGGTAGCCCCGGCGGGAGCGCCAGAACGTGTATTGAACACTCACGCGTAAACGCCGGTAGACTTCCCGATTTCTGCACGGCGGTAACACGCTGTCTGTACGCTAGATGGAGGTTTGTCTTCGCAGGTTCTCGGCAGAGAAGAACGTCAGGATTGAGCGAAAATTTTTTGGGCTTCTGACATTGAGGTCGTCAACGTCTATGACAAATTTCAGTTCTACAGTTTGTCGATCGACTGCATTCTGCCTGCAATATATCCTCAAAATTAATGCCTGAAGAGATCTATGTAAGTACGGATGTCGAGGCAGATGGTCCTATCCCTGGACCGCATTCGATGCTGAGTTTTGCATCGGTCGCGATGCGATCTGACAAGTCAATCGTCGCCGAGTTCACGGTCAATTTGTCGCCCTTACCGGGCGCCAAACCACATCCACGAACGATGCTGTGGTGGGAGAACTTTCCAGCCGCACTAGCCATGGCACGTGAGAACCCTGAGGATCCGGCCGAGGCTTTACCGCGCTACGTGAAATGGTTGCGCAAGTTACCAGGCAGAATTGTGATGCTCGGCCAACCTGCAGCTTTTGATTTCATGTGGATGTATTGGTACCTGCAGCATTTTTGCGGCGAGTCGCCGTTTGGTCATTCGGCTCTCGATGCCAAGACCTATGCCATGGCATTGTTGAAGAAGCCGTATCGCGATTGCGTTCGAGGGGCGTTACCGGAAGAGTGGGCTGACGATTTGCCCACCACCCACGTGGCCAGCGACGATGCGCGAGCACAGGGTGCAATGTTCATCAACATGCTGCGCTTGAATGGAGTCGAATGAGACTCGCGCAAACGCTGAATATGGCGATTGCCATCGCTGTTAGCACATTGGTGGCCTTGCCAGCGCAATCGTCACTGCAAATGCAGGGCGGTCAGATGCATTCTGTGGTCGTAGTTGGTGATCACCAGAGGCTGCTGCTCGATCCTGGCAAGGAGGTTGTAGTTAGCGATGACATGGTTGAGGTTCATTTCCCGACCAATGCCCATGGCAAGCCGTTGTCGATGAAGTTGGCAATCCCAGCGAACACTCGTGTAGACATCGGTATCGCTTCAGCGCCGCCGGTTCGTGCACAGCGGTTAGAGGTGTTCGCCACTGGTGGCAGTGAGAGCATTTTGACGGCAAAGGCGCGTCCGATGCCAGTCCACGTTTTTGCGATGGATTGGCTTGATGCAGATTTGAGCGACTATCGAGTCTCGGTCACTGCCGAAGCTGTCGTTGATGCGAGCATGTTTGGCATCGTTGCGCGTCACAGTGAGGGCGGCGGTTGCTATTTGTTCTCGATCGATTGGCAATTGCAGTTGTTGCGGCTTGAGCGATGGATGGGCGCGATTCATACGGTTGTTGCTGAGGTTGATGCGCCATGGTTGTTGCCGAAGCATACGTTGACGCTGCAAGTTGATGGTTTTCGCCTCCAGTGCCTAGTTGATGATGAGATTGTGCTGCAGTCTTTCGATGGTGCGCTTGGCGATGGCGCGCCTGGCGTGGCCTGGATCGGCAATCGCCCGAAGGTCGGCGATTTGATGATCGAGCCAGTTGCTCTGGGCTTGGCCAGCGCCGCGATGGTGCAAGACCAGCAGCGCGCCAAGTTGTATTCGTCTGTGCCATTTACGGCGGGTCATCTCTACATGTTAGAGCTGGCGCTGGATCGACCCCATCCATGGGTGCCTCGCTCATCCGCTGGGTTTGAGCCATCGCTCATGCAGCCGTTTGCCGCACCAGTGATCTTATGGGCGGATTGGCGCACTTCCTTTGGGAGCGGTGCAGTCGGTGAAGTTGGCCTTGGTGGGCTCTTAAGCTGTGAAGTCGAACTGCCTGATCTACTTACGATGCGGGCGAATGTAGCGCTGGCGCGAGTTTTGATTGTTGCGCCAAACGGCAGTGCTGTTGTCGGCGTAACGCCTGCCGTCCGAGTCTGCTTTTGAGGCTCTGCGTTGGCGAAGCTTGCCATCAGGTGGCCGCTAGCGGTGCGTTGTTCTGTAGTGAACGGTGGCTTAGTGTTACCTATCGCTTGCTGCGGGTTACAATAGGTCACAAGAAATGGCGCGAAACTCGAACAGCCTAATTGTTGTTGCTCTGCTCCTGGCAACGAGTCTGTCAGCGCATGGTGGTCAATACCGCGGTCCCGCCAGGACTCCTCTGCTACCTGGAGTATTGCCGCCGAGCTTGACCGGGCCGCGGCTTGCGCCAACTCCCGCGCCAAGAACTGGATCGCGTGACTTCGATGGGTTCTCAAGAACATGGCAGACGTGGTGGGAGTTCAACAAGGAGCCATATCTAAAGTCGCGCGTAATCGAGAGACCCGGTCCGGTTACTGGATCGGATGACTTTTACCTTGGCATGCGTCGCGCCAATCAATTGGCCGATGTGTTGCAGGCAACCAAGGTAGACTGCGAAGAGCGCATCGTGCCGGCGTTGGCTGCGTTGTTGGACGGAGATCGCAATCGCGACATCCAAAGTGCTTGTTTGATTGCGCTTGGCAAAGTTGGCCTCGATGGTCGAGGCGTTGATACACAGGCCATTATCTCTGAACGCTTAAAGCGCGACGATCAAGAAGTGCGCGAGAGCGCTGTACTCGCTCTTGGTATCATCGGCAATCGCGAGTCGTTTCCGGTTTTGGCTGATTTGCTGGTTGATGCACCATCTGCGCGCCAGTTAGTGGAGCGCGAACATGTTCGCAAACGTACTCGCGCATACGCAGCATACGGCCTAGGTCTGTTGGCGCGTCGCGTTGGCGATCCAATGCTGTCGCAGCAGATTCATGATTTGTTGTGGTCGACGCTACAAGACAAAGAGCTCAAAGATCGTGATATGCGAGCTGCGATTGTCAGTGGCTTGGGTGTCATGCGTATTGACACTTTACGTTCGGCTGACAAAAGACTCGGTTGGCAAGCGGTTGAAGAATTGCTCGCTTGGTTTGCGAAAGATCTTGGCGCGACCAGTGAAAGTGTTCAGGCCCATGCTCCAATCGCGATTGGTCGCTTGCTGGGACGCGGTGAATCGGGCCTCCATCGCCGCTGCAAAGAAGTGTTTGCGGCGGCACTCAATTCGAGCGATCGCCGTGGATCACCGATTCTGCAGTCAAGCGCGATTGCCCTAGGGATGCTGACGCAGCCTGAAGAGATCAACGTAGAAGACCGAGGGTATAGTGAAACTCTGCGCAAATATTGGCAGAGGGGGCGCAACCAGACTGCGCGGCAGCTAGGCGTGATGGCATTGGGTCGAATCGGCGGTGCTGCCAACAAGGAGTGGCTCGCGAGGGCCTATTCGCGCGCGAATAAAGGAACAGAGCAGCCTTGGCTAGCAATCTCTCTTGGGCTTGTGACTCAGCCGGACGCGTCACGCGGCAAGCCAGATGGATTCATTGGCGACCTGTTGCTTGATGACCTCATGTCAGCTTCGACAGACGAAACCCGTTCTGCTTTGGCCATTGCCGTTGGGCTCAATGGTCACTCAATGGCTGCGCCAAAATTGATGGGCTTGCTGCGGCAGCACGAAGGTGACAGTCGCACAGCTGGATATCTCTGCATCGGCCTTGGCCTACTGCGAGATGCGGCGGCTACGCAGTTGCTGACGAATGTGATGTTGCGGTCAACTCGGCGGCCATTCTTGTTACAGCAAGCCGCGGTGGGTTTGGGTTGCCTTGGAGATCGTCGCGCAAATAGCCAGTTGGTGACTTTGCTGAAGGATTGCGACAGCGTCGCTGTCCTTGCTGCGATTGCGTCGGCAATCAGTCGCATTGGTGATCGCCGTGCGATCGACACACTCATTCAGCTAAGTCAGGATCGCGAGATGTCGAAGTTAGGTCGTGCGTTTGTAGCAGCTGCGTTAGGCGGCATTGGTGACAAGGATGAGTTGCCGTGGAATGTGCCGCTCAGCATTGATGCGAACTATGCTACTGGCGTGGACACACTGACCAATGGCTCGACCGGCGTGCTTGATATTCTGTAACTGTGACAACTCGCTGATCAGATGGGGGTGGAGGCTTCCCAAGGTGCAACGTTCCCGCCAGCTGATCTCTTGTCCTCGTGGCTCTCAAGCGTTTACGCGCGTGGTTTCACTGAGTCCGCGACGCGGTTGTAGTAGGTAGTGAGATACCAGCCACTCACGACCTTTATCGAAGCCCCATAGTTCTGCGCACGAAAGAAAGAACACCCGCCATAGGTTGGTCATCTTCTTTGCATCGTCGCCATAGGGACCGCGTAGGATGGTGGTCACCTCTTCGCGATTTGCATCAAGGTTTCGCAGCCAGGCTTCAGCTGTTTTCTGGTAATGCTGGCCATTGACTCGCCAGTGTGACTCGACGTGAAAGTCCTCTTGGTAGTGCAGCAGTTGCGAGTCTGCTGGCATTTGTCCACCAGTGAAGAAGTGTTTCGCCATCCAGTCACTGTCGCTGCGTGAGGTAAACTCGTATCCAACGGTGCGGTGCGTGAAGACATGAATGAACATCTTGCCTTCGGGCTTCAGCCAGTAGGCAGCGCGCCTGAGTAACTGTCGCCAGTTGCGCGTGTGCTCCATCATCTCAATGGAGACAATCCGATCGAACGGTGTCTCCTTTGTGACTTCTAGCGTCAGCTTGTTGACGTCTTGGGTGATGATCTCGATGTTTTTGAGGCCACGACCTTTGGCGACTTGCAGAATGTGTTCGCGTTGGCTGGCCGAGTTGCTGACGCCAACGATCTGGCTGTTCGGGTAGTGCTCGGCGGCCCAGAGTGAGAACGAACCCCAGCCACACCCGAGGTCGAGAATCCGCATGCCATCGACGATCTCTGCGCGTTCGCACGTCTTTGCCAGCATCTTTGCCTCAGCCGAATCGAGCGTGTCGGTTGGCTGGGTCCACAATCCGGAACTGTATTTTCCGTATTTGCCGAGGACTCGTTCGAAGAATTGCGCTGGCACCTCGTAGTGCTGCTCATTAGCAGCCTCTACTGATATGGCGACTTCGCTCGCGTCACATTGGCGCAGCCACTCTGTTAGCCGATGTGCTGACGCCTCTGGATCATCTGCCTGTTCGTCACGAAGACGCTGTCTTAGCAAGCGCCGAATGCCGATCCGAATGAAGGGGTCAGGAAGGATGCCGCGTTCGAGGCATCTGTCGATCACGCTACTCATGATTCGAGTGTCTGTTCTGGGTGTTCGGACGAAGTTAGAGCCGGCAGGCTTTGTGGACTTTCGGCAGGCTGTGGCGTTAGGCGACGCCACTTTGGGAGTTGGCCCGCCTAAGCGTAAGAACGAACCCTAGCGGAGAAGAGCTTCTGCGAAAGTCTTGATCTTGATAGGTGTTGCACGAAACAGCGTTTTGCGATGATTGCGGCGAGCTAGGTATAGCCCCATAGTAGATGCTGCATTGCTTGTTGCACCAAGATCGCCTGTGATGGTTGTTAACGGTGGCCAAGCGCTGCCGCTGTTGGCCAACATGCATCTAATTGCGCATCTGCCTGCGTAATAATTGCGAACTACCACACCTGGAACCAAGCTGTTGACTACTGAGACTCTAAATAGCCCAATCGAGAGCGATGAGGATCGCAAGATCGAATGGCGGCGAATTGCGCCGTGGATAGTCATGCAAGCTGGTTGCCTGATGGTCTTTGTGGTTGGGTGGAGCCCGATCGCAGTAGCTGTCGCGGTTGGCCTCTATCTGGTGCGGATGTTCGGAGTGACGGCATTTTACCACCGCTACTTTTCGCATCGCAGTTACGTGCTTTCCCGCCGGATGCAGTTTGCGGCCGCAGTACTCGGAGCGTCTGCAGTCCAGCGTGGTCCGCTTTGGTGGGCTGCTCACCATCGTAAACATCATCGTAGTTCCGACGGAAGCGATGACCCTCATTCGCCGCACACCCATAGTTTTTGGTGGTCGCACATGGGTTGGATCACAACCCGAGGTTCATGGCGGACAGACATCAGTCAGGTTCCTGATCTAGCGAGGTTCCCTGAGCTTGTTTGGCTTGATCGCCACGACAGAATCGTTCCGGCCGTCCTGTTGCTGTTGCTTGCGGTGCTCGGTGGAGTGCTTGGCACCGCTTATCCCGAGTTGGAAACCAGCGCTGGGCAAATGGTGGTTTGGGGGTTCTGTATTTCGACTACGGTTCTGTTCCACATTACGGCTTCCATCAACAGCATCGCGCACCTAGTTGGCCGCCGGGTTTGGCCAACGAAAGATCACAGCCGGAACTCGTTCTTGCTCGCTTTGCTGACGCTCGGAGAAGGCTGGCATAACAATCATCACTGGCATCCCGGAACTGTGCAGCAGGGTTTCCGGTGGTGGCAAATCGACATCACCTTCTACGTCTTGCGCGCGATGTCGTTGGTGGGGTTGGTGTCGGGAATTCGAAAGCTTCCAGATCGCGTTCGTTCATGACACGCGCAGAGGCATTGCTAGGTCACGGGCGAAAGAAGATCGCCGTGATAGGAACCGGTATTTCCGGTCTCTTGGCTGCCGAGCGACTGGCAACTCGACATGACATTGCAGTGTTTGAGTCCGCATCGCGCGTTGGTGGGCATACACACACAGTGGATGTCCCTTCTCCGGATGGCAACGTCGCGGTTGATACCGGGTTCATCGTTTGCAACGACCGGACATATCCTGAGTTCTTGGCACTCTTAGCCCGGTTGGATGTGCCACTGCGCCAATCGACCATGAGTTTCAGCATGCGCTGTGATCGATCGGGCGTTGAATATTGCGGCAGTTCGATTGGTGGACTGTTTGCGCAACCTAGCAACCTTATCAGGCCCTCGTTTTGGGCCATGCTGCGTGGAATAGCCCGCTTTCACAAGTTGGCTGAGTCGTTCGCTGACAGCGACTTGACCCTTGCTGAAGTGCTGCGAGAAGCGGGCTTGAAGGGTTCGTTTGAGCGGTGGTATTTACTACCGATGATGGCGGCGATTTGGTCAGCTAAGCCCGAGTCTTTGGCTGCTATGCCGGCGCGGTTCTTTGTCCGCTTCTTTCAGAATCACGGGATGCTGCAGGTTAAGAATCGGCCGCAATGGCGCACGGTGGTGGGCGGGTCGCGCAGCTATCTTGAGCCACTTACCCGGACATTCTCTGATCGTATTCGTTTGAATGCGCCGGTCGTTGAGATTCGCCATCAAGACCAAGGCGTCACGATTCGGAGCCTTGGTTCTGAGCCTGAGGAGTTTGATGCGGTGGTTGTCGCGACCCACAGTGATCAGGCGCTGAAGATGCTCGCTGACCCAACCGCGGATGAGCAGTCAGTGCTTGCTTCGATCCCCTATCAGCCGAATGAAGTAGTTCTGCATTCGGATACAAGTTTGATGCCAAAGCGACGCAAAGTCTGGTCAGCCTGGAATTATCGCCTGCCGGCAAATCCGGGTCAGATGGCGACCGTGACCTATGACATGAACACGCTTCAGGGTATTCAGTCGGCTGAACGCTATCTCGTGAGCCTGAACAGCTCCGCCATGATAGATCCCAGCAAGGTCTTGCGGCGCTTTGAATATGATCACCCTGTCTTCAGTCAAGGGTGCGTTGAAGCTCAGGAAAAGCTCCTGAAAACGAATGGTGCTGGGCGTGTTTGGTTTTGCGGTGCCTGGTGTGGCTTTGGGTTTCATGAGGACGGAGTCAAGTCTGCGCTGCGGGTAGCTGCTGACTTTGGCATCGACAACGGTACAGTATCTCCGCATAGCGCTGGGCAAATGCCTGTTGAGCTAGAGGTATGAATCGAAGCAGCGTAGTTCACAGCGGGGTGTATTCCGGAAAGGTGCGTCATCGTCGCTTTGGTGGCGTTGATCACTCTTTCACGATGGGTCTTGACCTGACCTACCTCGATGTCGACGAGATCGACGAGGCATTTAGAGGTCGTTGGTTTTGGTCTGCGAGGCGAGCAGCGCCGATGAGATTTCGTCGTTCGGACTATTTTGGTGCGGCTGAGACTCCACTAGGCAAATCGGTTTGTGATGCTGTGGAGCAAGGCCTGGGGTTTCGACCTGACGGGGCCGTGAGAGTTCTCACTGGCTTGAGGTGTTTTGGGTATGCGTTCAACCCGGTATCGTTTTACTACTGCTTCGACAGTCGAGAAAAGCTTGTGGCTGTATTGTCTCAGATAACAAACACACCGTGGGGCGAGCGGCATCACTATGTGCACGCTGCCGACGATCGAGGCCGCGTCGTCGCTCGGTTTGCCAAAGAGTTCCATGTCAGTCCGTTCCAGCCCATGGAGCATGACTACATTTGGCGATTCACTACTCCTGCTGGTCGATTGTTTGTCCACATGGAGAATCACACTCCGGCTGGCAAAGCATTTGACGTAACGTTGGTCATGACAAAGAAGTCATGGAGCACAGCCAATTTGCTCCGCAGCTGGTTGCGCCATCCGTGCATGAGCCTGTCTATTATCGCGACCATCTATTGGCACGCATTCCGTCTATGGTTGCGGCGGGCTCCGTTCTACAAGCATCCGAGGCATCGCGCACAGGCATGAGCGGCTCTATTCTAGTGTCTCCCGATATGGTTCCGCGACCGACCCAGGCGCGTTCTGCGACTCGTTGGCAGAGCTTTTTACGGGATCGGGTTCTCAGTCGGTTGTCCGGCTTGAAGAGCGGTGCATTGAAGGTCTGCGATGAATCCGGGACTGTCATTGCTGGCAATTCGGATGGTGCTATGGGCGTGCAGCAACTCGATGTGCTCAATCGGTCTTTCTATAGCGCAATTGCTTCTTCTGGGGCGGTAGGCGCAGGCGAAACCTACGTCGACGGCCAGTGGCAAGCGCAAGACTTGGTCGCTGTGCTTCGCCTTATGGTGCGTGATCGCGATGTGCTGCTTGGTGTCGATCGCTCACTCCTATCATTGCCGCGCAGGATGCTGCTTCGTCTTGGCTATTGGCGTCGCCAAAACAGTCGCACCGGTAGTCGTAAGAACATTGCCGATCACTATGACCTGAGCGACGAGATCTTCTCTCAGTTCCTTGATCCATCGATGACCTATTCATCCGCATGGTTCACAGATCCAGACCAGAGCCTAGCTGCAGCTCAGACCGAGAAGCTTCGTCGTCTGTGCCGTCTTGTCGATTTGTCACCTAGTGATCGACTGCTTGAGATCGGCACTGGTTGGGGAAGCCTGGCAGTTACTGCTGCCGGTGACTTTGGGGCTGATGTGACCACCACGACGATTTCGTCCAACCAATTTCAAGGTGCGCAAAAACGCGTTCGTGATGCGGGTCTAGATAACAAAATCAAGATACTCCAGCAGGACTATCGCGATGTTGAGGGCACTTACGACAAGCTCCTGTCCTGCGAGATGATTGAGGCGGTCGGAGCGCGTTACTTGCCGGACTATCTGCGTAGTTGCGCCGCGAGATTGCGCCCTGGCGGGATTCTAGGACTGCAAGCAATCACCATCGACGACAAGCACTACGAGTCGGCCTTGCGTTCTGTTGACTACATCAAACGCCACGTATTTCCTGGCAGCTTCATTCCTTCCGTCTCGTCAATCGTGCGCGCTGCCAGTGAGAATACGGACCTAAGGTTGGTCAAGATGGAAGACTTTGGCCTGCACTACGCTGAGACCCTGCGTCAATGGCGGCATGCGTGGCTCAATAAGCGTCAGGAGGTTGCTGCCATGGGCGGCGGCGAGTCCTTGATGCGCGCGTGGGAGTTCTACTTCGCCTACTGTGAAGCCGGTTTCAGAGAGCGCCATATCGGCGTCTGCCACTTGCGGTTTGAGCGACCCAGCCGCTAACGCTGTTGGTGTTTTGAAGCTAAGTTCGTGCATCCAATAGCGCCTTAGATGCGAAATTATTGCTGGTGAGAACAACGACAACAAGTTTGGCTGGCAAAACTGGCTTCTGGGTTTCATTTCGATGAACAGCCTCTCCAGCAACAAGGACGCTCCCATAGCAGTCACTGGAGCAACTGGTTACGTCGGTGGACGCTTGGTTTCGAAGTTGCTGCTCGCGGGCTATCGAGTGCGTTGTCTGGTCCGGTGCCCTGAGAAACTCAGTGATCGGCCATTCTATGACGACGATCGTGTTGAAATTCTAACCTGTGACCTCGATGACGAGGAGCAGACGGCGAGAGATCTGAGTGGTTGTCGAGCAGCCTACTTCCTAGTGCATTCGATGATGGCTGCCGGTAGCAGTTATGCGGAGGCAGACCGCCGCATTGCGCGCTCATTTGCCAACGCCGCGTCGACCGCTGGCATCCAACAGATCATCTACCTCGGTGGTTTGGGCGAGACTGGCAAGGGGCTGAGTGAGCATCTCAAGTCACGGCGCGATGTTGAAATGGAACTCGCATCAGGCAAGTCGCCGTTAACCGTCTTGCGGGCGGCAATGATCATTGGTTCAGGCTCTGCCTCCTTCGAGATTCTAAGATATCTGGTTGAGCGTCTGCCACTGATGGTTACTCCGAGGTGGGTCACCACTAAGTGTCAGCCAATTGGCATCCGTGACGTGATCAATTACCTAGTGTCCTGCCTAAGCGAGCCGGCCACCATTGGTCAGACGATCGACATTGGTGGTCCCGAGGTTGTCACCTATAAGGAAGTGATCCAGATCACAGCCAAATCTATTGGCTTGTCTCGTCGCTACATTTTAGCGGTGCCAATTCTCACTCCTCGACTGAGTTCGTTTTGGATTCATCTAGTGACTCCGATCAGTTCTCGTATTGCTCGACCGCTTGCCGAGGGGTTGCGCAACGAGGTCGTTTGTAGGAACGATCACGCCAATCGTTTGATGCCTAGTAAGCTTCTTTCTGTCGTCGAAAGCATTGAGTTAGCGATTGGCAACTATGAAGCAGGGACCGTCGAAACTAGCTGGTCCGATGCGGGTGAGATGCCGGGCGATCCTGATTGGGCGGGCGGCAAGGTATTCACTGACCCTAGGTCCATTGAAATCGATGCACCTGCTGCAGAGGTCTACCTCGCAGTTTGCCGTGTAGGTGGTGGTCACGGTTGGTACGCCGCCGATTGGTTGTGGCGTTTGCGTGGATGGATGGATCGCGTTGTCGGTGGTCCCGGATTGCGCCGTGGGCGCCGCCATCCACAGCAGGTAGCTTTTGGCGATGCTCTCGACTTTTGGCGAGTGACGAATGCGGTCACCGATCGCCGTCTAGAGCTTCACGCTGAGATGAAGCTGCCAGGTATTGCGACTCTAACGTTCGAGATTGAGCCAATTGGCTCGGACGGAAAGAGGAGTAAACTTCTACAGACAGCACGGTTTAAACCACGTGGACTAATGGGACTTGCCTACTGGTATTCAGTATTGCCCTTACATGGCGTGGTCTTCCGGGGAATGCAGCGTGGCATTCGTAAGACTGCCGAATCTCTAGTTGGATCAAAGTCTGCAGCTCAGCCTGCGCTAGACAGTTCTACCGAGAATACACCAGCCAGCGCGACAGATAGCGGGCACGAGTAGTCGCTCGCAACTGTCATGTCATAGACAATGATTCAAAGTAAGAACGTCTGTCCGTCGGTAGCGACGGGTGAAGGTCTTGCCAACTCTGTCGTCATGTCACACGAATACTTGCTTTGAAGCTGGCTAGGATGTGATCGATGACTTTGCGCGCGATTACTAGCAGCAACCGCTAATCAACCCAATGTCGCAATGGAGTTATGAGAGTGAGCGATTCTGATTCTGACCCCTTCACGACTGATTTGCGCGTCACCAATCTTAACGACGCCAGCTTGCGCGATGAGGCCGCATACGTTCTGTACTGGATGACTGCTACACGGCGTGCCAGCTACAATTTTGGGCTCGACCGTGCTATCAGCTATGCCTCTGAGTTGGGCAAGCCACTGATTGTGCTTGAGGCTTTGCGTTGTGACTACCAATGGGCCAGCGATCGCTTCCACGCCTTTGTGCTCGCCGGCATGGCAGACAACGAGGCTGCCTTTAAATCTTCGCCAGTCTGCTACTACCCTTACGTTGAATCAGAGATAGGAGCAGGAAGTGGTCTGCTCGCAGCTTTGGCTGAGGATGCATGTGTTGTTGTCACCGATGACTACCCATGCTTTTTCCATCCGCGGATGGCGGCTGCTGCGGCAGCACGGACCTCTGTGCTGATGGAGGCGGTTGATTCCAACGGTCTTCTGCCGATGCGTGCTGCCGGTGATCGTGTCTTTACTCGCGCTTTTGACTTTAGGCGCTGGTTGCAAAAGAACCTCCAGCCGCATCTTGCCAACATGCCGAACCATCAGCCGCTGGCCGGACTGAAAATTCCGGCTGCATCGATACCGGACAAGATTGCTAGTCGCTGGCCGATCGCATCTCCTGCATTGCTAGCGGCAAGTCCTGAAACCCTCGCACAGTTACCTATCGATCACAGCGTCGCTGCTGTAGAGGGTGTCTGCGGTGGCAGTGAGTCAGGCCGTAAGAAGTTGATGTCTTTCCTCGCCGATGGAATGGATCGATACGACGAAGATCGAAACCATCCAGACCGTGACGGCGCGAGTGGTCTATCGCCATGGCTACACTTTGGGCATGTTTCGGCTCACGAGATTTTCGTTGAGCTCACTCGGAGCGAGAAGTGGTCAACGGCGCAGATTAGCAGCCAGACTTCAGGAAGCCGTGAAGGCTTCTGGAGCATGAGCCCCTCTGCGGAGGCGTTTCTTGATCAAATTGTGACTTGGCGAGAGCTTGGTTTCAATCTCACCTCGCGCCGAAAAGATTATGACAGCTTTGAGTCGCTGCCGGGTTGGGCCCAGACAACGCTTGGTGAGCACGAGACAGACTTGCGATCGCATCTCTACACTTTCGATCAGCTCGATGAGGCGAAGACGCACGATGAGATCTGGAACGCTGCACAGCGCCAATTGCGTCGAGAAGGCAAGATCCACAACTACCTTCGAATGCTGTGGGGCAAGAAGGTTATTGAGTGGTCGCCGTCACCCCAGGTAGCCCTTCAAGTTCTGATCGAACTTAACAACCGTTATGCTCTCGACGGTCGTGATCCCAACTCTTACAGCGGCATCTTTTGGGTGTTTGGCCGCTATGACAGAGCTTGGGGGCCTGAGCGTCCCATCTTTGGGAAGATTCGCTTCATGACAAGTGACAGCACCCGTCGAAAGCTTCGCTTAAAGAAGTATCTAGAGCGTTTTGCTGGCACCAGCCAACAGTCGCTCTGGACTGAAGCAAGTCCGGAAAGCTAAGTATCCGGACTTACAATAGTCAGCGCAGCGCAGCTGCTGCGCGTTGCGCTTATCGTGCTGAACGATCGCGGCGCTGCAGGCTATCGCGTTGACGCGGTGCATTTAGCAGCATGTTGTATGAGTCATCAAGAGCGCGTCGTAGCGACCAGGCGCGGCTGCGAGCATTGGAATCCTCGCCTGCCTGGCGTGTGCGCATCAGGCGTTCGATGACATCATTACCGAGTTCGTCTTTGCCGAAGCGAATCATTGTTTCGACGGCCACTTCGTAAACTGCAGCACATGCTTCAGGATTGCCATCATTGAACAATGGCGTGCCAAACTTGACTGCCAATGTGTAGATGCTGCCAAACTCCTCGACTGTGTCGGTGCTAGTTTGCGTTGAGGCACTGCGCCTGCTGTTCGAAGCAACTGGCTCGCGCGTAGCCGGCAGCAGCACTTCGTCAATGATGTGAATGATGCCGTTACTTGCTTGGATATCGCTAGCGATGATACGCGCGTTAGCACCCAGCGTAAGCTTGCCGCTCTTTAAGGAGATGGCGAGCGGGGTCCCGGTCAGTGTGGTCAGTGACTTCTTCGCTAGTAGGTCACGTGCTTCAATCCGACCTGGAACAACATGCAGGCCCAACACCTGGGTAAGTGTGCGGACGTTGCCTTGCTCAAGCAGAGATTCGACGGTGCCCGGTGGAAGCTTGTCGAATGCTGAGTTGACCGGCGTGAATACCGTCCATGAACCCGACTGACGTTCGAGGCGCGAAAGTAGGTTTGCGCTGTTGGCTGCCTTCATCAGCGTGGAAAGCTGACCTTCGGTAGAGGCAATTTCAGAAATCGAGCGTGATTCCGGAAGCATTACCGCGTCGATCACATGAACGATTCCGCCGTTGAATGGAACATCTACTGCCACGATGCTGGCGCCAGCGATCTTGCCATTGTCGGCATCGATTGATAGCGATTGATCCGATAGGGCTGGCAGGCTGCGGGAGTTCAGCACACTGCCGGATGTTTGAACACCAGGCACGATGTGGTGGGTCAGGATTTGCCGGAGGGTGTCGCGTGATTCTGGCAGCAGAAGTTGCTTAAGGGTTGCCTTGGGGATAGCTGCAAAGGCATCGTTGTTCGGAGCAAAGATCGTGACTGGCGTCTTCGGAAGTTTGAGGCCTGCCAAGGTCACCAATTCGAGCAAGGTTGTTAGGCCGGCAGACTTCGCTACCGAGACTAGGTCATCGCCTGCCGTCGATGCGGTGTTTGCAGTGCTGGTTGACTTCGAGCTACTGGCACCGAGAGCATTAATGCTGCGAATCTCCAAGCGGAAATCGCCTGCCTTCTTGTCGGAGAGAGTTACGCCGATCGACTCGATCAGAGTCGGGTCAAGCTTGGGAGCTTTCGAAATACGGCGGCCAAAGCTCTGAAGTTCGAAACCATCAAATGGCAGTTGCACTTCAATCCACTTGTCGGCCACCGTCTTAAAGCTTCGCTGAAAGCCGCCGGCCATCATGCGAGCATTGGATACCCGGATATCGAAGTTGTAGGTCCGGCCATCGCCGCGGACCTCCATCATCAATCCCTCGGCGCCGGTCAAACGCTGCCCGTCGACTGGCGTCCTCATTTGTGAGAAGCCTCCGTTGTTCTCTAGAGACAGCTTGCCCGCGAAGGACAGGTTGCCATCACGAGTTTCTCTGACGCGGCCTGATGACCGACCACCCATGACTCCGTCCAGAACGGTTTGCCAGGAGGAGACTCCGCTCTTGAAGTTCATCGAGAACGATTGGGACTTGGCATTTGCGGACAAGCAGAGGGCCAAGGCGATGGCGGACAGCGTCGTGATTGATTTCTTCATGAGGAGCAAGTGATAGGTACTTATGCCTTCGTTGCTTTTGGGTGGGTTGGATTCACCGACCTCAGATTCGTCGCGAGTGCCCTTGTTCCATTACGGTCCCTCGTCAGCGTAGCGGTCGCCGACTGGGGGGCTGGGTGGTCCATGTTGCCCTGCTGCCTAATGACTATAGGCACGGAGCGGGCGTCCTGGCCACGTGGCCGGCCGCGCTAGAGTCAAAATGACTACTTGCGCAGATCGTCGATGGCCGCTTTCAACCGCATCAGGGTGCTGATTGAGTAGCCACGATCATGGAAGAAGGCGACTTTACCCTCCTTATCTAGCAGCACTACTCGGGCCGGCAGTGGCGTTTCATTGCCAAGGAACTTGGCAACGGTATCTGCGTCTTCGTAGATGGTTGCGACGATGCCCCAATCTTCTTCCGGAATGCCAGAACGCATGCCGTTGTCGATGAAATTGGCAAACATCCCCGGGAAGAGGCCCGGAATCGTGGGCAATTCGTAAACCGAAACCTGCAATTCCATCTGGGTCAGGCCCAGCAGCCAACGGTCAATGTCGAACTGACTGTCTTGCTTGTAGCCGACAAACAACAGCACTTCCTTGCCGGCGAAGTCGGCGGGGATCGCCATTGGGCTTTCGTCTAGCGCTGCTGCGCTGACGGCAGGGAAGGCTTCGCCGATGGGGTTCCGGCGTTCGTAAACGGTCGAGCAGCCACTGATCGCGACAGTTGTCGCGATCAGTACGGCAGCAAGCGAGAAGCGGTATATGCGTTTCATCTGGCTGCCGTAGGTTCTTACTAGTTCTTGGCTGCTGGGGGAAGGATGACCTGATCGATCACGTGCACAACACCGTTCGAGGCGTTGATGTCGGTCGCAATAATCGTGGCGTTGTTGGCCATGACCTTGCCACCCTTGGCGGTGATCTTGATCGCACTACCTTGCACAGAAGGAACGCTCTTGGCCTTGGCGACGTCTGCTGCGAAGGCCCGACCTGAAACCACGTGGTAGGTCAAGATATCGACCAGCTTGGCCTTGTTCTCTGGCTTGAGGAGCATTGCGACCGTGCCAGCTGGGAGCTTGGCGAAGGCTTCGTCGGTCGGGGCGAGCACCGTCAGCGGGCCCTTGCTCTTGAGCGTGTCGACTAGGCCTGCGGCCTTCGCGGCGGCAATGAGCGTCTTGAAGGTGCCTGCCTTTGCTGCGACATCGACGATGTCATCGCTGGTCGGCATCATCACGGAATCGATGACGTGGATTACACCGTTGGAGCATTGGATGTCGGTCGTGACGATGCGCACACCACTAATGGATGCGCCAGCCTTGTCGACACTCAGTGCTGCACGTTGACCGTTGACCGTTGTCAGGCCGCTCTGTGTAAGGACCTTCTTTGCTGGCATGTTGCCGGCAACCACGTGGTAGGTCAGGATGCTGGTGAGCGTCGGTAGGTTCTTCTTCTGAAGAAGGCTTTCGACTGTGCCCTTTGGCAGCTTCGCGAACGCTGCATCCGTCGGTGCGAAAACGGTGAATGGGCCTTTGCCCTTGAGGGTGTCAACCAAGTTGGCTGCCCCAAGTGCGGCTGCCAGTGTTTTGAAAGAGCCAGCCGCTACTGCGGTGTCGACGATGTCTTTCGTGGCAGCCTTGTCAGCCTGGGCTGCTAGCGGTGCGACGAGAAGAGCGGAGAGAGTGGCGATGTTTAGGAGGCGGATCATGATTATTGCTTTGTTTTGCTTGTTTTCTTACTGGCCCACTCTTCGTCGTCGATGCCACGGCTGGATGCGCGCTGCTCAACGTTTTTTAACAATCACGATTAATTGTAATCTGTTGCATCCTCAGCACGATTGCGCGCGAATGCCTCCTGTTGCGAGATAGCCGACTCCCCATAACATGAAGATCTCAACCATAATCATCAGTCTATTCGCGACTTCAGTTGCTGCGCTGGCGCAGGACCGAGCCGAAACATCTGCCTACCCTGGTGAGTGGAGTCAATGGCGTGGCCCAGAGAGATCGGGTCACATCACCCAGATCGATTGGCCGGCTCGACTCAATTCGAAGAACCTGTCCAAATTGTGGCGGGTTCCGATGGGGCCCAGCTACTCAGGACCGGTTGTCTCGAGTGACCTAGTCTTCACGACATCAACAGAAGATAAGAAGTCAGAAGTCGTGACGGCCATCAGTCGAAAGACCGGTGAAGTCGTCTGGCGGGTCGAGTGGGATGGCGCGATGAAGGTGCCGTTTTTCGCAAACAGAAACGGATCCTGGATCCGGTCGACGCCAGCTTTTGACGGCGAATCACTGTTCGTCGCTGGCATGCTTGATGTTTTGGTTTCACTCGATGCCAAGTCCGGTAGGGAGAATTGGCGCGTCGATTTCGTAGAGCGCTTTAAGTCCAACCGAGAATCGTTCGGCTTTGTCTGTTCGCCGATGGTCGATGCCGATTCGGTCTATGTTCAGACTGGAGCGGGCGTCGTCAAGCTGGACAAGGACACGGGTGAGACCCGCTGGCTCTCCCTTAAAGATGAGGGGGGAATGAATGGAGGCGCCTTCTCCTCGCCAGTGCGGGCTAACCTAGCAGGACAAGACCATCTACTGATCCAGTCTCGAACTGCCCTCAATGGCATCAACCCTGAGACTGGCGAGGTTTTTTGGTCGCAACCGGTCAAGACTTTCCGGGGCATGAACATTCTCACCCCTTTGCCAGTGGGTGATGCGGTATTCACTTCTGCCTATGGCGGTCGAGGTCATCTGTTCGGTGTTTCCGAAAGTGAGGGCAAGCTAGGGGCCACCCAGACTTGGACCAATCGCGTGCAGGCATACATGTCGACACCTGTTGTTGTCGATGGTTACGCCTACGTTTATCTGCGTAGTAAGCGCTTTTGCTGCGTTCATATCGAATCTGGAGAGGTCAAGTGGACCTCCCCTTCGATTGCTGATGAAAATTGGTCGCTGGTCGCCAATGGCGATCGGATCCTTGCTCTCACGGAAGCTGGCGAGCTTTACTTGATAGCCGCAAACACTGAAGAGTTTGAGATTATCGACACGATCGAGGTCGCGGAGAGCGAGACCTGGGCGCACCTTGCGATCGATGGTGACCAAATTATTGTTCGTGAATTGGACGGGCTGACCGCATTCACCTGGAGATAGGTGGTAGGCAAATGTCATTTTGTGTGATAGTTAGCCCGCCGAGTCGGCAACAAGAGGAGGACCCTGGTTCTTCCAATCGTTCGACCTGTCGGAAAATGACTACTGACTTAAACCAAATCCTAACCGACGTAGCCGCTGGAAAGCCGGACGGGGTTGAGGCTTGCCTACGCCACTTCAGTGGCCCAGTTTGGGGTCTGGCTAGGCGATATTTGCACAATGACGGTGATGCGGAAGACGCCACACAGGACATCTTTGTAGACCTATGGAAGAGCGCTGGCCGATTTGATCCCGCGCTTGGCTCGGCGATGACCTTCGTCATGACCTTGGCCAGGCGACGTCTGATTGATCGAAACCGAAAGCGTGGTCGCGCGCCCGTTTCTCAATCACTTTCGGATGCTGATGAGCTGGTGAGTCCTGATCGGCCCGACAGTCTTGAGCTGGGCGATGAGGTGCAAAGAATATCAGGCGCCATGGAAGGCTTACGCCCCCACCAGCGCGAGGTCCTGGAACTATCGCTAGTTTATGGCCATTCTCATCAACAGATCTCCGAAACTACCGGCCTGGCATTGGGCACTGTGAAAAGCCATGCCCGTCGTGGTTTGATGCGAGTAAGGGAGCTACTGGGAGTTAACCAGCAGGACGAAGGGGACGAATCATGAGCTCCTTCGAAATGAATAGCCTGGAAGAGCTCCTTGCTGATGATGCAATTTGGGGACTTAGCCCAGACTCAAAAGAGCAACTTGATCGCGAGCTTTGCGATAGCAATCTGACGCGCGACCTTTCCTGGGAGCGAAGCGCTGCTGTCTTGACGATGGCGCTTCAGCAACAGCAGGTTCCTCCTCCGTCCCCTGCTTTGATGTCTAGACTGAGGGCCGACGCGCCACTCCCGAGGCCGACGCCTAAGCCGCAGTTGGTAGCGGCGCCTCGCCTCAGCTACACGAACATCCTCTGCGTAGCTGCACTGTTGATGCTGGCGGTATTTGTTTGGATGGACAGCGGCATCGCTCGCGACGGAGAGGTGCAATCGGCTGCAGAAGTACGGCAATCGCTAATCAACCAAGGCAATGCGGCAGTTTGGGATTGGTCCGGTAGCGGCTCAGTGGGTGACATTGTTTGGGACGGCAGCGCGCAGCGTGGCACCATGCGTTTCGTTGGTCTGCCGGTCAACGATCCCTCAGAGCGGCAATACCAGCTATGGATCTTCGATTCAGAGCGTGACGCAGCGTTCCCAGTGGACGGCGGCGTTTTTGATATCGAGGCACGAGATGGAGAGACTGTGATTTCCATCTCACCTAAAATCACGGTCCACAAGGCCCAGGCCTTCGTTGTTACTGTTGAGGCTCCTGGTGGAGTAGTTGTTTCTGGCCGCGAGCAAGTGGTTCGCCAAGCAAAACCTCTTTAGTAATTCCATGCATCAGGAAGGTTCGTTTGCTGCGACGATGATCTCGTCATCTGCCAAGGTGTTGGCCGCTGGAGTGATGGATCGGCAGTCCGCTTTGGACCCTGGAATGGTCCCTGCAAGTGGCCCTGCCTTAGATGAGTTGATTCGCGAGACCGAGTTGAGGCTGTGCCATCTAGCGCAAGCGTTGGCGTGCAATCGAGTGATCTTGTTCACTGATCACCTTGCTTGGTTGAAGGTCTGGAATGCATCACGCGGTATTTCTGCGAACGCGCTACGCATCAACCTAGAATGCATGGTTGAAGAACTCGAAGACCGCCTGCCCGAAGGGCCTGCGTCGCTAGCGTCGGCGATGATGAAGTCTGGGATATCGCAATTTTTGGCTGCGCCTTCGGAAGTATCAAGCTACCTCGAGGGCGACGCACCTTATGTCGATCTTGCGCGCAAGTTCCTACTTGCAGTGCTCGAGTCGCGTGAGACTGATGCGTTTGACCTAGTGATGGAAGCCTTTGCCGGTGGTGCCACAATCACCGATTTACACAAGCACGTTTTGCAGCGTGTGCAGGTGGAAATGGGGCGAATGTGGCAAATGGGAGAAACCACGATCGCCGAGGAGCACTACTGCACGGGCATCGTGACTTCATTGTTGGCGATGATGAGATCAAAGTCTGATCGTGCCACCGCTAGTGGTCGACGGGTGATCACTGCAAACGTCAATAACGAGACGCATTCCATTGGGATTCAGTTGGTCTCACAAGCTTTTGAATCACAGGGCTGGTCAGTGATTGGCCTTGGGTCGAACACTCCCGTGATCGCGATTGCTGAAGCTGTGCGCGATTTCGGTTGTGACGTAATCGCTTTGTCGGTCAACATTGTCTTGTACGTGCGGCAAACTGCCGATCTGATCGCTACCTTGCGTTCCCATCCGCTGACAGCCAATGTGCCTATCTTGGTCGGCGGTCAGCCATTCAACTTGGTTGACGACCTCTGGAAGGTCGTAGGCGCAGATGGATTTGCATCGAGTGCCTTGGATTCGCCGGTAGTCGCTGAAAGGCTCGCTTGCTCAAGTGCTTAATTGCACCGATTGCGGCTAGGGCTACTTTTTAGCAGGTCCACCAAGCTTGCTAGGCCTTTCTGACCAGTTTGGCCACTAGTTCGACGTGGTCCGTATGCGGAAACAAGTCGCAGAGGCGGAGCGCGGTCAGTTCATAGCCGTTTGCTGTCAGCGTCTTGAGATCCATGGCCATTGGTTCGGCGGAGCATGCGACGTAGACCAATAGCTTCGGTTGAGCCGCGAGCACCTTGTCTACACCCACGCGTTGCAATCCTGACCTCGGTGGATCGACAACCATTACGTCGACGTTTTTTGGCAGCGCCGCCTTGGTAAACGGTGAGCGCTGAACCTTGATCTGCGGCAACTTGTTTTCGATTGCGTTGTGTTCGGCATCGCGACACGACGAGGCGTTGTCTTCGACGACGAGGACGTCCTCAGCTCCTAATTTGGCGAGGCGAAGGCCAAATGCACCCACTCCACCATATCCATCGATCACAGTCTTGCCGGCAACATCGCCGCACAGCGCAATCGCCGGGTGATACAGTAGTGCTCCAGCACCGGAGTGTATTTGGTAGAAGCTGCCTGCACTGACGCGGAACGATAGGCCGTCGCGACGATCAACGACGTAGTCCCTGCCACGCAGCGGCAGGTGGCGATCGCCGAGCATGAAGTCGTCCGTGCGGTCGCTGATTGAGTGGACGACGCCCACTAGTTCTCGCGGTCGACCGGGGTTCGGGATCTTCTTGGCGGCGGCAGTTAGCATCGTTGCAAACTCCTGGCCGTCATGGAATTCACCGGGCCGTGTGACTAAGCCAGCAAGCACTTCGCCTGTGCCGCTGGCTAGCCTTGCCCAGAATGCTTTAGCGATACCTCTGCGCCTGTTTGGGTGATAGCCCTCAATCTTGAGTTGGCGCAGGATCACTTGAACTTCTCGACCAAGTTCAGTCAGCCAGCGATCCTGCGTTTGGCACTCTTCAATCTCAATGACGTGATGACTTCGATATTCGAAGATCCCCAATACTGCCTGCCGATCTGTGTCTTGCTTTACCGGGTATAGCAATCGTGACCGAAAGTAGCGTTGTGGTCGTTCCGGCAGTTCGTAGTCAACGCGAATGCCGCCTAAGACGTCTGCTAGTAGCTCCTCAACCCTTGAAACCTTGTCGTGGAGCTGCCATGCGATTGGTTGCTCTAGAAGTGAACAACCGCCACAGGTCCCAAAGTGAATGCATTCGAACGTCTGGTCGCCTGGTGATGGTTGTCGGGATCGACGATGAAGGTGTCCCGATCGGCGGTCACGTTGTTGGCGGTTGTGGTCTTCTGAGTATCGAGGCACGTCAGAATGCTAAGCACCTCGAGGCTTGATTGCGTATCGCGAGTTGTCTGTTGTGTGACCCGCCGTCAGCTAGAGTAGATGTTTGCGTCGGAAAAGAGCGTCTCGGGATATTGATCTAGGTGCCTCTGGTGGGGCTTTGTGGCTGCTGCTTGCCTTCTACCCACTACATTTCGGTGGGCGAAACATCACCTATTCAGTCACTACGATTTTTTCGAAAGCCGTCCTAGCTTGCCTCCTTCTAGAGTGAGAAACGTTCGCTGGTGGGCATGAAATAGCGGATCCTACCGTAGTCTCAGGTGTCGGATTACAGCGTGCAGGTTGGTTTGTTACTAACCACTTCTCAGCGAAGGGCGTTGCATGACCTCGTCAGCCGCTAGAGTCTTGGGTCATGTTTCTGCGCCTTCCTTGCACAATTGCTACGGTTGCAATCGCGTTCTGCACTCTGCATTCGGTGCAGGTCGTGGTGTCTCACGATTCCCGCGATAAGCATTTCACAATATCGACCGCTTGCGCCGTGTGTCACATAGCAGCGCCTGGAGCCACGGCGATGACCAGTAAAGATGGTGAAGACGTGTCGCCCTACTACACGTGGCAGGCAACGATGATGGCTAACTCATTCCGCGACCCTTATTTCAGGGCGCAATTAATGAAGGAGACTGCTTCGGCTGGCGAGGCGATCCAGGAATTGTGCTTGCGATGCCATGTACCTATGACGCATCACGATGCCGTGCTTAATGGTGAGCCGCCGCCACGTTTAGCGAAGGCTGTAGATGACATGGCCGCTGACGATGGAGTGTCATGCACAGTCTGTCATATGATCTCCGCAGAAGGTCTTGGCACGCAGAGCACGTTCTCGGGAAAGCCTAATTTTAGCGATGATCGTTCGATCTTTGGTCCGTATGCCGATGTCGAGACTGGGCCCATGCGCGGTCAGCTGAACTACACGCCAATGCAAGGCAAGCACATACACGCTGCTTCTTTGTGTGCGACTTGTCACACGTTGGTTACCGAGCATCACGGCACGCCCTTCCCGGAGCAGACCCCCTATCTAGAGTGGCGGAATAGTGAGTTTAGCGACGAGCGCGAGGATGCAGACCCTGAGAAAACGCGTACTTGTCAGCAATGTCACATGGCTGAGTTGCCTCAGACGCGCATTGCCCGATCACCAATGGGTTTCGATTTTCGTATCCCCGAACGCGAGGGTTACCGGAGTCACGCTTTCATAGGCGGCAATGCCTTCATGCTCGACATGCTCCGTGAGCACCGTGATGACCTTTACGTAGAGGCTGAGAATGAGCAACTCAGGGAGATGGCCAAAGCAACCCGCGTTCAGCTTGCACAAAAGACGGCGCGGTTGACCATTTCGGAAACCGTCCGAAAGGATGATGTGTTGGAGTTTGGTGTCCGTATCGAGAACTTGACGGGTCACAAGTTTCCGACCGGTTACCCAGCGCGTCGGGCGTGGTTAAAAGTCGAGGTTATGCTTGGTGATCAGGTAGTTTTTGCGAGCGGTGCATTTGATGACGATGGGCGGATCCTTGGTTTAGAAGATTCGCTGCGTGTGCCGCATGTGATGACTATTGAGAAGCCGTCAGACGTAGTCATCTACGAGATGGTCGCTAATGGTCCAGACCATCAGCCAACGACGTATCTGACTCAGATGGTTGAGCGTCGTAAGGACTCGCGACTGTTGCCTCGTGGCTTTGATATGGCAGGTCCCCATATCAAGGCAAC
>CBFIIO010000002.1:0-207016 GCA_965662465.1 Planctomycetota bacterium | reverse complement strand
GCGCCCGTTGGGGTTGATGGTGACGCTGACTTCGTTGCCGGAGGTGATCGTGTTGGATGCCGTATTCGGCTTCCTTCTGGGGTCCGTGGCGAGTGTGTGGTGGTCGCGACATTGCACTATCAGTCGGTGCCGCCGGTGTGGGTTGATGCGCTTCGAGAGGTAGAGGCGGAGGAGGCGGTGCGCTTCGTGGGTTACTACGACCGAGCATCAAAGTCGCCGGAGGTTGTGTCTGTTGCTAGGTGCGTTGTTCGTTGAGATAGCCTCATCGATTAGGAGGTATTTTTTATGTATCCTCCATGCGCTCATCGTGAGGCATTTGCAGGATCAATTGGCTTGGATCTGACGATCAATATCAATCGGACGACGTGATGATGATCGCTTCTAGGCAGAGCAATCGACCCATAGTGAGTTGGTGCTGTCTGCAATTAGGTGTGACACCAGAGGATACGGTTGCCCCTGCGGTTGTGCGCAATTGCTAGTTTAGAAGCCTTTGGGCGATGTCTGGCTCGATATGGCTATCGCTGCTGCGTAAGTTCTTTTTGCGGTTGTCAGCTAATGCTTATACCCCCGCGGATGCGGAGTTCGACGGTACCGTCAGATGATCTTGGGGGATTAATTGCTCGCAGTGTAGATTGCTCCAACTCTCCTTTCAGTGACTTTCGTCTCAGGTCTAGTCGCATGCGAAACTTGGTGCTTTCCGCAATCCTATGGTCATTTCTTGCAGGTGTTGCTGTTGGGCAATGCAGTCACGTTGGCGACGCCAGCGTGTCCTGGCCAAACAACTACGGTGCGGGCAGTGCTTCGCTGGACGCTGATATTTACTACCCAGCGATTTGCTCAGGGTTGAATGCCCCAGTCATGCCATCGGCGGGTGGCCATCCTGTCGTGGTGTTCCTTCACGGTTGGGGCAAGTTGGGGTCTGACTACTACCGCATTGGCAGGGCGTTGGCCTCCATGGGCATTGTCGCAGTGATGATGAACACGGCACGGCATAGCTATGCCTTGATGGAAGAGGACGCTAAAGCTCTGTTCGGCGCGATGAACACGGCCACGTCGACCGAGGGAGCCTTCTTCCAGGGCACCATGAACATGTCCAAGGTTGGTCTGATGGGTCACTCAATGGGTGGTGCAGTCCTTGCATTAGTGCTCAACGAGTCACCTTCAGCTCCTTCCAAGAACCCTGGCTACAAGTGTGCCCTAGGCATTGCGCCGGTTGACCCTTCCCTGGCGGTTGCCAATACGGTTGTTACCGTTCCGATTGGCTTGGTTTCAGCTATGGGGGACACATTGACCCCGCCTTACCTGCATGCAATCCCATACTACAACTCGCTAGTTCCGGTTGCTGGGTTGAAGTTCCATTACAAAATGGACTCTGTCGCTACGCACATGAACTTGGTGGGGCTTGGACAGGTAAACCCGGCAATTTTTGATCGCAGCCTCCAGATCGTCAGTGGTTTCTTTGGCCAGTTCTTGAACGGCAAAGCATCAGGTTTGGAGACCGTTCTTGGTGTTGATGGGCTCAGTGAGCCGCATCTGGTCAGCGTAGATAGGCAGATGGTTGTCCCGCAGACTTGGTCGGATGGTGATCTTCGAGTGGGATCGCAGACACGCATCTCGATAGCTGCAGAGGCTGGCTTTGCTGGTTTGATCGTCGCCAGCAGCGTGGCCTTACCAACGCAGACGTCGGTCGGCTCTTTGCTGCTCGATCCGTCCTCGGCAGTTCCACTTGTTGAGACGCTCATCGTTGGCAATCGCCTCGATGTGATGATTGCGGTTCCTGCGTTGAGCCAGCTGGTAGGCGCTTCCTTCGCCATTCAAGGCGGTGGCGCGACCATCAATGAGCCATTCAAGTTGGGCTCAGCGATCAGTTTTACGATTGGTAGCTAGGCTACCACTGACTCCTTGAGGAGCAGGCGGTGACCGTTGGGGTCCGTGCTCTTAGGTCAGCTATCCGACCTAGTCAGTTGCAATCAGGCTGGAGTGAAACAAAGCCTCCTTATTGCGAGTAGACCGCCAGCCTTCTAAGAGGACGCAGTGGCCTATTGGTGCCCGTAGAGATGCGCCAGGGCCGGCGCAAAGCAGCACATCCGGCTGGAACTCGCGCATCGCTGTGCGGACGCTTGCTGAGAAGTCAAATGTGTGCAGCACCTGATCGTGCAGCGTATAGCGGAGAAGTTCTCGCGGGTCTGTTGACCACGGTGAGTGCACATTGCCATAGCCATCGATTAGGTGACAGTTGGGCATCTTGACCGGTAGGTCATTGAGCGTCGCCGCTGCCTGGCTTGAGGTTTGTTGGCATAATGACGTGTGGAACGGGCCATGGCCAGCCAAGCGAAACGGGAAGTCGCGGTCTCCGATGGTCACCTTGGGAAGACGTACTAGTAGTTCGCGAATGCCCATTTCGGTGCCGGCAAGGACTTCGTGTCCACCTAGTCGGATGCTGTAGTCGACGAAGAACTCAGGCCCGCGATCTTGTAGTGCTTGCACAGTGGCTTGGATCGCGACGCGTAGCGCCATATTTGGCTGCCAGTTTTCGTCAACAGTCGTCATTAAGACTTGGCCGCCCTTAATCTGCTTCTGCAGTGACGCCATGGTCGACACCAGGCGCCAACCGCTGGTTGGATCTAGGGCGCCACTAGCAGGCAATGCCGTATACCAGCCGAGCGAGTTGCCAGCGATGGCGATGATTTCGTAGCGCTCACGCAATTGTTGAACGTGTGCCATTGTGCCGAAATAAATCAGCTCAGCGGCGTTCTGCCCATCGAGGTGCATGCTTGGACGAAACTTTTCGGCGGCATCTACTTCGGTCAGGGTTGGTCTGTTTTGATCGCTACGAGAGCGGTTCGAGGCATCCAGCGCTTCGGCTACCGGCCCCGGTTGCACGGTGCGACCCAGAAAGCCAAGTTCGGACTTAGTGTAGGACCCACGACCAGGGCAGAACAAAACTGCGGTTGGCTTACTCATCGTTTTACCCCCTGGTCGCAGATTGCTAGCGCAGCACGCTCGATGTCGGGCTCTTGAACCAATACCAGGTTGGCAGCAGCGGCTAGAGGCACGTAGCTGTCAGCTGCAGCGACGCGACGCAATACGCAGTGGTGAAGTTCTGGATCTTGGCACAGGTCGGCCATGATCATTGGACTCGGGCCACCACCGTTGGTGCGACACTCGTCGACGATCAGGCAGCGACCAGTCGCGCGCACGTGCTCTTTGATTTGATCAATAGGAAGTGGCATCAGCCAGCGCAGGTCAAAAACGCGTGCTTTGATACCTTGTGCTCGCAGCCTTTTAGCAACGCGTAGGCTCATCCAGACGCCATTACCGAAGGTGACAATGGTCAGTTGATCATCGTCAGTAGCGTCGTAGCAACGGCCTTCGCCAAACGCCATGGTTTCGTCTGGAGGCGGATAGGCAAATTGCCATTCGTCATCATTGGCTTCATGCAACTCCTTCTGCATGTAGAGCGCGATGGGTTCTAGGAATATACAAACCTTGCCGTGATCGTGTGCTGCGGCAGTCATGGTGCGCAGCATCGTGACGGCATCATCGGCGCGTGTCGGAATACCAAGCACGATGCCGGGGATGTCGAGTAAGGCACCGATAGAGTTGTCGTTGTGGAAGTGTCCACCAAACCCTTTCTGGTAAGCAAGCCCTGCCATCCGCATGACCATTGGGTTGGCGTAGCTGGTGAACTGTTGTGGCAGGTCGGGCAGAGATTGACCCGTGCTAAAGAATTGCAGTGAAGCCGCCTCACCGCGGATCTGGTCGATCGCGTTGTGTAGGTAGGCAAGGTATTGGATCTCTGGGAACGGCAAGCAGCCGGCTTGAGCCATGCCCTGCGCGAGGCCTAAGATTGTCGTCTCGTCTAGGATTGTGTTGAACACGCGACCGCCACCAAATCGCTTGTGCATGCCTTTGGTTGCATTGTAGACGCCGCCTTTACGCGCGACATCTTCGCCGAACAACAGCGCTTGCGGATAGGCTGCGAAGATGTCGGTCAGCGCCTGTGGGATATGGTAGGCGAGGTGCCGTGGACGGGAGTCGTCTTCGGGTAGCTTGCCGCCAAAGGCTTCTAGGCGTTGCTTGCGTGAGGCTACTCGAATAGTGCACTGATCGTTGGTTGGCAGTTTCAACGGCGACATGATTTCTGCCGCACTGGTTAGCTTACGCCGGGATGCAGCTTCGTCAGCTGCACGGCGAAGTCGTTTGTCGGTGTCGCTGTAGAGATTAAGAAGTTCGTCGCGCGAAATAGCGCCTGTTGACAGTAGTAGATCTACGAAGGCCAGTAGTGGATCGCGCGATTCGTTCGCTTCGATATGCTCCGGCAGCATGTAGTTGGTTTCGACATCTGAACCAGCATGGCCCATTAGCCGCACAGTCTTAGTGTGTAGAAATGCAGGCTTGCGTTGGGTACGGACGTATTCGATAGCTCGTTGCGTAGTTGCCCAGACGCCGGGGAAGTCTTGGCTGTCGCATGCGAAGTACCGTATGCCTGGCCGGTCCTTCATCATCTGCTCGACGTAGTCGTTTGGCGTGCGCACAGATATGCCGAGCCCGTTGTCTTCGCATGCAAACAAGATCGGGCAAGGCTGCTTATGCATTACCGCTGCACCCGCAGCATGTATGCCAGCTTGTGCTGTCGCATGATTCATCGAAGCGTCGCCGAAACTGCAGTAGACAACAGAATCGTGCGGCACATTGTTCGACGGCTGAATGCCTTGGCGCTCCAAGCGCTGTAGTGCGATAGCGAAGCCAATCGCCTTCGGTAGGTGGCTGGCGATCGTGCTAGTCTGTGGCAGCACGTGCATGCTGGCGGAACCGAAGACCTTGTGACGGCCACCACTGATAGGGTCTTCTGCCGAGGCGCAGAAGCTTAACATCGCATCAAAGAACGGAGTCTCGCCGTGGCCTTTGCGCAACCGCGCTGCCATGAATCCGCCGCTACGGTAATGTAGAAAAGCGGTGTCGGTGGCACGCAGTAAGTCGCCAGCTATCGCGTTGGCTTCGTGGCCTGAGCTACCAATGGTGTAGTAGCTGATGCCTTTGTCCTTCAGTTCCCGCGACAGCAGGTCTTGCAGGCGCGATTGGATAGCAGCTTCGAAAATCGCAACCGCTTGACGGCGCGACATCGACGCGTGCGGAGTGATGGGAGCATCTAGCGAACCACAGCGAGCAGCATCCGGGCCGGGATGCGTGCGCAGCAGTTGCAGGAGACGTTGGGTGACAGGCCCTTCTCGGCGAATCGACATGTGAAGGTCTACGATCTTACGGTTGCAGCGCGCTATGGCTATGGCCTTACATGTCTTGGATGCAGTCCGATGTGAAGCTGGATGAATTTGTGGCCAGTCTCAGCGCTGCTGAGGCGCCATCAGAGCTTACTGGTCCACTTTTGGGGGTTTGGTATGCGCTCCGTGGTGAATGGCAGGCAGCCCACGGTCAGGTGCAAGGCAATACGGTCGAGTGTTCCTGGGTGCATGCGGCGCTCCATCGTGAGGAAGGCGATCATCGTAATGCAGAATATTGGTATCGCAGGGCGGGGCGACCGATGGCAATCGGCGAGATTCGAGCCGAATATCTAGCGATCGCTGCTGAATTGACGATGGCCTAACCACTTTGCTCTCGATGAGGCCTGATTCGCTTCGGTGGGGCTGTCTAGGCGCGAATGGCGGGGTCTTGGTGATAGTAGTCTTTTAAGCACGAGTAGACCGATGGGTGGCGCTGTTTCAGCTTGCGTGATTTCTCAAAAAAGCATTCCGTCGCCACGGCAAAGAACTCAGCTGGGTTCGTGGCGCCATAGGTATCCATTACCGTCGCTCTCCCCGTTTGGGTGGCGTCGCGGAGCTTTTGAAACTCTTTGCTCATTACTTTGACCCATTTGCCCAGTTGGTCTGAGTTCTCAAGTGGGGGCGTGCCATCGGCAAGGCCGTCGAGCATGTCGAGTTTGTGGGCAAATTCGTGAAGCACTAGGTTGTGGCCGTCTTTCGGGTCATGCGCGCCGTGCATTGTGGCATCCCATGACAACACGATTGGGCCACGTCGCCACGCTTCGCCTAGGTTGGCCTGACCTTCTCGTACGATACCGGTTGCATCACGGGATGGAGCCGTTTTGTAGGCACTCGGGTAGACGAGAATAGACTCGACGTGTTTGTAGTACTCGTGCTCAATATTGAGTAGGAGAAGGCTTGCCTGGGCAGCGATGACAACTTGGATTTCATCACTGATTTTGATCCCGCCGCAGCCTTCCCAGTCTTTTTCTTCGATTAGGACGCGAAGATCATCGCGGATCCGCTGTTGACCTCGTTCATCTAGCGCCCGGTAAAATGGCATGCGCTGTAAGAATGGTAGCCAGGCATCCGGGAACGGCTGCGCGATGAGTTCTTTGCGCGCCTCTTGCCTGCTAGGGCGGAAAAGCCAGTCGAAGAGCATTAGGTCAGGGTAGTGGCTGGAGTATCGCTCGCATGTGTTCCGTTTGTGATTACGCAACAGAGTGCGAGCTGTTTCTGTCGTTCAGAATGTCGTTTTGGCCCATTATTACGCCGATTTTAGGCGCGGGATAGCCTTGTTGGCGACATCTGTTTGGGATGTCGGTTGCGCGGTTGTGCTGGGCGCGTTGTGATTTGTTCTGTGACCGAGATCTCGTCTAAGTCAAAGCCTGGTTGTCTTGCCGATGAATTGCGTTCGTTTGATGCGTTCGGCACCGACTCGCTTTGCGCGCATCTTGAAATCGATGGATTGCGCGTCGAGATGTTTACTAATGAGTTTTGGACTTCGGCGCAGCGCGAAGGCCACAGCTTGCATGAGGTCAGTTACCGGGCATGTTTTAAGCCGTCGCTGCCGGCGTTCTTTATTGAGCGATTGAGCAAACCTGGTGACCTAGTTTTAGATCCTTTCATGGGTCGAGGCACGACGGCGCTGGAAGCTTCCCTGCGGTCACGAGTGCCCTGCGGCAACGATGTCAATCCGCTGTCGTCGATGTTGGTGCGGCCTCGATTGCAGCCCCCTGAATTATCTGCTGTGTTCGAGCGTATCGACGCACTTGATTTGTGGTGGTCGGGGCCGATTGACGACGACTTGCTAACGTTCTTTCATCCCGAGACATTACGAGCGCTGTATGCACTGCGCGCCTACTTCATACGCCGTGATGAATCGGGTGAACTTGACCAAGTCGACGATTGGTTACGCATGGTTTGTGTCAATCGTTTGACGGGGCACTCAAGTGGCTTCTTTTCGGTCTATACGTTGCCGCCCAACCAGGCGACCTCGCTCGATGGTCAGCGTCGTATCAATGTGAAACGTGATCAGGTGCCGCCAGAACGTGACATTGGCGCGATTCTAAAGAAGAAGTCACAGGCGTTGCTTCAAGACGTCCGGCCGTTGATGGGGCAGCAACAGGACTACGCGAACCAAGCGAAGTTGATGACGGGTGTGGCGGCCGCGATGCCGGATTTGCACGACCAGTCGGTGCAGCTAGTCGTGACCTCGCCACCTTTCTTAGATGTTGTTCAGTAAGCTACGGACAATTGGCTTCGCTGTTGGTTCTGTGGCATCGATGCGAAACAGGTTCCGATCACTATGGCACGCACGGTTGTTGCGTGGCAGGAGGCGATGTCCGAGACATTCCTGGAGTTGTATCGAGTGGTCCGGCCTGGCGGCTATGTTGCGTTTGAAGTCGGTGAGGTGAAGAAAGGCAAGGTGCGTTTAGAAGAGGCTGTGTTGCCGGTGGCGGTCAAGATCGGGTTTGTGCCTGAGTTGGTGATGATCAACGCACAGAACTTTACGAAGACAGCAAACTGTTGGGGGATTGATAACAACAAGGCTGGCACCAATACAAATCGGATCGTGGTGCTGCGCCGGCCGTAATTTGTCGGCTTATACAGTCGTAGTGAGAGTTAGATTCCCTCGGTTATGAAGCGTGCGACGAGCTTCGGGTGGGAATCATGTCATGTCACGCAGAGATCGTTTTTGGACTTTGCCTGAGCCGGTTCGCGGTAGCGATTGCATAAATACAACCTGCTTAGGCGTCTTGTATCCGGCGATGCGTTCGCGACAAAACTCGATTAACTCATCTGGCTTTGCTGTTAGCCCTGGGCGTAGCACCACGGCAGCCACGACGCGTTCGCCCCAATGTTCGTCGGAACGGCCGAATACGGCGCATTCAAGGATGGCAGGGTGCTCGTAGAGAGTGTGCTCTACTTCGGGTGAGTAGACAGACTCACCGCCAGTTTTGATGACGTCTTTCTTGCGATCGACGATGTTGACAAAGCCGTACGTGTCAATGGTTGCTAGGTCTCCAGTCATTAGGAACTGGTCGTCGTCAAATGCAGCTTTTGTTGCTGCTGGGTTACGCCAGTAACCGGGTGTAACGGTCTTGCCACGCACTCGGATTTCTCCGATTGCTTTATCATCGTTTGCCACTGCGTCACCGTGGTCATCGACGACTTGCAGCTCGATGCCGTGAAACGCACGACCAGTCTTACACTTCCAGAATAGCTGTTGCTCTAGAGGTAGCTGAAGGAGTTCAGGGGTGAGTAGGCTAAGGGTTAGGTAGGGGCTCGTTTCTGTCATGCCATAGGTCTGCACGTAATCGCAAGAGAACGTTTCGAGGATGCGGTTGACAACTTCGGGTGCGATGGGGGCCCCGCCGCTAAGCATGACCCGTAGCGAATATTCGCGATCCGCGGCATCAGGTTCTTTGACCATTAAATTAACCATGGTCGGTATCAGATTCGTGATGGTCACGCGTTCATCGCGCAATAGGTCGAGTGCTGACTGCGGCGTGAATTGGGGCAAGAAAACATGGCAGCCGTGCACTGCCGTGATGGCAAACGTGGCCCATGCATCTGCTAGGTGGAACATCGGGGCGATATGTGCCCACGTATCAGTGTTATTGAGACCTAGCTCTTTAACAGCAGCCAGTGCATGCGTGCACACATTTTCGTGTGTCAGCACAACTCCCTTAGGTGACCCTGTGGTGCCGCTTGTGTAATAGAGCTGCGCAGGTTCGCTCTTGTCGGCGAGCGTTGGTGTGAAGTTGCTGGTAGTTGCTTTTGTGATTACGTCAGCTGGAATTTCTAGTTCTCGAGCGCGAATCGTTTGGGCTGAGTCGTGCAGCAGTATTTTGGCTTCCGCGTGCTGCAGAATGTCGTCTTGCTCCTGTTTGTTAAGTCGGGTGTTGAGCGATACCAGAATTGCTCCTGCTGCGGCGATGCCGAAGTAGGCGAGCAGGTGGTCTATATCGTTGTGCATCAGGCAACCGACGCGGTCGCCAGGTTGCACACCGTTTTGGCGAAGCTGGGCGGCAACTGCTAGGGCGCGGTGGGCAGTTTCTCTATACGTCAGCTCTGTGCAGTTGCCTGTTTGACGTAGGGCGCAGTGATCGGGCGAGTTTGCAGCTGCATCAGCTAGGAAGTTCCATACGTTCACAACAACTAGTATGTCCTGCTGATGCGGTTGTCGCGATCGTGGTTGTTCTTGGTGTAGGTAATCGTTTTCACTGGGGATCTCTCATGACTGACCCGTCTGATGTTTCAAATGACGATCCTGCTCAGCTGGATCCACCTCCGCCGCTACCTATCCTGCGTCAGGAAGAGAGCTTTGTCGTGGTTAGCAAGCCTTCTGGGCTGTTGGTGCACCGGGACAAGAACTACCCAGATGCGCACGCGGCACTGCAACTCGTTCGCGACCAGGTTGGTCAATACGTCTATCCGTTTCACCGTTTGGATCGAGCAACGTCAGGGATCCTATTCTTTGGATTCTCGTCGGAAAACGCTGCGGCGCTACAGAAGAGCCTTTCGGCCCCAGATGCTCACAAGGACTACATGGCGTTGATGCGCTATCCGGGTAGCAACAAGATTGACGGTGAGTCTTGGACGATGAATCGTCCGCTATCTGACGAGAAAGACATTGCACGAGAGTCACGTACTGACTTTCAGGTTCTCGAGACCTTTTCTAGGTGTGCATTGGTGCGTTGCCGCATTTTCACGGGCAGGTATCACCAAATCCGAAGGCACGCGAATCACTGTGGCCGTCACGTGATTGGTGATACGACCCACGGCAAGGGGCGTATCAACGCAACGTTTCGCAAGCTATATGGTCTGGATCGCTTGTTCTTGCATTTGCAGCGTGTCGAAATGGCCCATCCTACCAATGGGCAGCGACTCGTCGTCGACGACCCGATGCCCGAAGAACTGACGTCGGTCTTAGATCGCCTGCGTGCTGCTGCCAAAGCGTGATTCAGTCAGTCGCGATGATGTAGGGGGCTGACCTTCGGCTTCCTTAGAGGCTCAATACGTGCGCCTACAGGGCCGGATACGCAGCCTCGTCAGCGGTGGGGGGGCGATATCAGAATCTGTGCCGGCCGGTGAGTCAGCGGCAGTGGGATCTGGTGGCCGCTTGGAGGTGGATCTTGGGGCTGGTAACAGAGTCTCGTGGCGGCTCATTCCGGCGCTGTCGTAGCTGGCGGGGGCCAGTTGGCTCTGCTCGACCTCTTTATGCAGCAGGTTTGCCCTTGACTGCTAGCGGGGAGCCATCAATATGCGTTCGCCTGTTTGGTTTACGTCCGGTTTCACCGTAGTGAGCTGGTCGTTTTACCAATCAATTTAGGTGACGTAAGCGACTTTCAATAAAAGACTTGCCAATGGCAGCCGCGAAGAAAAAGAGTTCGGCCAAGAAAACGAAGAAGTCCAAGACCGCAGGCTCTTCAGCCTCCGGAGCGGACGCTGGTGTCGTTAATCTGCCGAAAAAGATTGCGTTGGCGGGGGGAGGCTATTGCCTTTTCGCACCACGTTACCCGCAGCGGATCACAGCGCCCGGTTTCGCAGACGAAACCTGCATTTCGAGCGCGGTAGTTCCCTCCGTTTACTTCCTCACGTTCCTCAATGAGAAGCGCGTGATGGACACGGTTTGCAAGTCATTTGAGATGGTCGACGGCAAAGCTGTCCTCACTCATGTGGCTGGCAAGATCACCATCACGGAGACGAGGTTCATCACTCAAGACGACCGTTTGGTCTCGGAGTTGGTGTTGGCGAATGGTGGCAGCGATGAGGTCGATCTTCACGTTGTCATGTGGAGAACGACAGATCCGGAAGGGGAACCCGTTTCCTTGGAGGGCGACAGCTTCCGCATTCGTCGTGCGATTGGCGATCCGGCCCACCCGCTGGTGCCGACCGATATGCACTTCTCGAGCCCAGACAGCAAGGGCGCGCGATGCTTGCAGGCCTTCTTCTGCGAAGGTGGCAGTGATTTGCCTAACTTCGAGGAGACGCCTTGGTTTGACATGGGTGCTTTGCCGACGCCGCGCGCTAAGCGCCCTGTCGAGAAGCCAAGCCCGATCATTGCTGGCTCGCGCGTTTACGCGGGCTTGTTCCGCCCAGTAACGCTCAAGGGCGGTGGCAGTGCAGAGCATCGCTTCGAGGTCAAGGTTGGCTTCAAGGGTAAGGGAGTTAACTACCGTGCACGTCGTCCCGACATTAAGGACGAGAACGGTTATAAGGCCTACTGGGCGAGTGTTCCGAAGTTCGAGTGTGAAGACAAAGCGATTGAGCGCGTAGTCAAGCACCGCTTCGAACTGCTCTACCTTTTGCGTCAGCAGCAGGGTGCAGGCCTGTATTCATCCGCTGCCATTTGCGAAGGCAACGGTGCAGCCCACGTGCCGACTAGTTTCAGCGCTCCAGCAATCATGCGCGAGTCGCGCTGGCTGCAGGATCCAAGCTACTCGCGCGGATGCCTAAAGGTCTTCTTCGACAACTTGCTTCATAACGGGCAAGTGCCGGGCCGCGTCTACATGAGCGGTACTGATTCAAGCGACTTCTACCACGCCGACTGGGGTGGTGGCTTTGAGGCGCTCGACTCGATGCATAGCGACAAGGCAACCAAGAAGGCTGTCTTGATGGCGATGCAGCGCTACGTGAAATGGGTTGGTAACAACCGTGACCCTGAAGGCAGTGGTTTGACGGATATCGTCAACCACTTTGAATCCGGTCAGGAGTTTTCCCGTCGCTACACGGTCATCGACAGCAAGGCCGACCGTGCGGTTGAGTTTACTGAGCAGTTCCGCTTGAAGGGCATCGATGCTTCGGTGTTCCGTTACCGGATGGTTAAGTGGCTCTATGCGGTAGCCGAAGAGATCCAAGAGAAGGCGATGGCTAATCGCTTCCAGGCGGAGATCGAGGTGATCCTCGAGACCGTGCGCAAGAAGATGTGGGACGAGAAGTCCGGCCTCTTTATGGATCTTGATCCAGTAAGCCGTCGGAAGACGAATGTTCGCGCTGCCGTTGGCTTCTACCCGCTCGCAACAGACATCCCGAACCAGAAGCAGGTTGATCGGATGCTGGACCTTCTGTCGAGCCGCGATGAGTTCTGGGCTAAGTATCCAGTGCCGAGCATCTCGATGAGTGATTCGACGTTTGATGGATCCGGTCGCTGGAAGGGGACCCGTAAGGGTTCGCCTTGGAACGGTCGCACTTGGCCGGTTGTCAACTCGCACATCCTCGAGGGTCTGACCTACTGGGCTGAGCGTGGCAACAAGAAGGCAGCCAAGCTCGCGGGCGACTTGCTCAAGCGCACGATCACGATGATGAGTGGTGCCCTTGATGGCAGTGAAGAGGCGAACTGCCTCGAGCACTTCCATCCTGAGTTTGGCATCGGCTCGCGATACCGTGGCGTCGATCTGAGCTTGAACTCGTTCATGCTCGATAACATCTTCCGCATCGGTTGTGGCTTCGCAGTTCGCTATGGCGAGATCCAAGATGATCCAATCGGCGATGCCGTCGACTTCAAGTTGAAGGGTGTTCCGCTGGGTAACAAGCTCTTCGATGTAGAGCGTAAGAGCGGCAAGTTGAAGGTTCAGGCGGGCTAGGCGTGGCGGTCAAGTTGGCCGATGTTCAGGCGGCCGCGGAGCGCATCCGCGGCCAAGTGCATTGCACACCTGTGATGACGTCAGCAACGCTTGACCGAGAGCTCGATGCTCACGTGTTCGTCAAGTGCGAGAACCTGCAGAAGGTTGGCGCATTTAAGGCGCGCGGCGCATGCAACGCGGTTCTGTCGCTAACCAATGATCAGGCGGCCCGTGGTGTTGTCACTCACAGTAGTGGCAATCACGCGGCGGCGCTGGCATATGCAGCACGCGCGCGCGGAATTCCCTGTCATGTCGTGATGCCGGATACCGCTCCGAAGGTCAAGGTGGCTGCGGTGCAGGGTTATGGCGCTGAGGTTCGATTCTGTAAGCAGAGTGAACGCCAGGCTACTTGCGATGCGTGGCGTTTGGAGACGGGCGCTGCGTTAGTTCATCCGTTTGAAAACCCATTAGTGATTGCAGGCCAGGGGACGGCAGCACTTGAGATGCTGGAGCAAGTACCTGATCTCGACATTGTGATTGCTCCTGTCGGAGGAGGCGGCTTGTGCGGAGGTTCATCCGTGGTTGTCCGTGCCTTGTTACCTGATGCTCGGATGCTCGGTGCCGAACCAAAGGCTGTCGATGACGCTGCTCGTTCTATGGCGACGGGTATTCGTCAACCAGCGGTGAGCAAGCCAAAGACTTGGGCAGACGGTTTGATGACAGGCCTTGGCGAGCCCAACTTTGCGTTGTTGATGCAGCACCAGGTTGAGATGGTCACCTGTGAGGAAGACGAGATCGTTGCTGCGGCACGCTTCTTCTTGGAGCGAATGAACATCGTCGTCGAACCAAGTGGCGCAACCACGCTAGCTTCGATTCGAACGATCGCAGATCAGGTTCGTGGCAAGCGGATTGGCATGATCGTCACTGGTGGCAATACCGACTTTGCTTGGTTGACCCGCTGAAGATCAGCCAATCAGCTTTGGCTCTAGAACCTGTGCATTGCTGCACCATCTGGTCAAGCAATGTTCTAATCAGTTGTTGGTAATTGGTTCGCTTTGATGCCATTCGTGGAATCGGTGCACCATCACGCAAGTCGCGAACACGGGTAAGACTAAGCCAAATAGCGGGATCGACAGCAATAGGGTTAGCACGATGCCTGTCGCCAATATCTTGCCCGCCCGATGCTTCCGCAATTGATCGGCGCTACGTCTGCTCAAACGGCGCATTGCGACTTGTTCGAAATACTCGCGGCCAAGTAGCCATCCGTTGACGATTAGCCAAGCGGCTGCATACACCGGCGGGAATGGCAGTAAGGCCAGGAGCAACACGTTGGCGCCGATCAGTGTTGCAATGAAGCGCACGGTTACCAGCAGACTTGATAGGAATGGCAGCCCGGCAGCTGGAGGTAGATTTGGATAGTGCTGTTCTTCAACGGTTTTGGCGATGCGCTCCAAGAACAATGCTAGGAACGATGTCGTGACGATCGGAAACAGAAAGTAAGCCAGCAAGCCAGCTATGATTGGGCCGCCGATATCGGCTATGGAGGATATCCATCCTCCATCCTCTGGTAGCCAGGAATGAATGGCTTGGTCGAATCCATACCAAAGGCCGACAAAGCAGGAGATGCTGAGGATGACGCAAGCGCCAATGACTACGGCAATCCGCGGGCTAAACATCTGCCCTGTCGAACGTAGAAGCGCGGATAGCATCAGTTAGGAGGCGCTGCCAACTAGCGATTCTATTGCTATACGCTCTTTCGGAACTTCGATAGAAAGGACTTCATGCCCGGACTTGGTGCAGAGGACGTCGTCCTCGATGCGGATGCCGCCAAAGCCACGTTTGGCGTTCATCGTTAGGAAGCGTTCGACCTTTGAGAAGTCGACTTGGCCTTTGTATTGCGCACGGAACTTCGCATCGTGAAGAATCGCTGGCACAAAGTAGATGCCTGGCTCAATGGTGACACACATGCCAGCAGCTAGGTCTATGTCGTTGCGTAAGAATGCGGTGCCGAAGTCTTTGCTGCGCTTGCGACCGTTGGGGTAGGCGACAACTTCACCGAAGCCTTCCATGTCATGCACATCGATGCCGATTAGATGGCCTACACCGTGTGGGAAAAACAGCGTGTGGGCCCCCGTCGCTACTAGATCATCTGCACTGCCCTTCATGAGTCCGAGTTGTGACATGCCGTCGGCAATCACGCGGGCAGATTCAATGTGGACGTCTCGGTATCGCTGGCCAGGCTTGATCATTTCGATCGATGCCTTTTCTGCCGCGAGCACGATGTCGTAGATGTCTCGTTGTATGGGCGAAAACTTGCCGTTGACCGGCCAAGTTCGAGTTACGTCACCGCAGTAGCCACTAGGTAATTCGGCCCCGGCATCGAGCAGCACCAAGTCACCGTTTTTGAGCGTATTGCTGTGATCGTGATTGTGGAGGACTTCGCCGCGCACGCTCAGAATCGTGCCATAAGCCTCAACGCAGCCATGCTTCGCAAATGTGCCGACAACGTGGCCTACGAGTTCTTGTTCCGTAACACCTGCCCGGCTGTTGGCCATCGCAAGTTTGTGAGCGTCGCGCGTGATCGCTGCAGCTTTGCGCATTTCCTGAAGCTCCTCGGGAGCGCGGTGGTTCCGTAGCTCAGCGATAGCTAGTAATACGCTTGGGTCTCCAACCTTCTTGGTATTGAAGAAGTCGACTTTGTCGCCGGTGATCCTTTTGGCTTCGGCGGTTGCCCGGGGGTCAGCGATCGCGATCGTCTTGCATTTGCGGTTGCCGACCTTCTTCCGTACTAGAGCTTCTAGGTCTGCGCGCTTTTCAATGTTTTTGACACCTTGCTTACGCTTCATTTCGGCAAAGCTCGGAGTTGGTCCGTGCCACAGAGCGTCATCATTGGTGCGCTCGTCGAGAAATAGCGTGACGGATTTGTCCTTAGGATCGAATAGCGCTGCGGCATTTGCCTCTGGCTCTGGAAAGAAGAACAGAAACGTGCTGTCGGCTCGAAAGGCATTCCAGTTAGCCGGATAGTTGCGGGAGATCCAGCCACCAGCCATTAGCAGCACTGGTGATTCGATGGATTGGAGAAACTGCTTACGGCGATCGTGATGGTGCGAAGAACTCGGCATGTCGCCATTAGCGTAAGCTACTCAGGCGCTGAGCTGAATGGTTCGAATGGGCAGTTTCGTTGATGTTGGAGTTCTGGTGTCCGATCTCGATTGATTTGCTGACTTTGCAGCATGCGCCGTACCGATGTTGTCGCCGTCGTCCTGCCGTAGGTCAGGCAGTCATTGTTAGCGGCAAAGGCTTTCGATTGCCTTTGCATGCGCGGCGTGCAGCGCAGAGCGGAACGCGTCGAGATCGTTTTCGTGTAGTGTACGCAATGCCCCGGCATCAACTGAGGCGCAGGCCGCTCTGAGGCTCTCAAGGTCGTCTGTGACTTGCTGGCGGACAATTTTACCTTGCTCGCCAAAGCCTAAACGGCCGCCTGAGTCGGCCGCGACGGCGGTCGCAAACAACTCAATCGGATAGTCCTTGTTGCGAAAGTAGCGTTCGTAAAGTCGCGCGCGGGTGGTGCTGCGCAACTCATGGAACCGTCGTATATCAAGGTGAAGGGCACTGACGTGTTTTGCGAGCGTTGTCGTTCGCTGATCCATCAGGCCAGGCCAATCAGATGCGAGTTGCTCGACATGCGGAACACCAGCGGCCTCGTGACCATGATGATGTGGGAATGTCTCTGGTTTGGTGTCGCCTTTGCCGAGGTCGTGACACAGGACGGCTAGCAATACAGCAGCGCGGTCACGTTCTTCTAGGTGCAGCGTGTTTGCGGTAGCCCATTCAAGGGCAAGGATCATGTGTAGCGCTTGTGACACCTCTGGATGCCAGCGCTGCGGACCTGCTGGGCGCCCGTCGAACTGGCGATCTAGGGTTGGTGATAAGGTCTGCAGTAAGCCAACTTCGTGTAGGTCTTGCAGGTAGCGACCAGGTGACTTGGACTTCGTCAACGCGGCGCGCAGCTCTAAGGCTATGGCTTCCTTTGGTAGGGATAGCAGCATCGATGGTTCGAGAACGCGCCGAAGGCGACGAATCGACTTATCGACCAGGAATCCAAACTCATGTGCTTTGCGGAAATAGCGTAGCCATCGGATTCCATGCTCACCTACTCGCTGTGCGGCATCGCCGACAGGTGCGATGAGACCTTCTTGATAGTGTTTGAGTCCTTGGAAAGGGTCGTAGATGCGGCCGTTAGCCAGTTGCACGGCGATAGCACCGATCGTCATGTCTCGTTCAGACAAGTCGGCAGTGATGCGTTGTGCCATGTCGGCTTGCGGGTCGCCGCAGCGGAATGTGGTGATCTCAATGCGATCGCCACCGATTTTAGCCGCTATCGTGCCACGTTCTTGGTTGCCGACGGTCGTCGGCGCAAGCACTCCGTGGTGTCTTAGACGGGCTTGACCCGCTTCGTGATCAAGCGCCCACGATAAGTCGAGGTCACTTGGATTAGGGCCGACGATTTCTGCATGTCGGCAGGCGATGGCCAGTGCTTGAGACCCAACTATGCAGACGCCTAACTCGGGTGCGTTCAACCATGGCGCATTGGCGCGAAGAAACGCTAGTGAATCCACGTGTTACCCACCTGGCTGGACTAGCACGGAGTAAGCCGTAAAGCCGGCGTAGGCCAGTATGAAAAGTAGGCCAACGCTACGTGGGACACCGCCAAGTTTTCGCAGCAGAATTGTCAACACGAGACATGAAACTCCGGCGGTCACCAAGGTGGTAATCAGCAGTCCATCAGCTTCAAATTCGAACGGATGTAGAAGAGCAGCCCCGCCAAGCACCGCGCCAATATTGAAGATGTTGCTGCCGATTACGTTGCCAATGCAGAGTTCCGGTTGGCCGCGAAGAGCCGCGATAAGAGATGTCGCTAGCTCTGGCAGGCTTGTGCCAATCGCAACAACAGTCGCTCCGATGACAGGTTCGCTCATGCCAAAGTCCGTAGCGACTAGCGATGCACCATCCACTAGCCAATCTGCACCATATTTCAGCATTGCGAACCCCGCCGTGACCAGGAACAGGTTGATTAGCCATTTAGACGCGGAGGGCGATGGTCTCTGGTCCTGCTCAAGTCCCGAGCCAGCTGCTCGCTCCCGTGCGATTAACTGGATTAGGAACATGGCGAGACAGGCCACCATGACGCCGCCCATCCAGCGATCGAGTCGACCACCAACTACAAATGGAATTGCAGCAAGGCCGGACAGCAACAACACGTAGGTGAGCTCAAGCCAGCGGGTTTTGGTTCTGATCGCCTTGATAGATGCTGCCACGCCAATTATGAGGAGTACGTTTGCAGTGTTGCTGCCCAAAACGTTGGCGATCCCCATTTCTGCGTGTCCATCCGCAGCGGTTAGCGTCACCAGTAGCTCCGGCAAAGAAGTGCCAATGGACACCAGCGTCAACCCAACGGTCAAGGGACCCATGCCGCTCGATAAAGCAATCCAGATGGCGCCTCTCACGAGTAAATCTGCCCCAACAACGAGTGTCACCAACCCAGCGATGAGCGCGGGAATCGGATAGTTAGTCACCCAGGTTGGCACGTCACCAAGCAGCAGCATGGCCTGCATTCTACTAATCAAACGCTCAGACTCCCGGGCTTTGTTTAGGACTAGTGGCTTGGCGTTCGGTTGCCGATCGCAAGGAAACTCTCATTACGGATACTTGCGGCCTGTTTCGTGGCCGTTTTACGCTTTCCTACTGCATGTCCAGAAGTTTGACAGACGCAGCCATTGGCAGCTGATGGCCCTGCTGATCAGGCCATGTAGATAGTAATGGCTTGCTGGATTCCATTCGTAGCTGATTGTCGAAGAGGGTCTGTGTTGCGGTTGTGATCCGGCAGGTTTTGGTCGTTGTGGCTCTGACAATTTTTGCTATGGATATTCTTCCATCGGTGCGTTTGAGGTTGCTGGTCCTGCGACTGCAAGTGCATTGTTTGGCGCTGCTGATGTCGTTGCACCTGGACCAGCCAAGAGAAAGCAGTAGGCAACCCCTGACTTCGCTAGAAGTGGCAGGTTGAAAGCGCGACGATACTCAGATGATTGGTATCGTCCGCTGGATTTGCACTGTTGGTGGCGGCGTATTGCTGGGTGCTGGCTTAGTTCTGCACGGCCAAGTCGCCCTCGCGCGCTACATGCGTGATGAAGTTGATATGACGTTCTTTCTCTGGCGTGCGCTCGGCGAGGCGACGTTTGCCTTCCAGGGTGATGAAACGCGCATGGCACTAGCTATGTCGGAAGTGTCCGAGGAAGCGTTGCGTCAATCAGACCGTGCAGCTTGGGTGCTGGTGCTGGTCGGCGTATTGATCGCGATGACCGGACCGATGCTGCGGCGTGGTCGAATTGGTGGCAAGCCTGCGTTTGCAAAGAAGAAGTAGCCGCGATTAGACGTCGCGGAACTTGCCGCCGTTTTGCTTGGCGAGGCGACGCATCAATTCCTTAGGCGTCAAGCTCATGCCTTCTTGAGCTGCAGCGACTTCAGGCGGAGTTTGTGAGCTGATGAAGACAGCGTTGATCCGCACATCCTTGAAGCGGTTGATCTCTTGAGTCAGGCGTAAGATTTCGATTGGGTCCTGAACCTCGCCAACAGAGGGGGCGCCGTCAGATAGCATGAATATCTCGTCGACCATCGTTTCATAATGGTTCCCGTAGACGAGAGTTTTGACGTTTAACGCCGCCTCCATGCCACTCCATAGATTGGTCCCGCCGAGTGGTCGCAGCTTCTCAACGAACTTTTGAAATCGGTCCCTATTCTTCTTCGTCGCCTGGACCATCTTTTTGTTCCACATTTCGGCATCGTCATCACCGTTAAACGTGACTAGGTTGAACATGGATTCAGCGGAAAGCGCATCGATAGCCTTGAGCAGCTCACGTTTGGCGTAGTCGATGCGGCGCATGTTGCCGCCCGCATCGGTCATCGGCCAATCCATGCTGCCCGACAGATCAAGGATGAAGACGACGCGCGACCCCTCCACTGGGATGCCGACAAAGCCAGCGGCTGCAGTTCCGGAACCGACTTTGGTTTCGCGCTGCTTCGCGACTTCTATATTGCTTTGTTCTTTGTCCCAGAGCGCCCGCCACATCTCGGGCTGCTTTGCTGAGTAGACAGCGCCAGTCATGCTTACCAGCAAGTCATGAACTTGAGTTCGAAGAAGCGCCGACAACTTACCGGACTCGACATCTTTGGGGTTGTCACGGAAGCGCTCCAGAACGCTGATTAGGGCCGGAATAGACTCTGCGCTTCGAAAGTCGTTCAGTAGGCGCACGAGTACCATGTCGGCACGCCAATTAGTGCGGCCTAGAGCCTTGATCGCCGCGCGTACAGCAAGTCTGGCGGTTGGCGGTGACTCAGCTGCTTGCTTGGCCTTCGTATCATCGTTGGCCACTTGATCGGCTGATCCTTTAGCACTGTCTTTGATGATTTGACGGTTGCGCTTGTCTTCTGCGTCTTGAAGCCATTTTGCGTAGATCGTTCGTAGCGCCTTTGCGGCAGTAACAAGCACCGCATCATCGTTGTCGTTTTCGACTACGCGAATTAGCGCCTTGATGGCTTTCTCATTGCTGATTTTTAGCAATGCGTCCACGGCATGAATGCGAGTGACTGGGTGGCCATCTGCAAGCGCTGCTTCGATTACGGGTTCGTAATCGTCATCGCCGATGTAGCCGAGCGCGAGCAGTGCTGCAGCGCGTAGTGCGTTGCTTCGTTTCGATCGTCCCCATTCACCGCGTGCACCGATCACAAGCTCATCTTTGATGACCTTGCTGCTAGTCTTGGCAATTGCTTCGAGCGCAGCTGATCGCACTCTGTACGGCGCCATCGCATAGGTGTACTTGCCTCGATCTTCAATGCCGACTGACGCGACATCAGCTAGTGCCCGAGCAGCAGCTGGCGTGTCAAGCTTGGCTGTCGCGGCCAGAATTAGGGCTAGGTCACTCGACCAACTTGCGTTGCCCAGGTCGCTTTTCGTGCGCACCTTAAATTTGCCAGCGATCGAGTGCTTGCCAATGTTTTGCTGGTCCCGGTAGTCGATCTTGCCTTTGCGGTAGAGTTTCATCCACGCATCTAGGGCCTTGAGTGGTTTTGCTCCGGGATTTTGAGTAACTGCGTGAGCCGCGACGGGGGGGAAGCCTGATGACGGTATTGCGCAAAAACCGCAGACGGTGGTTAGGAACAGTGCGAGCATTCTTTCGGACGAGTGTGGTCTGAGTGGACCAGGGAGTTGTCCACTCTAGCCTAACTACGAACGAGAGTTGCAGATCAGCGGCGTTCGTTATCCAGATCGATTTCGATCCGCAGGGAGTTACGTTGGATCTCGCTGCGGGGAGCCACCCAAAAAATGTCGCAGTCACCATCCAGGATGAAGGCTGCGCTAGGGTGCCTTTGCTCGGGTTTGCCAAGTATCACAAACAGCTTGGAAAATACTTCTGGGCGCATGGAGTTGACCCTGAATATGACCTGTTGCTGTTGACGCTGATTGGTAGGTTTCAGAGTGATCGCACGCGACACATTGGCCAAGCCACCGCTTTTCAATACTGGGGCTACGAATGACTCGATGGTTTGGGCACCAGGCATCTGGTCTTCGCTTGCACGGGTCAGCATTTTGACCGCGTAGTCGAGTTCGGCGTCGATGCTCGCATCAATGAAGTAAAGCGTCTCGTGTTCTCGGAGATCGACGAGTACTTCGCCAAAGCCCCGCATTTCTTGAGCGCTTTCGAGGATTTGGGCGATGGCAACGTCTCGATTGCTTTCGCCTTTGTCCATCATACGGATGCCGAGGGCGGCGGTTGCGAATCGCTCTTCGAGTTGACGGGCTGCCTCAACTGCGAGTACTTCCATATCCAACTGCTTGGCTGATTGCATCAGTGACGGCTGAACGGCACGGCGCGGTTGCATCGTGCCCTGCAGGCGTGTGCCGCGGAGGGATGGCCCATTCGAGACTAGGTTGGCAGGTTGAGGTTGGCTTTGGTCGATGGAGCCGCTGTTTTGATCTACATCTGAAACGCTAGCTGTGCGACGGAATGCGTTGTTCGTCTCGTCTTGCTCTTTCGTTAAAAAGGTTGTGCCAATAAGCAATGCAGCGGCTGCAGCGGCACCCGTGAGCGCATAGCGAACTTTGTTCCATAGCGGCACTTGTTCATCGAAAACGGCACTTGGCGTGCCCTCGCCAGCATGGATGCGTTGCCAGAGGCCGTCGCGAAAGTTGCAGCTAGCTTCGGTGTTTTTCAGGTTGAGCGTCAGTTCTTGCGCTGCTTGCAGGTCGAGCCAAAACTGACCGCAACTCGGGCATGACTCAGCGTGGCTCATTACCTCTGCTCGGCGGCCCGATGGTAGACGACCATCGAGGCACTGTGACAGTTCGTAGCGACAGGTTGTGCAGTTCATCAGATGTCTTGTTTGCTTATACCCGTATCTGACGGCTCACAAGTGAGGTGAATCGTTGTCGTGCTCGGAAGAGTCGCGTGGAAACAGTTTTAACCGGGCAACTCATCACCGCGGCAGCATCCTCGTAGCTCATGCCTTCAACTTCGCAGAGCAAGAAGGCCTCCCGGAACTTTGTAGGTAGTTCGCTAATCGCTTGCTCGATTGCCTGATGGGCTTCGCGGGTTTGCGCGATTTCGTCTGGTTGTTCGCTGGAGTTGTCTACCGGTGTAAACGGCTGCTCGTCGTCTTTTTGTAGATCACGAAACAAGCTCATCTTGAACTTGCGTCGTCTAAGTTGATCGAGGCATAAATTGCGCGCGACGCGGAACAGCCAGGGCCTAAATGCCGCCGCTGGAACCTGATTGAGGTGGCGGAATAGTGCCAGGAAGGCGTCTTGAGCAACGTCTTCTGCTGCTACCGAGTCTCCCAAGAGCCGGCTTGCGTATGACCTTAGGCCATCGGCGTGATCCGCCAGAGCGCGATGGTAAGAGACCATCGTGATTGCGTCTGGCTGATACTCGTTGCTTGGCTGTGCCATGAAGACTGAGGGAAAGGGGACTTTTAGGATGCAGTCCGGCCGACAGGGGCATTATCGGCTACGGATAGATCTAGGATGACGGAAGGAATACTGAGAAACTCCGGAGCGACGAAAAACGGTTTCTGAACTGGTCGTTAAGCCGAGTCCATAATCATGAAGAGCCTTCTTGCTGGTCGCGCACGCGATGTTATCGGTGTGCTGTTGCTGTGTGGTGTCATGGGGTCCTGCGCCAACCGGTCTGTTGTGACCACTGAGGGTGCACTGTCTTACGGTCCGGAGGTGAAAAAGATCCGGATTGAGATGACAAATGGCACTCTCGACGTGGCGGTTCTCGAGGGCGGTGCCAGCTCTTCCGAAGTCACTTGGCAGGGCGGTTTGCGTCGTGACTCCCTTACCGTGGCAGGTTTGGAAGAAATTGAGAAGGTGTCGACCCTGATGAGCGGCGAGCTCGATCCTGATGAGCCAGGGACCTTTGTGGTTCGCTGCCCAGTGTCTCCAGCGGGCATCGAGGGGATGATTGCTTATGAAGGAAGCATCAGAGTTTCGGCGACCATGCCGATCGAAGTCGTTGTTTCGAACAACGGGCACGTGACGATGGTTGGGCGTAATGCCTTTAGTCGGATTAGGACGCGGCGTGGGGATTTGCGCTTTGAGAGGTGCTTTGGCGGTATTGAAGCCAATACAGGCCAAGGTGTGCTAATCGCTTATGACCACGAGGGCGATCTCGACGTGAGCACTGGCTTAGGTGATATGCAGGTCTTTCTGAGCAAGCTTGGCAAGCGAGTGACGTTGAGCACAGGGCAAGGCACCGTGCAATGTCATGTGCCCGGCGAAAGCGAGTTCGAGGTGGATGCCAGAGCTGAGATTGGTCGAATCGGCAACGACTTTGGCTTTGAGGTGAGAAAGGTCGGTGATTACAGCGCTGCGATGACTGGTGTTCGCGGCGGCGGAGAGGCTGAGGTCATTCTGCGCACAGCATCAGGTCATATTTCCCTGATTCGACGATCGCCAAAGTGAGACAGTAGAGCGGTAATCTCCTGCCTTCGGTTGGATTGCATCCGTGTATTTGAATCGAGGCTTACGTAGTTCGAGGTCTTCGATTTGCGCGATTAAGAACGAATGCAGATTTGGATGCATCCTGTTCGGTGATCCAGGCGAAGTCGCTGATGAAGAGGAAAAACTTACTCATTCACCTGCCTGCATTCGGTTGTCCAAACCGAGTGCAATCTCTGCCTCCTAACCAAGCTTTAGAACTTTTCACTCGCCCCTTTGAGAAGTCATAAAAGCTTTATTGCACCACACTAAACATGACTCTCGGTAAAAGACTGCTCGTATTCTCGTCCCAAGATCCCGCGTCTCAAAGTTTGACCACAGCGACCGCAGATTGGGGCTGCATGGTCACGGTTTGCGGCTCGCGAGACGAACTTCGCGGGAAAGTAGAAGGCTCTGACTTTGACTACGTTTTGACCGAGTCGTCGAAAGAGATTAGGCAACTCATTGCCGACGATCAGATCGACAGCATTCTGACCTTGCCGTTGGCTGAGATTGAAAAGCGCCACATTCAACGCGTCCTGGCCTCGACAGGTGGCAATAAGACGCGTGCTGCAGGCATCTTAGGTATCGACACCAAGACTCTCTACAACAAGCTCAAGAGCTACCGCTCGTCCGAAGAACTGGCGAGCAAGCGTGGTGCGCTTCCAGACAGCAGCGCGGTGGCGATGTCGCAACCGGACACCCCTGTCCCCACCGTGTGATCGAGCCGCTGGGGTTTTGCAATGACTCCGTCGGTTTGATTGGTTTCACCGCTTGCTAGCGGTCGCTCCACTGATGAGGGAGCAGGTCTGAGCCAATCACTGTGCTTCCGACACCAGCTCGAGAGCACAGTGAGACTCCTGCAGCAGCGCGCAGTTCATGTTGGCAAGGCTGCATAGAAACCGTTTGGCATCGCAGGTGACATGACCAAGCTCCGGTGATCCGTTGGCTAAGCGTCCGCCCGCAGGGTTCTAGTCTCGCTACGTGAGTCTTTGTGTCTTGCGGAAAAAAAGCGCAAGCCATGAAGTCGCGATAGTAGGGATTGCTGAGTCCTAGGGTTGTCGTTTTCGTGGAGTTGGCCACCGGCAAAGGCTCATGCGAAGTCTTTGGGTGCCGAGAATGGCATAGCGATTTCCACTCGCTACTTGCTCATACACCTGAATCCGCGGCGGGCCATGATTTCGCCAACTTTGATCCTTTGCCTACAAAGCTCGTCGCGGGTTCTACTTTTCCAGTTTGTAGTCGTTGCCATGCTGGAAACCTGTGACCACAAGCGCTCAAGTGCTTGTCTAAATGGGTCTGCAAGAGCACAAAGAAGTTCTCCGAGAAGCCAACGAGCGGCTCCAATCGCTCAAGGTGTCTCTTTGACTACGTTCGTCGTCACCGCGAGCTAGCGGATATCGAGAATCGCATGGCCCAGCCGGGCTTTTGGGATGAGCCCGAACGTGCCCAGAAGGTCGTTCAGCAAAAGAAGATGTGCTTTCAGGTGGTCGATCCTATCGATCGCTTGGGTCAAGTGATCGAAGACGGCGAGGTGCTCATTGAGCTCGGCGCGGATGACCCCTCCGGCGTAGAGAAAGACCTCAAAGCCGCCAAGGTTACGTTGGCAGAAGGCATTGATGCCCTTGAGTTCCAGCTCATGCTTGGTGGGCCTCATGATGCTTCCAATGCCATTGTGACCTTGCAGCCAGGTGCTGGCGGCGTGGATGCCTCGGATTTCGCTGAGATGATGCTGCGGATGTATGTGAAGTGGTCTTCAAAGCACGACTACGAAGTCCTTGAGATGGACTACCAGAAAGCGGAAGAGGCTGGCATCAAGAACGTGACCATCATCATCAAGGGTCCTTATGCCTACGGCAGGATGAAGGCTGAGCAGGGTGTGCACAGGCTTGTGCGCATATCGCCGTTTGATGGTCAGGCGCGTCGCCAAACATCCTTCGCATCAGTCGAAGTGGTGCCGGAGATCGAAGACGACTTGGCAATAGAGATTCGCAAGGAAGACTTGCGCGTTGATACCTACCGTGCGTCCGGCGCTGGTGGCCAGCATGTCAACAAGACCGAGTCAGCGATTCGTTTGACCCACCTAGCTACCGGCCTCGTAGTTTCTTGTCAGACGGAGCGTAGTCAGCACAAGAATCGAGACTCGGCAATGAAAGCTCTCCGTTCGAAGCTTTACCAACTTGAGTTGGCGAAGCGCGAGGAAGAGCTAGCAAAGTTCTATGGTGATCGTGGCTCCATCAGTTGGGGCAATCAGATTCGCAGCTATGTGTTGCAGCCATATCAAATGTGCAAGGATCTGCGCACCGAGGTCGAGACTTCGGATGTTACAGCCGTCTTGGATGGCAACCTCGACCCGTTTATCGAGGGCTACCTAAAGAAGCGTAAGAGTGAGGCGAAAGCATGAGGCGTGCGTTGTTGTCGGTAACGGACAAGCAAGGAATTGCTGAGTTCGCGGCTGGTTTAGAGAAGGCCGGATTCTCGATCTTATCGACCGGCGGCACCCAGCGTGTCGTTGCCGAGGCTGGCGTCGCTGTACAAGAAGTAGCCGACTACACGGGCTTCCCAGAGATGATGGATGGTCGTGTCAAGACGCTGCATCCCAAGGTGCACGGTGGCTTGTTGGCACGACGCGATGATGAGGTGCATGTCGCTGCAATGGGCGAGCACGGCATTGACGCCATCGACTTGCTTTGCGTCAATCTCTATCGATTCCGCGAAACGGTCGCAAAGGATGGTATCGGCCGCCAGGACATCGTTGAGAATATCGATATCGGTGGGCCTGCAATGATTCGCAGTGGCGCCAAGAACCACGCGAACGTCGCGGTTGTTGTCGACCCCGAAGACTATCCTGAAATCTTGCGGTTGCTGTCTGAGAACGACGGCCAACTGCCTAGCGGTTTTCTGCGCAAACTCGCAGCAAAGGCCTACGCACATACTGCCGCTTACGATGCGGCCATTGCTCAGTGGCTCGATGGCGAACGCCGGGAAATGCCAGAGGAACCGTTCTTTGCGAGTAGTGTTGCGATAGCTGGAGAGAAGGTTAGCGATCTGCGCTACGGCGAGAACCCGCACCAGCGTGCGGCTTACTACACGGTTGGCGAACAAGCGGCGACGTTGGCCGGAGCTAAGCTGCTCGGCGGTAAGGCACTGAGTTACAACAACATCCTCGATGCTGACGCAGCGATGCAATTGGCATTTGAGTTCGAGCGCACCAGTTGCGTAATCGTCAAGCACAACAATCCGTGTGGCGCGGCCGTCGCAGACGATTTGCCGCGGGCATACGAACTGGCGTTATCCGGTGACCCTGTGTCTGCTTTTGGCGGCATCCTCGCGACCAACGGCACATTCGACGCGAAGACCGCCGCAGCCGTTGTTGCGACTGGGACGTTTCTCGAAGTCGTGATTGCGCCGACCATCGAGCCAGCAGCGATTGCAGAATTGCAAAAGGCGAAGTGGGGCAAGAACGTCCGAATTCTCGAGCTCGGTGGCAATCCAGAGCAGTCGGGAGATCGGTTTGTCATGCGGCAGGTCAGCGGCGGCTTCTTGCTGCAGACTGCTGACATTCCACCTGAGGCACCAAAGCAAGACCAAGCGACTGAGAGGGGGCCGACGGACTCTGAACAGCAGGCGCTCGCATTCGCGTGGTTGTGCTGTAAGCACGTTAAGTCGAATGCCATAGTGCTGGCACGCACGGCCGAGGATGGCGCCTGCTTTATCGCGGGCGTTGGCGCTGGCCAGATGAGCCGTGTCGATTCGGCCAAGATCGCAGTTGATAAGGCTGGCGACAAAACGAAGGGTTGTGTCGTTGCGAGCGACGCTTTCTTCCCATTTCCTGACGGATTGATCGTATGCGCTGAGGCTGGCGCTACGGCCGTCATCCAGCCAGGTGGCAGTATTCGCGATGCCGAGATTGTTGCCGTCGCTGAAGAGCGTGGTATGGCTATGTGGATGACCGGGCAACGCCACTTTCGTCACTAATTATGGTTACGGCGAAAGAGATCAACCGCGGAGTTAAAGATGTGTTGCTGGGCGCAACGATGCGGCAGGTTGCGGACGAGTATCGTGAACGGTTGATCGAAGACTTTGGCTTTCGTCCAGAGGAAGTCGAGCCGACAACGTTTAGCTCAGAAGTGACCGCGTTCATGCGGGCCTTGGCGCGGCATCTGGGTGATCGCTACCAGGGAGATGTGCGGGTTGGAGAGGCGTTATCGACTTGGGTCCGTTTTACAGAGCACTACGAGGCTTGGGATGCACTGTTGTCAGGGTTCAACGTTGAGGGCAAGGAAGCTCTGATTCAGCGAGGTCGCTTGCTCTTTCCGAGTGCGTTGACAAGTCACTGGGACGAAGAATGAGCGGGATCGCAACTAATCTTGCGCAAGTGCGAGAACGCATTGCAGCAGCTTGCGCTGCAGCTGGTCGTGAGGCTGCCGAAGTCGAGTTGTTGGCCGTCAGTAAATACAATCCCGTGGGTGATGTGCGTGAGGCCTTGGCTGCTGGTCAGGTCGCGTTCGGGGAGAATCGGGTGCAAGGCTTAGTTGCGAAGTCGGCGGAGCTTGGCGATGAACCTGATTTGCAGTGGCACCTGATCGGTTCGGTGCAGACCAACAAGGTTCGCGACATTGTTCGCATCTCAAATATTGAGCTTTTACATAGCCTCGATCGCATCAAGCTTGCTAACGGACTACATCATGAATTGGTCGCACACGACCGCTCGCTGCAAGTATTGCTCCAGGTGAATGCTACAGACGAAGAGCAGAAGCACGGTTGTTTGCCTGTAGAGGCAAGAGCGCTGCTGGATCATGTTCAGGCGCATTGTCCATCGTTACAGGTGCTCGGTTTGATGGCGATGGGGCCATTGGGCGGCGAGTCGGGTCCGGTGTTTGATCGGGTTGCTGCGCTGCGTGATGACTTGCGGGCTGCATCCGGACTGCCACTTGAGACACTCAGTCTTGGGATGTCCGGAGACTTAGAGGAGGCGATCGCTGCTGGTTCTACGATGGTTCGGGTTGGAACCGCAGTGTTCGGCCCTGCCAGCACGAAGAACTAGGCAATCGCGCCACTAGTTCGGCTTGCTTGGGTTTGCCTTGAGGTAGTCGTGAATACCTGCGGCTATTAGATCCTGACCAATCTTGTTTGGGTGCTGGTCGGTTGGGTGCACCCACAAGTCCGACTCTTCGCGGCCCATGAAGTTGCTAAGCAAGTCGAGTGATTCGATGCCTTCAGCCTTCAAGAATTCGCCGATCGTTTCGTGGGTGTGAACTAGCGGATAGCGATCGTTGAGTTGTGTGACCATTGGGAATATCGCGACGATTAGGCGCATACCGCTCTCAGCGGCAATGCTCTTGATTGACCGAAACCCATCTTGGGCGGCTGGCCATGAGACGTCGCTTTTTTCTTGGATTGCTCTCGCCGTCTCAAACTGTAGCAGCAAGGAGTCGTCGAGCTTTTGTTGTTTGACCTCGCGCATCGTCATTGAGTTCTGAATGGTGTTCAGGATCTCCGAGATGCCGCCAAGCCAAGGTTGCTCTGCCTTGAGAACTGGATAGCCCAGCATTGGGATCTGCCCAACGTCATTAAGGCAAAGACCAATCATTAGGATGTCTGGTTTGAAGTCAGCTCCATCAGATCGAATCCAGTCGACATAACCAGCAACATGGTGCGAGCCAGTAGCGAAGCCTGCATTGATTACTTCGACCGGCGTTTCACGTTCGGAGCGTAAGCGTTCTTCAAGTTGTTGCGGCCAGGTGTCTTCATCTTGGACTCCGCTACCGAAGGTAAACGAATCGCCAACAGCTAAGATGCGAAACTCACCGAGCTGCTTCTCGATTGTGAACGGTCGGTCGCGAAAGCCTAAGCTGTTAAATTTGATTGAGACGCATCCGTCCGAGTCAAACTCGGGTTGCGTTGGCCGGTCATACCACTGTTTGAGTTCCAGTCCGGGCTTTAGGGTGCCGCGCGGATGCATGGCTATTGCGTCCTCGTCGGAGGTTCGCAGGAAGTGGGCAATCTCACTATTAGGAACGCGCTTGCCGTCAACTGTTACGATCTCGGCAGTCTTGTAGGGCGCTGGCTTAAGCGCCCGATATAGCACTTCTGCAATCATAGCGCTGACGCATAGGGTCGTTGCTAGTAGCAGCAGACGTTTACCCAGCTTTGGTTTACCACGCAGGGGCGTCGTTGCGGGTGGGCTTGGATGCGGCATGTCGGTCGTGCTCGTCAATTTCAGCAGAAGTCTTAGTTCTGTAGCAGAAGTAGCTGGAGAGATACTACTCGTGGTATCGGTTGGATGTCGACCGCCGCTATAGACAGCCTCGCCGTTGAGCCTATCGCTCGGGTGTCTTAGCGTTTGCTATGTGGCGACCAAGAAGAAGTCTAAGGCAGCGGCAGCTGTCATCGTTCCGGCTGGACCGGCGCCGTCAGCAGCTGAATTGCGCAAGCGATTGACTGTTGAGATTCCCCATGCGAAGTGTGAATTAGATCATATCGATGGTTGGACGCTGCTGATTGCGACCATACTCAGCGCGCAGAGCACGGATCGCACCGTCAATACGGTCACGCCACAGCTGTTTGCTAAGTGGCCTACCCCGGCAGCCTTGGCGTCTGCGCCGCGTGAGGAAGTTGAAGAGGTTGTGCATCGGACCGGTTTCTTTAGAAACAAGGCAAAGGCAATCCAAGGCGCGAGCCTAGCCATCCATACAGAACATGGTGATGAGGTGCCGCGTGATCTTGAGGAGCTGATAAAGCTCCCAGGAGTAGCCCGAAAAACCGCCAACCTGGTGCTCGGCATTGTCTACCGCATTGCATCAGGCATCGTTGTAGATACGCATGTCACTCGCGTTAGTCAGCGCCTTGCGCTGACGATCGAAAAGAATCCAGTGAAGGTAGAGAAGGCACTATGTGCGATTTTTGATCAAGACCACTGGATCGACATCGGCCACCGGATCTTGTTGCACGGTCGCTACGTCTGCTTGGCGAAAAATCCTGATTGTGCGAATTGTGCGCTAGCTGATATTTGTCCGTCAAAGGCAATCGATCCGCTTGGCACATGGAAAGACCGGGCGGCTCACGGCCGCGCACGTATTGAGAGTGGTGCCGTTTGATTGAGTTCGTCTCAGTAAACAAGACGTTCACGGGTTCTGATGGCAAAGAGACCGTAGCGCTCCAGAGTCTTGACTTGCGGATCGAGACTGGTGCCGTGCATTGCTTGATCGGTACGAGTGGCTGCGGCAAGACCACGTCGCTGCGTTTGGTCAACCGGCTCGAGCAACCAACGTCTGGAATCGTGCGTGTTGCTGGAGAAGACATCAGTCGCATGGACGTGATCAAACTGCGGCGGCGGATCGGCTACGTCATCCAGAGCGGCGGCCTTTTCCCTCATCTATCTGTCGCGCAAAACGTAGGCATTTTGTGTCAGTTAGAAGGTCATGCGATAGGCGATATGGAAGCGCGAGTCAGTGAGTTGCTGGAACTCGTAAATCTATCGCCGACCAAGTATGCATCGCGCTATCCGCATGAGCTGTCTGGTGGCCAGAGGCAGCGGGTAGGGATTGCTCGAGCTCTGGCTTTAGACCCTGCTTATTTGCTACTTGATGAGCCGTTTGGTGCACTTGATCCGCTGACCCGTCTTGAGCTGATTGATGAATTGCGGCCATTGTTTGCGGATTTAGGCAAGACTGTTCTGCTTGTGACTCACGACCTCAACGAAGCCTTCTCGCTAGGGCATCGCGTATCATTGATGCATGAGGGGCGGGTTGTTCAGACTGGCAATAGCGAAGATTTGCAGTGTCATCCCGCGACTGATTTTGTCGCGAGGTTTGTGAAGACCATGGTGGGGGATGCGAAATGAAGTCAATCCTCGCGATCTCGATGCTTGCTGCGATGCTGCCTTCACAGGAGGTCGTCCGGATTGGGGCTAAGAACTTTACTGAGGCTGCGATTCTCGCTGAGTTAATGGCGCAGACCATTGAGGCCCATACCGATCTCTCCGTCGAGGTGAAGTCTGGGCTGGGAGGCACCATGATCTGCTGGGCAGCACTTCAGGCTGGAGAAATCGACATGTATGTCGAATACACCGGCACTGGTTGGGCGACCATTCTTGGCCAGACCGATAAGGCAAGCGATCCGTTGCGGACCTTCTTCGATGTGCGGCGACGTTTTCGCGATCAATATGACATCCATTGGTTGGAGCCATTCGGGCTGAACAATACGTATGCGCTCGCGATGCGAGAGCAGCAGGCAGAAGAGCTTGGCATTCGGCGCATTTCGGATTTGTTGCGTCACCAGCGCGATCTTGCGGCCGGGTTTGGCTTTGAATTTGGGAGCAGAATCGACGGCTATCCAGGGTTGGCGGCCACTTACGGCTTAGATATCGCCAATATCAGCACCGTTGAGCATGCCCTCGCCTACGAGGCCATCCAATCAGGGTCCATTGATTTGATCGATGCGTATTCCACTGATGGCAAGCTGCTGCGGTTTCAATTGCGCGTTTTGGAAGACGATCGTCAGTTCTTCCCGCCTTACAACGCTGCACCAGTGGTTCGCGGTGAGACCTTGCGGGAACATCCTGAGGTGGAGCAAGCTTTAGCAAGGCTCGCATTTCGGTTGTCAGATCTCGACGCGCAGGCACTCAACTTCATCGTAGACGCCGAGGGTGTCTCACCGAAGAATGCGGCAACGGCGTTTCTTGAGATTGATGGACACATTGAAGGCGCTTCGAAAAAGGCTGCAGAAGCTCGGCGGTCATTCGCCCGCCTTAGAAAGTCGCCATCTACTGCTTTCAGTAAAACTGTCCGGCGACCAACATTTGTGGAGTTGGCTACGACGAACACCAGCAAAGTGCTGCGGTTGTTGCTGGAGCACTTGTGGCTCACCTTCATCGCAGTGTTTTTGGCGACATTGGTTGCTGTGCCATTGGGCATAGCTATGACTCGACGCCCATCTCTGCAGTTCGTGCTGCTCGGGATCGCTGGCGTGCTGCAAACAATTCCAAGTCTGGCCCTACTGGCATTCATGATTCCGTTGATTGGCATGAATGTATGGACCGCGATCTGCAGCTTATTTCTCTACTCGTTGTTACCGATCTTGCGGAACACACACACTGGAGTCAGTGGCGTGGAGCCAGATTTGGTAGATGCCGCTCGTGGCATGGGAATGCGTGATTCAGAGGTCTTAAAGCGAGTACAGCTGCCGTTAGCACTGCCAACAATCATGGCGGGTATCCGCACTGCGACTGTGATTTGCATCGGTGTCGCTACTCTCGCGGCATTCGTGGGTGCCGGCGGGCTTGGTGAATTGATCGTCGAAGGTCTCTATCTAAACGACACTGGATTGATCCTGCTTGGTGCGATTCCTGCGGCAGCTCTAGCAATATCGGCAGACTTCCTGCTGGGCCGTGTGCACGACAAGTTACGCTCGCCGGGCGTAACCTAGCTAGGTGCTACGCGAAACTCGGTTGCTTTGATGGCGGCCCATACCTCGCCGCCAGTGTCGAGTGATAACTCGCGCATGGCTGAATCGGTGACTTCGGCAACGAGAGGTAGGTCACCGCCTAGTTGGACTCTGACGCAGTCGAGGGCGCGTTCTATCGATGCTACTGGCGCGCAAAACACATTGCGCGGGGAACCAGCTGGGCGTTCGCGATAAAGAGCGACCGCTCTTGGATGCACCGTCACGATTGCTGGCCCGTTGTGGTGTGTGCCAACGATGATTGTTGCGCCATTCGCAACGGTCAGCACGTTGTCTGCACATATACCTCGGAAGCAGTTGAGGCCGATTAAGTCGGCGACATAGCGCGATGCCGGTTTGCTGCCAAGTTGATCAATGGTTCCGATCTGTACTATGCGGCCATTCTCTAATACGGCGATTCGGTCAGCGAGTGCGAGCGCATCGCCAATGTCGTGTGCAACCAACACGCAGGAACCTGCGAAGGATTTTAGTTGGTCTCGTAGCGTTCGGCGAAGGTCGAGCCGTGCCGTTGCGTCGGCAGCAGCCAATGGCTCATCCAATAGCAGCATTGATGGCTTGATTGCCAATGCTCGGGCCATTGCAACTCGCTGGGCTTGGCCGCCGGATAATTCGTTGGGCTTTGCATCGAAGTATTTCGACATGCCAATGGCTGCAAGCCAATCTCGTGCGATGGTGCGCGCGGACTTTGTCTTGACGCCTGCACTCATGAGTCCGAAGGCAACGTTGTCGACTGCGCTTAGGTGAGGAAATAGCAGGTGATCCTGGAACATCACCCCGACGCCTCGTTGTTCAGGTGGCACGAATATTCCGTCAGGGCCCTCGTCAACGGTGCGGTCCTGGATCTGCAAGTGGCCGTGATCGATGCCCTGTAAGCCTGCGATGATTCGCAACACGGTCGACTTACCGGCGCCATTAGGGCCGAGCAGTGCGAGCGTCTCTCCCGTATGGACCTCAAGGTCTACCTCTAGAGCTAAGTTGCCCCGAGTTGCCACGAACTTCGCGTTGACGCTCATCGAATCGGGAACCACTGTTTGCGTAGGAGGAACAAGACTACGGCTGAGATAGCGAGTAACACGAGGCTCAGCGCAATTGCTGCGTCAGGCTGTGATTCGAGTGCATGATGAATCGCAAGGGGCATCGTCCGCGTACGGCCTTGGAAGCTTCCTGCGAATGTGATGGTCGCGCCAAACTCACCAAGTGCTCGTGCCCACGCAACTAGTAGTCCAGCTCGTATGGTTGGTGCGATCATAGGTAGCGTGACTGTCCACCAACTACGCCATGGTCCGGCACCGAGAGTCGCGGCAACCTCGGTGTAGCTGCGATCAAAGCTGCGTAGCCCTGCCTCGACTGTCAGCACAAAGAATGGCATCGCCACGTAGGTTGTCGCGAGAATGACACCCACTGCTGAGAAAGGCACTTCGACTCCAAACCATTGATCTAGAGAGCCACCGATGATGCTGTTCTTGCCAAACACTAGCAGCAAAGCGAGGCCGCCGACGATCGGTGGCAGAATCATCGGCAGTGTCGCAAGTATGCGGACGCATGTGCGTAGAGAGCCGTTGTCGTGTGCGAGCCAAGTTGCAAGCGGTAGGCCAAAGACTAGGCACAAGAAGGAGGATGCCAGCGAACACTTGAGCGACAATAGCAGCGCATCAAGCGTTGTAGAGTCCGTGACTAGCGGCAGTAGATCTGTCCACGGTGTGGCGGCTAGCAACCCAATAAGCGGTAGCAGAAAAAGCACTGCTGCTATGGCAGCAGGTGCAATCAGCCAAACAGGCATTTTGTGGCGTATTCTGCTCACGGTTTGGCAAACCCGTGGGATTCAAGGATCAGTTGGCCTTCTTGGGTGAGCACAAAGTCTACGAATGCTTGGCCGAGTGCAGGTTGACTACCTGTCGATAATGGTGCGATCGGGTAGCTGGCCACAATATTGTGCCTTGTTGGGATTGTCACTGTATGCAGTTTGGCAGCTGCACGGTGGGCATCCGTGATGTAGACGATACCAGCATCGGCGACGCCAAGCTCAATCTTGCTGACTACGGCGCGGACGCTCGGCTCGTCAGATCGTGATTCAACTTCTACGCAGGCTTTTCTGAGGGCCTTGCGGGAGTAACGGCCAGCTGGCACGGCAGGCCCACATAACAACACGCTGATGCCTTCGGACTGCAGATCCATAAGCGAATCAATGTCGTGGGGATTGTCACGTGCCGTGACGATCATCAGACTGTTTTGTGCGAATGCGATGGGGGCTGCTGCATTCTGTTTCGCGTCGACGATGCGTTGCATCTGTGCTTGATCGGCCGATGCAAATACGTCTGCTGCTGCTCCTTCGCGCAGTTGCAATACTAGTCTCGGTGTCCCGGCGCAGTGTAGTTCGACACTGGCGTCGGGGTGCTTCGCCTCGAATGCGGTCGCGAGCTCTTCGAACGGCGCGGTTAGGGACGCTGATGCGAATATGCGCACATGTTCTCTCTTGGTGCAGCCAGCCGCGATCAGCAGCAGAAGGCTGCAGGTGATCTTGGAGTATGTGCTGGTCGAGATAGGCATGATGCTCATTCATAGCGGAGATGTCGGCTTGACGCAGTGCCTTGGCCCACGGAGATCGCCGCGACGTTGCTGGATAGAATATCTAACGGTGCTGATTCACTCTGTTGTTGTGGCGCGTTTGTCTCGTTTGAGGCCAGTGGCACCGTCCTGAATTCTTTTAGCTCTAGACGGTAATTGGACGCGATTTCAGGAGTGGCTGGAATGTTATATCGCCGTTCCTGTGCCATTGATGGTGCCTTGATGGCCTGGGATTGTCGCAATCTACGGGGCGACCGCGCTGCTCGGACGCTAGCGCAGATTTCTAGGAATCTGTGCGGCGTGATGTGGCTATCGTCCGTGCAGTGGGGTCGCTACGGTCAGATTTTTGTCTAAGGCTCTTGATAGATCGGCACCACCAATGCGCTGAGCCTGCTACCGTCTGGGTATGTGCGAACCGGAACAGGAGTCCAAATGAAGGTTGTGCGGATGTTGTCGTGGTTGCTCGCCGCGCTGCCGATTGCTGCTGCTGGTTACTGGGCCTCGTTTGCAGCGCGACTGCCTGAACCGGTAGTGGATCGAGTGGCACTTGGGGAAGTCACGCCGCGTTGGGATCTCGCGAACTGGGCAGACGCGACCCAAGAGCCGATGCATGTTTTGGCTCGTGGGCTGCATTTGCTGACGTTGCAGGTCCCAGGTGCAACGATGCAGTCTGTTGTCTGGGTTAACGTGCTGATTGCGCTGTTGATCTTGACTGGCCTGTGTGACTTGGTGCGTCGCGCATTCTCGTCTGCTGCTGGTCGTGGTCCATTGGCCTTTGGAATATTTGGGGTCTTAGTCTGCTCTCCTGCGTTTGGCTGCAATTGGTTGTACGGCGAACGAGTTGGATTGTTGGCGGTCCCGCTGTTGTTGGTTACCTCGCTGGGGTGGTTGCAGGGTCAATCACGTTTTAGCCTGCGTGCAGTGTTCGCGTGCTGTGTCGCCGCTGTTGCTCCATGGTTTCATTGGCACGGAATCGTTGTTGCGACGGCTCTGATGCCAGCGATGTTCGGTGCTGCTACGGTTGCTGCAAGCGGTCGGCGTGTAATTTGGTTAGGAGCCTTGTTTACGATCGGGTGCATTGCTGCTGTGTTCAGCGTCAGCACGACCGGCAGTTTGAGCGTGTCTGGTGTGGATTGGTGGGGAACCATTCGCAGTCAGCCCACTGAGGCCTTGCTGGATATGTTTGTTGCGACCAGCAATGCTTGGGTGGATCTGTGGCCAGATACCAGACTTGACGATCAGTTGGTTGGTGGACTGTGCTGGTTGTTGCCGTTCGTCCTGCTGTTCTGTGGTAACCGTTCTGCTGCGGCGCGCGCAGTAGCTGCGCCGTTTTGGAGCTGTGTCTTGTTCGGTCTGCTGGTCTTGGTGGTGAACGGCGTTCGCTATAACTTCGACCCGCCCGTGGGTTCGTTCCGCGAATCTACGTTCGGCGCGTTCCTATTGCCGGTTGGCCTCATTGGCTTGATGGCAGCCCGTTTCGGCACGATGTGGTTGGCGATAGGCGCTGGCGCGATTGTCGTTCTTGGGAGTCAGGATTGGCACCGGGGTGTCGAAGCGCTGCGGCTTTCATCTATGCGAGTTCAGCAAGTAGAGGCAGGCTTGATGGTGCCGCTATCAGCTGGCTTGACCAATTCGCTCCCTGTGAAGAGTGAGGAGGAGTTCGCGCAATTGGTTGCGCGAAAGTGGATCCCCGCCATCGACAGGTTGTCCGATGATGATTTGCTGCCGCAATTTGATGAAGCTGGCTTCGATAGACTTGGGGCGATGCTTGGCGGGCGCAATGTGCAGTGGGGCGTGCCGATTGCTGCCGAGGGCAGGATTCGCAGTTCGCTTCGCGGCGTTACGGCTCAGTGTGTAGCGGTCTTGTGCAAGCAGACTCCACTCTCTAACCCAATTGTCATTGGTTATGCCTGGCCGAAGTTTGACGGAGTGGGGCGAGACGTTTCTTGGACGGTCAAGTTTGTTGAGACGCTGACCCAAAAAGCGCAGGTCCGCGCCGTTGGCCTAGATGTGACCAAGAATGCCTTTCGAGCGATGGGGCCATCTTTCGTCATGAAGCAAAACCAGGGACTTGTGCGGAGCGGCGAGTAGACGATCGGTGACGTGCGTCACCGATCGGTCGCCCCTTCAAGGCACTGGCTCGCCAAGCGGCTTTGCTTAGACGTTGAAACGGAAGTGTAGGACGTCGCCGTCAGCGACGACGTATTCCTTACCTTCGATTCGGTAAACGCCCTTTTCGCGAGCTACGGCAACGCTGCCGCATTCGATCAGGTTTTCGTAGGAGACTGTCTCAGCTTTGATGAAGCCTCGTTCGAAGTCTCCGTGGATGACGCCGGCGGCCTTGGGGGCTGTGTCGCCTGCGCGAATCGTCCAGGCACGCACTTCTTGCTCACCAGCGGTGAAGTAGGTGCGTAGTCCAAGCAGATGGTAGGTCGCGCGGATTAGCAGGCCGGTGCCACTTTCTGCGACGCCGAGGTCGGTCAAGAACGCCTGCGCGTCCTCCTCTGACAGGTCTACTAGGTCGCTTTCGATTTGTGCCGAGATGACGATCGCTTCGCAATTGAGCGTCTTGGCAGTGTAGTCGCGGACTTGCTGCACGAACGGGTTGTTGTCAGCGTCGGCAAGCTCGTCGTCCTTGACGTTGCATGCGAAGATCACTGGCTTTTGTGTCAGCAGCTGGAAGTGCTTGGCGACGACCAACTCTTCTTTGGTCATCTCGCAAAGGTAGGCTGGTTTGCCCTCGTTGAGCATCGGCGCCAGCTTTTCGAGAATTGGCATCTCGATCTGCGCTTCTTTGTCGCCACGCTTGGCCTGCTTGGCCTGCTTCTCGAGTCGCTTTTGCACGGACTCAAGGTCGGCTAATACCAGTTCGGTGTTGATGACATCGATGTCGCGCACCGGGTCAACGGTGCCGGACACATGGTGGACGTCTTCGTCCTCGAAGCAGCGCACGACCTGCACGATCGCATCGACTTCGCGGATGTGGCTGAGGAACTTGTTGCCAAGTCCTTCACCAGATGCCGCCCCGGAAACCAGGCCGGCGATATCGACAAACTCGATGGTCGCCGGGATCACCTTGTTGGTGTTCGAGATGGCGCGCAGCGGTTCAAGCCGCGCGTCAGGCACCGTGACTACTCCAACATTGGGGTCGATCGTGCAGAACGGGTAGTTCGCGGCCTGGGCGTTTTGGGTGCGCGTGATGGCGTTGAACAACGTCGACTTGCCGACGTTGGGGAGCCCGACGATGCCTGCTTGGAGAGCCATGTAGTGAGTGCTTCGACTTAGCGGTTGGCGACGACTTCTTCAATCGCCTTGATCAGTGCCGGCACGACTTCGAATGCATCGCCAACGATGCCGTAGTCGGCGACCTTGAAGATCGGCGCGTCGGCGTCCTTGTTGATTGCGACGATCGTGCGCGCGGTGCGCATGCCAGCAAGGTGCTGGATGGCGCCACTGATGCCGATCGCGAAGTAGAGCGGCGGGCCGACGACCTTGCCGGTCTGGCCAACTTGCTCGGAGTGCGGGCGCCAGCCGGCATCGACCACGGCACGCGAAGCACCGACCGCGGCAACGCCTGGGCCGAAGGCTGCGGCGAGATCTTCGATCATCTTGAAGTGCTCAGCTTCCTTGAGGCCTCGACCGCCGGCAACGACGACCTTCGCTTCGCTGAGTGGCGTCTTGTCGCCACCGGCTGCGATGATCTCCTTGACGACCGACAGCAGATCGCCGGCAGGAGCATCGACCTTGCTCACTTCGCCGGCGGAGCCACTGGCTGCCTCGAAGTTGTTTGGGCGGATGGTCGCGCAGAATGGCGACTTGGTGGCCTTGACGGTCATCGTAGCCTTACCAGCGAACACCGGCTTCTTGGCGCCGTAGGAGCCGCCTTCGCAGCTGACGTCGACGACGTCGGTGATGATGCCGGTATCGAGCAAGCCCGAGACGCGCGGCAGAAGGTCCTTGCCCATTGCCGTGTGTGCCATCAGAACGGCTGCGCCGTCGTTGGCTTTGACTTGCTCAGCGATGGCCTTAGCCCACGCGTCGCCCGAGTATTCAGCGAATGACGCGCCGTCGATGGTGATGACCTTGGCGGCGCCGGCGAGTTCGCCAGCAGCGGCGTCGATGCCGTTGCCGCATGCGATTGCGATGACCTGGCCGCCGCTGCTGGCAGCGAGTTGAAGGCCTGCAGTGATTGCTTCGAGAGACGGGCGCTTCAGGGAGCCGCCGCGAACCTCAGCGATGACGATGATGTTGCTCATGATGATGGTCTCCTTGAATTAGATGGCCTTAGCTTCGTTGCGCAGCGCTTCGATCAGCGCTGGCACTGCATCGGCACCTTCGCCGATGATCTTGCCTTCGGCGCGCGCCGGCGGCAGTTCGAGCGACACGATCTCCATCGCCGCCGCGGGAAGGTCAGCAGCCACTTCTTCAAGCGGCTTCTTCTTCGCTGCCATGATGCCCTTGAGATTGGCGTAGCGGGGTTGATTGAGCCCCTTGTTGCAACTGATTACGGCTGGCGTCTGGCAGGTTACAACTTCGCGGGCACCTTCGATGTCGCGCTCAGCGGTGAATACTCCATCAGCGAGATCAAGCTTGGTGACCTCAGTGACGCAGGCAAACCCGAGACGGGCAGCTAGGTTGCTGGGCAGCTGGTTGTTGTCGGAGTCGACCGCCTGCTTGCCACAGAGAATGATCTGCGCTGGGTTGGCTGCCAAGTAGGTAGCCAGCGTTTGCGCCGCAGCAGCACCGTCGTAGACCCACTCGTCGGTAGTGAGCAGGACTGCTTTGTCGGCTCCGCGTGCCAGCGCGTCGCGCATTTCTTTTTGGGCCAATTTGGGGCCGATTGTGATCGCGGTGACGGTTCCTGCCCCAAGCTGCTCCTTGATACTGAGTGCTTGCTCGAGGGCAAATTCGTCGTAGGCGTTCATTTCGAACGATACGCCAGATGTTTCGATCGATTTACCGTCCGGGGCAATCTTGATCGCTGTGTCGGTTGCGGGAACTCGCTTGATGCAGACTACAATGTCCATGGTCAGCTCTATGGGTGCTCAGAAAATACGGGCGAACAGTCTACCGATGGCAACCTCTGGTTCGAACTGAAATTACGGCCCGTTCGAAACGTGATTTTTTAGGCCATGCTGGAAGTGGCCGTTTGGGTGTCATGAGGCTGTCGTTTGACAAAGTTACGTCATGCCCGGTTAGAGCCATAGTGTGGGGCTCAGGGCCTTTAGGTGGGTGGGATTCGGTTTGCTGGGGTCGGCCGCCGGGCATCCACCGGGCCTGGGGAGGCAGTTGGGACCGGATTAAATCATTTGGCTCAAATCCGAGACTTCGTCAGCTTGTTCGTGGGGTAGAGCCGTTCGCCGGGACTACGGCAGCGGTAGACACGCTTCGGGTAAGATTTCGATGCTGACTGCAGTTTCCAGCCACTGGTACGATAAGTCAGAGTCCTGGCGGCGATTGCGAGGGATGCTCCGCCTGGTGAGCACAATCCCCGTGTAGCCACCCAACGTGTCTGATGTGCAGATCGTGAGTGATTAGGTCGTTGGGTAACTTAGACATCGCAACTACGCAGCGAGCGACCAGCAAACCCGTGATTATTTGTTCTGCATGCCTGCCGCTGCGCAAACAGCGCACGTTGACGAATATGAGGTTTCGTAGTCCGGATGAAAGGCGTTTATCCAGGACCCATGGCAACGCTTATTGATTCGAAGTCTCGCATCTAGCAGTTGCCAATTGGTGACGGACACGCAGCGATGCCCGCGATACTGGGACGTGCGATTGGCTGCGTTATCGGCTGCAATCTGAGATTTCGAACTCAAGCGCTTCGGCGGCCTGCCGATTATTCAATCGTTACGAAGCACTAGAGGCTTACGGATGGATATTCCAAATACAGGCAATCACGGCAGTATCGAACGCGCGACGGAGCGAGCCAGTGAAGCTGGACCTCAAGCCTATGTCTTGATTCCGTTTGTTCCGAAGGCTGTTGCTCGCATTCGTAAGCTTGGCCATCAGGACGCTGCTAAGGTGAGAGGCTGGGAATCACTTGCTCGTGGTCGCAGTGGCAACCGAGACGCTTTGGTAGAAGCCGCACGCAAAAAACTGCTGGCGGGAGAGCTTGAAGGTCGGGCTGTCTACGCGGCTACGGCTGAAAAGATCGCAAACAGCGGATTCCTCACCGTTTAGACGGCAATGTTCGCGGCCGGGCATACGCAATCCCGTCGGGGCCTTTGCGGGCGTCGATTCGATCGATGTATTGACCGCTATGTAGATCGACGATCGCAACGAACTCGCCACGTGCGCAGGTGACGTAGGCAAATCGAGAATCAGGCCCACTGACCACATTGAGTGGTTGTGAACTCTGTTCACTGCGGTCGCCATGCATGCTTGCTTCGAATAGCAGTTGTTGTTTACGAGCATCGAAGACCATGAGTTCGCCGCTGCCCAGGCACGTCACGAGCATGAGTTTATGATCCGCTGTAGCGGCGATTCGCCGTGGTGCATCACCTGTTACAAGCGTCTTAACGGTGTCCCCGGTCTTCGCTGACACGATTGAGACCGTGTTGGCAGATCGGTTGCAGACCCACGCATTTCCGGTTGTTGGATGAATTGCGAGTCCTTCGCATCCTTTGCCGGTCTTGATCATGGAAGGCATCCGCTTGTTCGTCGTAGTTAGGTCAAAGAAAACTAGCGAATCATCGCGGAAGCTCGATGCTGCGGCGCGCAAGCCATCCTGCGTCACTGTTACTAAGTGCATGGATTGCTGCGGTGTTCGCCAAACGCCTTTGCGGTTGCCAGTGCGAACATCGACGAGCACTAGTTGCGACTGTGTTTCACAGGTTACGACGACTGATTGGTCTGAGTTAAAGCACACGCCATGTGGTCGGAAGATCACGTTTTCTGATCGTTCCTTACTCGAGTCAGCTATCTGAAAATCGATTGTCTTACGCACCTTCTGCTCGACAAGGTCGATGATGGTTAAAGATCCTCCAGCAGTTCGTTTGCCGTAGTTGGTCACGACTGCAGTGCGTCCATCTGGGGCTACTGCTACTTCATGCGGCCTGACGCCGGTTGCCAGCACACACAGCTCACGGCGCTCTGCGACCGCAAAGATAGAGACTGTATTTTCCACTTTATTGCAGACGACGATTCGGTCATCGGCCGGTGGTCGTTGCGTAGAAATGTCTTGAGATGCTGCCGGCATGGCGAGGCAGGCGAGCAAGCTCAGGTTCCAGGCGAACAGCATGCCTGACTTCTACGCCGTGGAGGTCCTCGAAGCGAGTAAGAGCAATCTGTTATCTTCGGGGGGCTTGGACTGGAAGGGAATGCGGTTAAACTCTGGCTTGGTTTCTTAGGCCGCTGAATGCATTCCCCTCTCGCGATTCGATTGAGACTGCTAGTGATAGCAGTTTTGCTGGTTTGTGCGTCGCACACAGTGTGTGCGCAGGGGCCTGTTCCCGAAGGTGGGACATCTGTCGGTGGTCAAGGTGCGGCTGAGATTCCGGCTGAGATTCCGGCTGAGACTCCGGAAGATGCGCTCACGCGACGGATCGAGAAAGCCATCGCCAGCTATGAGGCTGTTCGCGACGACCCAAAGAAGTCTTCACAGCGTAGGCGTTTTCTGGCGTGGGTTGGCGAGATCGATGATCCGCGCGTTTCCGATTATCTAGCCAAAGACCTCAAGCGTTATGCAGCGAAAGTCGCCGGTGAATACTCAGTCAGTGCGATCGCCAAGCTGCCGCGGCCAGATCTGACTCCTGCGTTGCTAAGCGCAGTCAAGCGCGGCAAAACTCATAGTCGTGTAAGGGTCGCCGCAACGCGTTTGCTCACCACTTTCGCTAACGACACCTGCGATGAGCTTTTGGACCTTGCTGCTGATTTGAAGCCTGGCAAAGTTCGCTCCGGGTTGCTTACAGGATTGAGCACATGTGACTCAGTTCGTGTCAGTAGAGGGCTGGCAAAGCTGCTTCTTGATGGTGATCACGCGCATCGTTTGCAGATGCTCTTGGCAACTCAAGAAGCACGCGGCGACAGCAAGATTGATAACGCACGCATCAGGTGTGTGCGGGAAGGCAATCTGATTGTTGCTGCAACTGCGTGGCGTCTACTCGTCGAGCAAGGGCATCGTCGCGGCGAGGGTTTGACGCTTGATGTATTTGAGCGCATTTTCGGTACGCCGCCTGCGAATGCAGCCGTGGAGCTGGTGCAGGGTTTAGTGATTGTTGGCGACGAAGATTTCTTTCCAGCTATTTTGCGATTTGGTGCCATACGTGGTGCTGCCGTCAAACGCGCCGTTCGCAAGGTTGCCGCTAGAGCATCGAAGAACCCTGCAATGATTGCGTTCTTGATTGAAGAAGGTCTGGAGTCGGAGTCTCCAGCTGAGCGCTCTGTGGCAAAGGTTCTATTGAGCAAGGCGCCAGCCGAGGCTGTGGCCCCATTGGTTGCACGCGTTCGTAAGGAGCTTAAGCGCAATCGCAGGAAGGTTCTTGATAGTGCTGCTGGGCTACATGATTTGCTCGCCAAGGATCCTACATGGGTGAAGGATTTAGCCGCATTGGCAGCTGCGCCCGATCTGGAAAGTCGTTTGTTGGGCATCGCGATGCTCCTTGAGATGGAGTCTCGTTCGGCCATTACAAACGCGCAGCGCTACCTGAGTCACCGCTCCTGGGAGTTGCGTTCTTTGTCTTATCGCTACCTGACCAAGTGCCGTGACGTTACCTCGATCCCTTTTCTAATTAAGCGCTTCGGGCGTGAAGAGGGTCGCCTAGCTCATGAGCTTTCGACTGCACTGTTCAAACACACTGGTACCCGTTGTTGGAGCGAGCGTGACTGGAGCTCCTGGTGGCGGGCCAACAATGTGGGGTTCGCGTTGCCGCACCCGCTGAGCGTTAAGGGTGGTGGTAGCACGTCTAGTGGGAAAACGATTAGCTACTACGACATTCCGCTAGTTAGTTCGCGGATTGCTTTCCTAGTTGACCACAGTGGTTCGATGGGAGCGGTCGTCGGAACGGACAAGAAGCGGAATCGTCTGGTGGCGGCCAAAGAGCAGTTGCGTTTGGTGATCTCAGCCTTACCAAAGACGCACAAGGTAAATTTGATTCCGTTTGAAACCTCGGTGACTCAGGTTTGGCGTGAGTTAAAGACGCTCACTAATGCCAATCGCAATGAATTGTTAGAGCGAGTGGCAAAGATCAAGCTTGCCGGAGGCACCAATACTTTTGGAGCACTCATGCATGCGATGGAGGATCCAGAGGTCGACACCATCTACTTACTAACGGACGGCCAGCCGTCATCTGGTGAGTTGGTTGACCCAGAAGAGATTCTCGAAGCCGTCATGCGTGAGAATCGAATTCGACAGGTTGTGATTCACTGCATCTCAATCGGCATGAAGTCTACGCTCTTGAAAGACCTCGCTGACTTGACTGGTGGTGAATACAAAGAAGTGCTCTAGGAAACTCTCTTGCTGCGCTGCGTCAGTGACTCCTTAAACGGTGTGGAGTTAACGAAGCGCGCTTTCTAGTGCAGTTGCGGCATCGGTGCGTTCGTCCCGGTATTTGACGATCATGGGTGCGGCTACTTGCAGGCCGCGATCTGCCGCAAATCCACCGCTCGCTGGACGGGTGCCTGGCACTACGACGGCACCCGGTGGAATTTCCCCGCGGAGTTCGGTGCCGTTAACAAGGTCGTAGACGATGGTAGCGGCTGTCAGTGTGACGCCGGTCGCTAGTACGGCTCGTTCACGCACGATGAAGCCTTCGAAGACGCCACAGAGTGCGCCGATAAAGACGTTGTCTTCAATGATCACGGGACTCATGTGAATTGGCTCGAGGACGCCACCAATTTGCGCGCTAGCGCTGAGGTGAACGTTCTTACCTATTTGTGCGCAGGAGCCGACCAGGGCGTGGCTGTCGACCATTGTGCCTGTGTCTACATAAGCACCCACGTTGACGTAGGCCGGTGGCATGATTACGACTCCAGGCGCAACGAACGCACCACGTCGCACTGAGGTGCCACCGGGCACGATGCGCACGTTGTCCTGCTGTTCAAACGAGCGGGCCGGATACGATTCTTTGTCGAAGAATGGCGGCTGTCCAATTGGGCCTTGTCGAACAACCCCAGAGTTCTTGAAGCCCTCAAGGATAGCTCGCTTGACCCAGATCACTGCGTGCCACTCTCCATTTGCGCGGCGTTCCGCGGCGCGGATTCGTCCGGACTCCAGACCGCGCAATAGTTGCTCATGGCTGCTCTGCCATTCCTCGTGATTAGGACTGGCGTCTTTGCGTTCATAGAACGCTTGCAGTTGTTCTTCAGACATGTGTCGACAAGCTTCTGGTTTGTTGCAATGCAGTGCGAATCGCATCACGCGTTGCTTCGGTTGCTGGCAGTAATGGCAGTCTTGGGGTAGCGCTGGCTATGCCCGTCAATGCGACGGCAGCTTTAATGGATGTTGGATTTGGTTCTAGGCTCAGTGCATCCAAGAGTGGTTGCAGCAACGTGAGTTGTCGCTGCGCTGATTGTAGATCGGATGACTTTGCGGCTAGCAGAAGTTCACGGATGGCGTGCGGAACAACATTGCCAGCAACCGAGACGATGCCGTGGCCACCTACGGCAATTGTGGGCAGCAGCAAACCATCATCGCCAGCCAGCAACGTCTTGCCCGCAGGCAGTTCGGCTGCAATACGGCTGATTTGTTGGATGTTTCCCGATGATTCTTTGAGGGCTACGACTGTGGGAATGCGCCACAGTTCGCGGATGGTTTCTGGTGCCAAGTTGACGCCAGTTCTGCCAGGGACATTGTAGGCAATGATTGGCAATTCAGGCACCGCGGCCGCAACGGCCGTGAAGTGTGCGATGATGCCGGCTTGCGTTGGCTTTGTATAAGCAGGAACGGCAATTAGCGCCGCATCGGCACCGTCATCCTGTGCCTTTTTGGTCCATGCGCATGTCGATCTAGTTGCCGACGTGCCAGTGCCGATGATGAGCTTGGTGTGGCCGCGGTGTCTTGCGACAAGCTCGGTGACGCGTTGGCGTTCGTGGTCATCTAGCATGGCGGCTTCACCGGTGGAGCCGAGCGCTACTAAAAAGTCAGCGCCGCCCTGCACGACGTGTTGCACGACTTGCACAAGGCTTTCCTCATCAACATTGTCGGTTGATGAAAATGGGGTGATCAGCGCGACGCCAAACCCGCAACCAAATAAGCTTTGGTCACTGTTCATCGTTGATCTCCCGATAGTCCAGAGAACATTGGGTCGAGTATGGCTTTCGACACGTCATCCATTGTGAACGTGCCAGTTTTGCCTTGGATCCAATTTGCCGCAGCTAGTGCACCTTCTGCGAATGCGACTGGGCTGCGAGCCGTATGACGTAGTTCGAGTACTTCAGCCGGTGCGTCGATGCCGACGCGATGTTCGCTATAGGTGTGGCCGGATCGCATAACTGCCATGCTCAGTTCGTTAGCTTTGATGGGGCCACCAATCTTCCAGTCGGCTTTACGCTGGCAACCCTCGATCAAGGTTGCAGCCAGTAATTTTGCAGTCCCCGATGGCGCATCATGCTTTTTGGCTTGATGGTGCTCGACAAGGTAAGGATCGAGTGCTTCGTCGCGCGATGCGAAACGTGCCATGACCAAGGTCAGGCGACGCAGTAGTGCGATGCTGAGGGAAAAGTTCGGCGCAGTCACGACGCCGATTTGACTGCCGACGCGGTCTGCTAGGTCAGGGATATCCCAGCCGGTGCTGCCGATGATTAGTGACACTGAGTTTGTCAGCGCCCAGTCGAGTCTCGCGGCGACTTGTGTGCCACTTGATGCATCAATGACTGCGTCAACGTCCGCATGCGGAGGCGCTTCTCGAGTGACTTGCCATGCGAGTCGCTCGCCGAGATGTTGGGCTATTGCCTGCCCCAGCCGACCCTTGCCGAAGAGGCCTATACGGATGTCGCCGTCCGTCACTGGCTATCCTCACAGGATTCGCTTGCCTGAGGAGACTTAGTAGAGCCCCCGAAGAACTCGTCATGTAGTCGGCGTACGGCTGCGTCCTGTTCGTTGTGGCGGACGACAAATGATAGGTTGCGGCTGTTTCCGCCAAAGCTAACCATCTGTGGCTTGATCGGGTAGAGCGCTTGGCAGGCACGTTCGATTACACGTTTCGTGTCTTGCAACCCATCGCCAATTGCCGCGACGATGGCACAATTGGTCGTGATGTCGACGTGTGCATGGCCGTCAAGCGCTGCAATGATCTTTTGGATTGGGGCATCTGCCTCCACAGTGCAAGAAACCGAGACCTCTGCGGTTGTCACTAGGTCAATTGAGATTTCAAGCTCGCCAAAGACCTCGAATAGTTGCGCTAAGTAGCCACTTGCGTCCAGCATGCGGCAACTAGTCATGGTTAATACAGTGACTGGTCCGCGAGATGCCAAGGCGACAATGCCGCGTGCCTCGCTCGTTGTGTTTAGGCGCTTGATGCGCGTAAACGAGCTCTCAGGCCGCATCGTGTGACGCACCGTTACTGGGATCCCCTTATCAACGCAGGGTTGCATGGTCGCTGGATGCAGAACGCGTGCGCCGAATGCCGCAAGTTCGGCTGCTTCTTCGGGTTCTAAGTCTGCAATCGGTCGCGCCCCGGTGACGATGCGTGGATCGGCAGTGAGGACGCCCTCCACGTCAGTCCAGATTTGCAATTCGTCGCCGCCAAGGGCTGCGCAAAGTAAAGCTGCAGTCCAATCGCTAGCACCACGGCCAAGTGTTGTGGTTGAGCCGTCAGGAGCCGAGCCGACGTAGCCTTGCGTGACAATCGTGATGCCGTGCGCCAAGTGAGGGCCGATATTTTGGTGTGCGCGCTGCAGAATATGGCCACGCATCGGCTTGGCTTTTCCATAAGCATCGTTGGTGCGTATGACATCGCGCGCATCAACGGCCATCGCTTTGTGACTGCGTTCGAGGAGGAGCTCGGTCAAAACAAGTGTCGAAATTCGTTCGCCGTGTGCGACGAGTGCATCCGTAGTGCGCGCTGTTGTCGTTGTGGATAGGCCACGCTCAGCTGTGCGTGAGATACCGCGTACGAGTAATTCTGCATCCGCGCGCAGTTGGGCTAATGGAGCAGTCACCCTTTCCGAGTCTTTTAGTAAGTCCTCAATCACCGCTTCTGTCGCGGTAAAGACCTTGTCGATGATCGCGAGTGCCGTCTTGCTGTCGCCAGCATCAGCGGCTGCGGCAACCTCAAATAGCATCGTGGTTGTGTTGCCCATCGCCGACAGAACCACGCACGGCGTAGATTCTGCATTAGCGATTAGATCTGCAACTTGTCTTATCCCGGCAGCCGTCGCAAGCGACGACCCACCGAACTTCATGATGATCATTCTGCTTGCTCCTTGAGCAAGGTCGTTGCCAGAGAGGTGAGCAGTTCGCAGCCCTGCTTCATCTCGCTGCCGGTGATGTGTTCGTCTAGAGTATGCGCTACTTTGATGGTCCCTGGACCACATAGTGTGGCACGTTGACCACCTACGATTTGTCGTAATCGCGGTGCATCACTACCAAACGGAACTGTGGCGTGCTCAAAGCCTGGTATTCTTGCAAATACTTCGGCGGGGGTGAAGGAGATCTGTTCGATGCTGCCTTCTGCTGGAGCTAGCATACGCGCGCGTTGCTCAAACGTCGAACCTGGTATTGAGCGCACGAACAGTTGCGCTGCTGCATCAGCAGGAATGATGTTTGGTGTGGCGCCGCCGCTGATCACGCCAAGATTCCAGATTTCAGAGCCAAGATCAGGGTCTGATTCGGACTTGAGTTCGCGCAGACGTTGCAGCCAGTCAAGCATTGGCCAGATCGCAGATTGACCAAGTTCCGGCATCCCGGAGTGTGCTGCTTTGCCTTGGGTCGAGAGTCGTAGCTGCAACGAGCCACGTTGGCCGGTGGCGAGCTTGTTTTCGGTTGGCTCTCCGTTGATGACAGCAACGCAATCACTCAGATATGGCGAAAGATCTGCTGCTGCCGATGCACCGACGCTGTCAGTCTCTTCGCCAACCACCCCAAGCCACGCCAAGTCTGTGTGTCCAAGATGCAGTAGATCTTGGATCGAAGCGAGTTGGGTCGCGATTTGGCCTTTCGCGTCACACGTGCCCCGACCCGAAAGTAGATCGCCGGAACGGCGTGGGGGAATGAATGGCGGCACCGTGTCGAGGTGTGTCGAAAATAGCAGCTTGGGTTTCCCCCAAGTCGCCAGCACATTGTGGCGATGAGGAGCTACTTGTTGCAGATGCACTTCGGCGCCAAGTTCGCTGAGTAGACTGCGCAGGAAGGGTAGGCCTTGGTCTTCTCGGCCTGTCGTAGTATCGGCGCGGCAAAGTGCTTCCGTGCGATCTAGCAGCCAGCTACGGCGGCTGTCAGCTGTCGAGTCGTCTGAATCGCGGTATTGTTCGTATGCAGTCATCTTGAGTCGGTGTTGGACTGCCTGATGGTCAGATTGCCTGTGGTCACCGAGGAACCGATAGCCGATTGCATATCAACCTCTGGCCCTTCGCATCACGTAAATCGAGATGCGACAACCGTGGGGGTATTAGCCCCCACAGCCAACTGCACTGCGCTTGGCGTAATGCAACTTCGGCGACCGACGCCTTTCCCTGGTGCTTGTTAGGGCTCCGATGGCCTGACACCAGCTACTGATCGCGGCCGCTCCTCCAGCGGGGATTCAAGGATGCTGGGCAACCTGCTCTCCGTCAATGGTTCATACGGCAGTTTGTTGCGCAACGGACGCGCTGAGGCAGTTTCAATGGCTGGCTAAACAGTGATCAATTGCTGGTAACGCTGGTACGTATTCACTGAGCCATTGTGTCGTGCCATTGAGGCGCGTTGCAGCGGTAGTGCCTTCACTGCGGTTATGACTAGTGCACCGATCGATCAGACTTCGTCAATCGGACGCTGTTGTTCGACACTCTATTGCTTGACGAACTTCGCTAGAGCGCCAACGACGTCAATTTGTTCGGCTTGGGTCAGCCCCTGGAAGATTGGTAGCGCCAATGCGGTCAAGCTCGCCGTCTCAGATACGGGGAAGTCTTTGCTGTCATAGCCGAGGTACTGAAAGCACGGCTGGCGATGGAAAGGCACTGGGTAGTAGACCGCGCAGCCAATGCCTTGTTGCCGTAGGTGTGTGATTGCGTTGTTGCGTTGGTCCTGCGGCACGTGCATCACGAATTGATGGTACGCATGTCGGTCCATGTCGACAGGCAACTCGGCCCATTCGAGTAGGTCAGCCTCAGCAAACAGGTCTCGGTATACCTGCGCATTTTGGCGCCGTGTCTCTGTTACTTCTTCAATTGTGCGCAGCTTCACCCGTAGTGCTGCTGCCTGGATTGCATCCATGCGGAAGTTGCCACCGATGTAATGGTGAAGATATTGCTCGGCCATGCCGTGATTACGCATCAAGCGACACTTCTCGAAGAGATCTGAGTCGTTGGTCGTCAAAAATCCGCCGTCACCAAGCCCACCTAAGTTCTTTGTGGGGAAAGTCGACCACGATCCGCATAGGCCGTGGCCGCCCAACATGCGGTTATCAAGCTTGGTTCCAATCGCTTGCGCAGAGTCTTCGATCAGTGGCACTGAATACGCCTTGCAGATCTTGACGATTGCTTCGACGTCGAATGGGGCGCCAAATAGGTGAACACCGATCACTGCCTTTGGCTGCTTACACCTCTTCAGTGCATCTTCGAGTCGCTGCGGGTCAATGTTCTTTCGGGTTGGCTCAGAATCGATAAATACCGGGGTCGCACCGATCCGCGCTACAACACCTGCTGTTGCAAAGAACGAATAGTTAGGCAGCAGAACTTCATCACCCGCCTTAATGCCAAGAGCCATTAAGGGCAATAGCAGTGCATCTGTTCCGGATGACAGACTGAGCGCATGCTTACAGCCTAGATATTCGGTCAACTCAGTTTCGAGATTTTCGACCTCGGGACCAAGCACATAGCCACCGCTGCGGATGACGCGCACCATGGCAGCTTCGATTTCGGCGAGTTGCGCTTTATTGCGCGTGAGATCAATCAGTGGGACCGGCATGAACGGAATAGGCTCTTGTTACGGTACCTGGTCTAAATCACCAGGTCGCACATGGCTACCACGGTTCAAACAGTAACCGGCGCTTGTCCGCAAGGATGATCCCGATGAGTTGTGGATTGCTGGTTCTTTGCGCCAAAGATTCCTGCAGTGGATCGACCCGATAAGCGCAAATCGACCCCGCCACAGTCCAGTTATCGATCTAGAGAACTATCTACGTTCTTTTCTGCGAATGAGGGCCTTAGCAGGCTATTGCAAGGCTTCGACTGGCCTCAGATGCCTGCTGGGCCACATCCTGCATACGGTCACACGCAAGCGAGTCTTATGTGTGTAGATATGCCTTATCGCCAGCGGTCAGCGAGCGTATAGATCGGATCGCAGAGCAGGTCGACGACCGGAATACTAGCCATCAGGTCATCGTCGAAAGTTGGCTCTGTTTCGGTGACGGCATCGGCAAGTGCCCGGTAGCGGTTGCGATAGCCGCTGAGTACGGAGCGCAATGCTTGAGGGTCTAGATGCTCTTTGAAGCGCACATGCAGCAAGGTCATGCCTATGGTCACATTGTTTTGCACCTCCGGCAGAATCACGACGGTGCGGTTGTCGCTTCGGCCCTTTGCAACCATGAGTAAGCGCTCGTTTGCCACCAAGTGCTTAGTCCCTCGGAGCGCTGGGTTGTCATCTGTGCGAGAGCGCATTTCTGTGGCGATTCCCTGTCGATCGATGACGCTAGCGGTTGCTGTGTCTGTTGCTGCCGAGCCATATTCAATCCGGTACCGAATACTGCCGACTACTTCGATCACGGCTGGGTCGAGGCTAGCTAGAGCTCTTAAATCGCGGTAGCCGAGATGATCACGAGTGGCGCCTGCGGTGATTGCTTCACGCACAAGCGATGCCGTCAGCAGCGCTTCGTCAGCTCTCGAGATGCCAACAGTGACTGTTTTGGCTTGGTGCTTGATCGCGTCAACTGGACGCGTCAACTCATCGATTGCTGTCGTCAGTTCCTCTGTTAACCGATCTACGACAACTCCTGGTGATCCAGGTTCACCAAACTCGACAGGGAATGACTCTAGTGGAGCTAGGCTGAGTGCATAGTTGCAGAGCGAAGTCAATCGAGACGCGGTGCGCGCTTCAAGAGTGCCGTCGTAGCGGCCAAGCAGAAGATCATTACGGAATGTTAGCCAGTGCGGTTGAAGGTGTGGCGCCAATGCTTCGAGGACACCGACTGGCGTTTCTGTTTTGAATGTTTCTTCGATTGCACCCCGCATCAATCTTAGTGGGTGTGCCAGTTCATCAATTGCTAGAGCAGCGCGGTAGCCAAACAAGTGGCCACCCATCGTCGACAAGATATATGCAAGTGCCGGATGTGTTTCCGGGACTTCAATAATGCCAGCAGCATCGTCAAATCGCGTTTCACCTTTTGTCGCGATGACGATCGGTGAGGCTTTGTGCGCTTTATAGATCGCGACTTCCTTGGCTACGTCGTCAGCAGTAGATCCGGTCAATCCTGCGGCACAGCACAGGATCATTGGCTCTGAAGATAAGTCGATGTGCTTCTTGTCTTCGGTCGCGTCACAGGCAATTGACTTGTAGCAAAGCTCAGACAACTTGATGCGTATTTCGGCAGCTGCGACACGATTCTTGCCGCTGCCGACGAGTGCCCAGTAGCGTCGTTGCGGTGCAAGGGTCCGGGCAATTTCAGCAATCTTGTCGTCTTGTGCGAGCACTGTGCGCATCGCGTTTGGTAGCTGAATCAACGACTTCAGGAGTTCATTTTCCGCGTGGTCGTTTGCACAATTAGCGGCCCGCGCGATCGCCATCGCTAGGAGTTGACCAGCAGCACATTGCGCATAGAAGGCTTTGGTGCTGGCCACACTCATTTCAACATCGCGACCATCACTCGTATAGATGACGCCGTCGACTTTGTCGGTTAAGTCGCTACCGCGACGATTGACAATTGCGATGACGGTGGCGCCGCGATTGCGGACAAGGTCTACGGTTCGGTTTGTGTCGGTGGTCGTGCCCGATTGTGAGATGGCAACAATCAGTGTGTCGTTCATCTCTTGGTCGAGGCCGAAACCGGACAGTTCCGTTGCTGGCGTCGCTTGAACAGAGATACCGGAATTGCTGACTGCGTCGGCAATGGCGCCTGCTATGGCTTGACCCGCAACTGCTGCTGTGCCTTGACCAATCACCAGGATGCGTCGTGTCGCGCCAGCTTGCAGCGAGGTCATTGCCGACTTTGGTAGCGAGCTTTCAGGCAGAGTCACTTCGAGGCGGTCGCCTTTTTGAATGATTCGACCACGTAGTGTTTTCTGTAATGAGTTCGGCGACTCGCCGATCTCCTTCAGCAGATAGTGCGGGAAGTCGCCGCGATCGATGTCGCGTGTGGTGACTGCTGCGATCGACAAATCACTTTCACTAACCGGCAAATCAGTTGCGTCGTATGACTGGCGAGTGATACCTGAAATTTCGCCTGCATCATCACGACTAAGAATGACTACTTGGCCGCGCGATGTTGTCGGGTTGCTTGGGTTGCCGGGGGTCTCCCCATCCATGCGCAGGTAGCGATTGCAGGATTCAATGACTCCGTAGGGCTCGCTGGCAATGACATAGATGTCTTCTGCCATGCCAATGTAGAGCGCTTGTCCCGAGCCTCTGAGTGCCAGTGCGAGTTTGTCTGGTTCGCTGGCTGTTGCTGCCGCAATGGCTACTGAGCCTTCGAAGGAATTGACTGTGCGACGAAAGCCAGTCGTCAAGTCGTGGCCAGACATCATCTGATGCGACACTAGTGTCGGAATCACCTTGGCGTCGGTCGTGATCGCGTCATGCAGCTTGAGGTCGAATGTTTTGACGAGGTCGTGGTGGTTATCGACGTCCCCATTAAGCGCGCCAATTACGTAGGGAGCGGATTGATCCGTCGTCTCTTCGTTGTTGAGCGGGTGAGCATTTGGCTGGCTGATGATGCCAACGCTGGCCCAGCGGGTATGGCCTAGTACGAGGCTTTGCACCTCAGGTTGACGAAACGCTACTTGTAGTAGCTCGTCTTCAATTATTGATTGGCGTAGTGCTCGAACGTTGTCGCCAAGTTCACCAATCTCGGCGGCGTGTTTGTAGACAAAGTTGAGGTTTCCATCGACCAGTCGCACGGATCTGTTTTGGAATAGCTGGTCATGATCGCGTTGTTTGAGAAGAACCGTTAGTTCGGGGCTCTCTGTATCGATGTCCGATACAATCACCGAGATTCCGGCCGAATCGCGGCCGCGAACTTCTAAGCGATCGAGAGCAGATAGTGCCAGCTGCAGTGATGAGAACGCCGCCGCAGATTTTAGGTGGGGCAACTCGCCGCCAGCTAGTTCGCGGACTTGTTGCGCATGCGGTAGTCGGTCGCGTGCCACTGACCAAATCGCGTCTTTCAAAATCACCATCTGTTGATTTCGAAGCTCGACATCTTGCTTGCTGATGTCGTCGCCGTCATCGCTGGCGAGGCGCGCATCAAAGGTCTGCTCGATTGATCCAAGTCGCTGCTGCAGTGCCGCTGTCCGCTGGCTTAGTTCAGATTGCAGTAAGTTATTATCGAGCAGGGTCCACAGCCCAGCAACACCTCGTAATGCGGTGTCCATCTTTGTCACGGCTACAGCAGCAATGTCGATCTGCTCAGTGGTCGGTGAAGCAGCAAGATTAATTTCTGCCTCTGCAAGGAGTGCAAGCAGTTGGTCGGGGCAAGGTGCTTGGCGTCCACCAATGCGGCCGAGTACGGCGATGATCCCACACATATTATGTTGTTCTATTCACGCAGGCACGACAGTGCGCTAACGCTCTTCAAATTGTTGCAGTCCACGGCGTAGATTTGCGGCGATCGGTTGCTTACTAGCCTTTTCGATTTGTTTAGTGAGGTCCTTAAGCCAGTCTGATACCGGCCCAGGCAGGCTGTTTGGGGCGATATCTACTCGGACCTTAGAGTCGAGCAGCACCAACTGCAATTTGTCGCAAATGACTACACCCTGGTTACCAGAGAGGTCTAGCGCTGCGCGTTGCTGTAACAGTTGATCCCACTTATCTGTTGGCAACTTTATCAATCGCATGCTGTCGATGCCGAAGATCAATTCACCGTCCGCCGTCCACTGCACAAATTGATCGCCAAACTTACACGATGCGATTTCAAAGCCGCCGATCACGCCATATTGCTGATCTTCTAGATCGGTTGGTGTCTGCAGTGTTTGGCCAGACTTCTTTTGAGCTGCCTGGATGATTGCGGCGATTGACTTGGCTTGATTGCCGGGTTGTAGCTCGGGAAAGTCTTTGGCGAGCCAGCTGTCGAGCGCCTTCCTTGCTTCTTGGCCCATTCGCGGACCCCACGGAATGCCTAAGAAAGTGCGCTGATCAGCAAGTGCGTTGATCAGCGGTTGCAAACCAGGAAGTCGACCGTAGTCGAGCAATAGCCTGGTAAGGCGAACGTCTGCACGCGGATCTTCTTCAGGCGTTTGATCGGTGTTTGAAAGCCCGATCAATGCTGTGCCGAAGCGAGCATGTGTGCGCATTAGCCAGGCTGGGTCATCAACATATCTAGAGAAGATATTGCCCCACATCGTGCGAGCGTCTTCGGACAGTTGGCTTGCGCTGTTACCAGCTCTTAATGCGAGTCCGCGCATTGCGCTGGATCGCCAGTAAAAGTCATTGTTCTCAGCCCATCCTTTCAACAGTTCTGTTGATTCCTTGCTGACGGATTTCGCATCTGCGATTGCGTCCACAAGTGACGATGGAATTGCGTTTAGACCTTGCTTCGCCGAGTAGGCAATGATCGCTGGCACAGCTGCTGCACCGCCGTTGGCAACACGCTTGGCGGCAGCGAGTCGCAAGCCAAACCGGCGGGATTCGCAAGCCTTGCGCACATGTTTAGACCAATCGATCGTTTCAGGATCTTGCTCGTTCCCGGCCAGTATTGCCAAGGCCGGAGTGGTTACTGCGGCCAGCAGCAGGAGTCGCATCGATGTGTTTGCCTTCAATGGTCTAGCCGTTGTCTATGTGCGCGTGACCGCTAGGTGGTTGTGACTGTGTCGGCGTCCATCGCATAGATCAGGATGACGTCACCGTCCTCTTTTTCTTCGCCCACGTAAAACTTTCCGGTCACGGTTACTACCCCGGTCTTTGGCTCCATGGTTACGTCATCTGGAAGCGTGCAGAAGACAATCTCATTCATCATCGGTGTCCCCATGCATCCGCAGGAGTCGTTGATGAGCATGAAAGAATTGACTGGGCCACTCCCTGGGAACTCGCGCCGCATAAAGCCTTGGATTTGGACCTGCTTCTCATCAAGGTCAATGACCTCCTGGGGAAGGGTCATGCCAACTTTGTAATCAAACCCTGCGAGCACCGGAAAGCCAACGGGCTCAGGGTCCTGGATGGGTTGGCCAAAGATGGCCGGAATCATTAGTAGGGTCAGTGGCAGGCGGAACATCATCTGTCTTAGTCGGTGCAGCTTACCAAAGCCTGATGGCCAACGTTGGATCTTAGTTTTATCTGCTACAAGGATTGCGAGGCTGTGAGTCAGGATCCTAAGTTTTGAGCTAAGCAAGGATCTTGGATCCGTCCCTGCAAGCGCGGTTTGCTAGCCGTGAATCGACTAATCGACCTAGCTAGATGGCTCTGTTAGTGATCGCGCGCTTGGCAAAAAATTCACCGGTGGTCCGGTGTGGGACTCTTGGATCTCCTAAAGGACTCGCTCGGCAATCTTGTTTTATTGCGCTGTACAGATCTGAGCTAGCTCAGATGGTGGCCGCTGTTAACAGGGGATTTGCGAGTCTTCTTAGCTACAACCTCAGCACAACTGTCGTTGTTTTGCATTTTAGGATCGTGAAGTAGCGCTTGTGCGTGACCTGATTGTCGAGGTTAACGATTAGCTCGTATGGCCCGGTTGGCAGAACTTCAGGGCAGTTAGATGTCTCGGCAAGGAAGGCTCCTGGCAAACCATCTAGATGCATCCGTATCGGTCGAATTTTGCCATCTGGGCCTCGGATCTTGCAGTTACCAGCGACGAATCGACCGTTCTCGTCAAGCACTTGTAGCGACAGGTAGCCACCAAACTTGGATGGTAATTTAAGTCTGGTTGTCGCTCTAGGTTTCGAGATGTCTACATTTCGCACGATCGGCAAGAGAAATGAGGCATTGCGATCGCCGCTCGTTGGTCCAACGGTCAGTTCGTAGCGGCCAGGTTCTAGCCATAATTGAAACGGTTCGTCGTGATCTTTGCGATGCAGCAGGTCTGTTGAAGCTCTGCCGTCTTCACATCGCCATGAAAATGTCGCATCGTGCACTGGAATGTCGCCTTCTAACGAGACATGTAGCTCGCTCAGTTGGTTGACCATTGTTAGGTCAACTGTCTGTTTGAGGTGGTTGGCAGCCACGAACCGCCACTTTGATCGTAGAGAACCTTGTTCGGCGCGAACCTTTGCTCCTTGTGTGATTACGACATTCAGAGTGCCGTCTTCGCGAGCGCGTAGCGGTCGCATCCCTTCCATCAACATGTGTGCGTAAGGAACCAATTGCCCCTTGTGAACTGCTCGCAGGGTCACCGGAAACGGCACCGTATATAAGCTTTCATGCGGCGCGACGACACCTTGTGTAAATAGCTCCCCGACGATCTTGGCATGTGTCAGCGATACAACCGCTAGGTCTATTTGGGCACTCGAGTTTGTCGGCACAGTGAATTGACCTTGGTTGTCAGTCGTCGCGATGCCGCAAGCCACGAGAGAGCCGTTTGGTTGCCAGTTGATTGCTGCGTATCGACTGACTCGCAGGCGGGTGCTGCCCGGGCCCGAAAAGCGCACCTCAGCGCCAGCTATTGGCGCGTAATCGGGCCATTGCACGCGGCCAGTAACGATTGCAGCATCGTTTAGTTTGAAGTCGCAGTCCGCGATCGCTTTCTCTACTGCCAATTGTGTTGGCTGTCCTGCTGGCAGCAGGTCGGCACGTAGCTGGCCATTGTCGGTGACCCTTAACGCCACTTGTGGCCACAGTGCATTGGCTTGCATAGCAGTGGCGGTGATGAGTAGCGGAATATCGGGTGGTGCGTTTAAAGAGTAACAGCCTCGATTGTTCGTGCTGGTTGTAGCGATGCTGTTGCCAAATGGTTGGTTAGACTTGGTTGCGAACGCTGAGATGCGCGCATGCTCTACAGGTTCGCCCCGACCGTTCGTTACTGTGCCCGTGAGTGAAGCAATAGGCTGCACATCGACAACAATTCGCTGGCTGAGATCTAGCTTGTTTCGTTTGTGGTAACGGAATTCTCGATAGCCATTGCTGTCGCCATCAACTTGCAGAGTGACGAGAGTATTATCACGCCACCAGGTAGGCAGTGTTATCAGGCAAAGGCCATCAATTGAAACTGGTGATGAGCGCTCGGGCTCGTTGATTCCACGACTGCTGTCGCCGAACCTAAAGTGAAGCGGCGAAGTCCATGGATTCTTGCGATGCAGGCCGCGCAATTGCAGGCGTAGGACTTTGGTCTGGTTGGTGTTCTTTGCTGGCTCAAGACTGATTCGCGTGACATCTACATCGCCGTAGTTTTCTCTGGGGCTGTCTGCTCGGTTTGAGGTGCGGTTGTTTGCGCTGTCTTGACGCAACGACGACGGCTGTTGGAATGACTGGCTCTGTGTTGTGTCCGTTGTTTCACGCGGCCACCAAATCCATGTGGATGTGGCGAATGCTATGGCTAGCAGGCAGGCAGTGAGTGCGAGGATTCGCGACATATTGCAAACGGTAGCGAGTGGCCTGCGATTGACTCGGGTTTGGATTATCGAGTGCTTCTTTCGCCGGACTTCTCTATGACCGAGATCAGGATCGAACTCACAGATCCGTCAGGCATGCTGTTGACTGCTAGCGCTGATGGATGTGAGCGTCGGTGTAGGGTTTGGTTTGCGATCAGCTTGCTGGGTAAACGGCGCGTCGCATGGTGGTAGAGTGCGAGTCAAGTAGCTGAAGTTGTCGCAGATTGCTTAGCGCCCATCATTCTCGCATTTAGGTGGGGTTTATTTCCAGGTCACGCTGACCCGTGGTGTAGCTGTTCTAGCGATTATATGGCGCTTATTGGGCTGGCTAACGGGAGTGTCGGGGCGCATTCATTGGGATGTTGATGGCAATGTCACCGACGGGACATGGTCTAAAGCGAGATGGGTAAAGTTGACGCTGGTCCGTAATTGCTGGTTTCTGGCAGTTCTTACCGCGCCGCTCCGGCTATGCAGCGAGCGGCAAAGCGCTATCATCTGCATCGCGTTTGCAGTCTAGCCTTCTGATTGCGACGTTTGACCCCTTGGCTGTCCTGGAGAAACTTAATGAAGATCTTATCCGCTCTTGCTGGAGCTGCTCTTGCCGCCTCAGTTTGTGCCCAGTCGCAAACCCTCTCTGTCGATCCGGCAGGTGTTGGGCTGACCTATTCAAACCCTGGTGCAAACTTCTTTAATCTTAGTGTCACCAACCCCGCTGGCATCACGCTGCAGGCGTTGACGGTGCAGCTCAATTCTCCGGCCAATACGCCCGGCACGATTGAGGTTTGGACGCGGTCGGGTAGTCATGTTGGCGGTGAGCAGGCCCAGGCAACTTGGACGAAGATCTCGTCTGGTGATGTGCTAGCTGCTGCTACCGTGCAGTCGTGTCAAAACCCTGAGACCGTGACGGCGGGTATTCCAAGTATCTTCTTGCCGACTGGCACATACGGCATGGCTGTCGTTTATGTGGGCGTTGATCACGTCTTTGACACGGTCGCAACACCGTTTCCTGCCGGAACGTTTGCAGACCCCAATCTCGAAGTAAGCTCTGGTTCGACGCAAGCGACAGCTTGGGTTTCGGCGCCGCTTGTGAACTTTACATTCAACAACGTTCCATACATTGGAACGTTGATGCAGTTCGACTTGACCTATCTGGTTGGACAAGGTGGGCACGCTTGCGCCAGCTGTGGAACGACGGGCGAAGGCTCGAACAGGCTTTCCGCTTCGGCTTATCAGCTGTTTGATGAGCCCAACCCCAATGGTGACGCGAATGCTGCTCTGCAAGGCAGTGTTTTGTCGTTCCTTCCGAACGGCGCTGGCACTGGCTACATCATGACTGACGGCACCGGCATCGTTGCGTATGTGCCGCCAAATGGTCAAGAGACCAATCTGCCGGCGGGAGACAACCAGTCGGTTCCGATTACGACGATCTTGCCGCTTCAATACCCGGGAGACACCGGCGTGCAGCTGACCAACGACCTGAACATCAGTTCGAACGGTTACATTTCGGTTGGTCCGACGCCTCAGTCGAACTTTGTTTCCGCACCCCGTGACCCACAGGGCATCATGCAAGCGATCGAGGCTGCATGGTATTGCTATCACGACTTTGACAACTCCGAGCCTGGCAGCGGTAACATCTCGTATTGGGAAGACCTTGCCAATGCATTGCTCTACGTCACCTGGGATGCCGTTGAGTGTGTCCCGAACACCGTGGCAAACACTTCGACGATCCAGTTCCAATTCGACATGTCGAGTGGTGCAGTCCATATCGTCTTTGAGGTAATTGACGCGGTTGGCGGCAGCACCGTCTCCGGTGGCGACAACTTCTTGATCGGTTGGTCGCCAGCCGGCCCATCGCCGCGCGTCGATGAGTTTGACTTCGCGACGCTCGCCACGACTCCGCTTCAGCTGACGCAGCCCGAAGTTCAGCCTCTGACGCTTGAGACTGTTGGTTCACCTCTGCTTGGTGGCACGCTAGATCTCGTCACCATCAATCCGCCAACGGTTGGCATTGGTGTTTCGCTGATCAACGGTGCGACCCTACCGGCGCCATTCGATCTGGGAGCGCTTGGGTCAGCTGCTGGAACGCTGCTTTACCTCGACGCAGCAACGTCGTACTTGAGCACGATTTCGAACATTCCAGGCGTCGGCACCCTGTCGCTGTCGCTACCGATTGCGAATAACCCTGCGCTGTCTGGGTTCGTAATCAACAGCCAGTCTTTCTGGCTGGATCTCGGAGCCACCCCGGCCCCGTTTGCCAACCTTGTTGCTGCCAACTTGGTGACCTGCACAATCGGTAACTTCTAGTTACTGGTTGCTGCCTCATGGCCGGCTTGCCCGGCTTTGGTCTAACGGCCTCTGCATCTTTGGATGTGGGGGCTGTTTGCGTTTATGAGGGGGCTAGATGGTCTTCCCGCCATGTATTTGGCAGGCCCAGCCATTTCCCATCGGTCAGGGCCGTGATGCCGCTCCCTAGTGCATTTCAGAGATATTCGCGTCTAGGTAGCTGTCGTAGCGGTCATGCGGTCTGTCGTCGCGCAGGGTGCACTCGTCGCCGCTGCGAAATGGACCTAGGACAGCAATTCCATGAGGTAGATGGTCCCTAGTCGGCGTATTTGGTTCGTCTTGCCCCGGCTTTCTGCTTGCTGTCGAGGGATATTCGCGACAACTACCTCATAAGTTCTTTGATGCAATCGGTGCCGTAGCGAAATCGCTGCGTATCATCGCGGCACAGATGGAAATGCGCCCAACCTGGTTATGGCTCTTGCTCGCGACGCTGATAGCGCCGCTAACTTCGCAGGATGATCCGAAGTTCTCTCTCGTTGCAAAGTTCGAACCGGTAGCTGCTCAATCAGGCGACTCGGTCAAGCTTGTCCTGACAGCATCGACAAGATCTGGCTGGCATGCCTATGGGACCTTGGAAGAGACCAACATCCCGGTTTCGCTTGATGCCAGTGGACTTCAGCTGACGGGTCTTGAGCTCGATGGTCCAGTGATCATTCCGCCGGGAAACATGAAGTCGACGCCAGTTGGTGCGTCGTTCCCGCTGGATGAGACATTTACGGTTGTCGTGCCATTAAAGGTTTCGGCTGGCGCAAAGGTCATGAAGGCAGCTGGTTCGCTTGGCTACCAGATTTGCAATGAATCCATGTGTGAGCGGCCAAGTGAGGCTTCGTTTGCCGCGACGCTCAAAGCTGGCGGAGGAGTTGTTGCTACGCAAGAGTCACAGCCGCCTGTGCCAGTGTCGGGATTGACTACTCAGCCCGGGCTCAAGCTTGAGCCAGAGGCAGATGGTAAGGTCACGATTCGCGCGACCTTTGAGCCACCGACTGTTCGTGCTGGTGAGGTTACGACACTCGTGCTCGATGTGAATGTCATCGATCACGCGTGGCACGCTTATGGCACCTTGGAGACCGGCAACGTTCCCGTCTCGTTTGATCAGACATTACAAGACTTTGGGGACCTCGAATTTATCGGGGAACCGATCATCCCTGAAGGCGAAGAGTTTCCAACTCCTGTTGGCCCGCAGTATCCGTTGCCTCATGCGTTTCAGGTAAAGCAGCACCTTCGTGTGCCAGTTGGGGTAGCAGCAGGGACGATCGATGTGGTCGCGGTGCTCGGTTACCAGATCTGCGATGAGAGTCAATGTGAGCCAGAGACCGAGGGCGATGCCGAAGGGCAGTTGGTTGTCGAGGCTGGTGAGGCGCGTGCGACGATGGTCGACGTGCCGAAGGAAACATCACAAGTTCCGGTGCTGAGTCCCGACGAAGAGGAGGTCGTTGGAAACGGGGAGCCAAGCGAACCAGATGATCCAGATGATCCCTTTGCATCTTGGTGGGCGCTGATTATCGCGTCTATCGGCGGTGGCTTGTTTGCCCTGGCGATGCCGTGCACCTACCCGATGATTCCGATCACTTTCAGCTTCTTTACGAAGCAGGCTGAGAAGCGCGGCGGAAACGTAATGCTGCTATCTCTGATCTACGGGCTCGGGATTGTAGCGATGTTTGTCTTTGTCGGTGTTGGCTTGTCAGCGGTGATCATTGATGTCGTCAATCACTGGCTGACGAACACAATCATTGGCGTGATGTTCATCTTCTTCGCCTGCGTGCTGTTCGGATGGATCAATCTGAATCCGCCGCAGTGGATGAATAAGATGGCCTACAAGGCCCAGAGCACCGCAAATCAGGGCAGTGGCTTGATAACGGGGATGCTTGGTGTGTTCTTCATGGGGGCGACGCTGGTGTTGACGTCGTTCACCTGTACGGCACCGATTGTTGGTTCGTTGATTGGCAGTATTGCCAAGCACGGTTCGCTCAAGGTCGCGGTCGGCATGGGGATCTTCGGTCTGACGATGGCGATTCCTTTCATGCTGCTGTCGCTTATGCCGACGAAGGTGAAGGCAATGCCGAAGTCGGGTGATTGGATGGACACGTTGAAGATCTCGCTCGGGTTTGTTGAGCTTGCTGCGGCATTCAAGTTCGTTTCGATGGTTGATATTGCGCTCGGTTGGGACGCTTTGCCACGCGAGTTGTTCTTGATGATTTGGGCGGCTGTCTTCGGCATGTGGGGGCTGTATTTGTTCGGCATCCTTCGCAAGGAGGGGACGCCAAGCATGGGAGTCGGTTCTGGTCGTATGGCAGGTGGCATGATCGTGACATTACTCGCGACCTACTTCCTGTTCGGCGCCATGGGTAACCGCATGGATAAGATCATGACCGGCTTCGTGCCGGCATACTCCAATCGCATCGTGATGAAGGGCGAGGGTGGCATGCAGCCAGCTGAGACTCATGTGATCGTGAAGGATGATCCTGACGCGGCAGTGGCTCGAGCTGAAGGAGAAGGCAAACTGCTGCTCTACAACCTCACGGGGTTCAATTGAAATAGTTGTCGTATCATGGAAGACTCAGTCTTCCTCGAGCAGGCGGTCGCCTCGCTCATGAAAAAGCACCTTGTTGAAGCTCGTTTGCACACTGACTCGCAAAAGACCCTGACGGATGCGCAGTTCGCCAAAAATCGTGAGGTTCAGGATCGTGTGGCGGGGGTAAAGACCAATCCCTACTTCGTCATTGTCGACCCAGCTAGTGGCGAGAAGCTTGGTGAGTTCGCTCTGTCTGGTGGTTTCGGCGCATGGCCCGGTAAGTGGGTCAAGTTCATCGAGCGCTCGATCAAAAAGGCAGGCCGCGAGCTTTAGACAGAAGGCTCGTTGAGGGGCGCAGTCGCCCGCTCGGTGAGGTCGCTAACTAATTAGACCTCACGGCGCGAGCGATAGGTTCGGTATTCGCGCTGCGATCTCATTGACTCGCGATTGGCACTCGGCGTGACAGCCATCTGGCAACGTAGTCGTGAAGCGATGAACCTTGGTAAATCCGAACCTGGCTTTGGTCCTCGTGAAACGACGTAGTTCTTGTTCAGCGATGCTGGTCAATGCTTCGTCGTCATCGGGCAGACCGTCCATAGCGATCTCAACTCGAATCAGAAATCTCTCTGGCATGGCTCGGTTGGGAAACACCTCTGTGCAGTAGATAGCTTCTGCGAGAGGGCTTTCTAATTCGGGGTGAGGCAGAACCCCGTAGCCATGCAATTCTGGTGCATCTTTGCTGAGGCCTCCAAGCCAAACGAATGCCCGCTGTTCGAGCTTCTCCAGCTGGGCGGCATAGGGTAGTTCTGGTTCGAATCCGCCAAGCATCTGGGCGGATGCCGTTGGTGAGGTTGCCAAGACGACATGGTCGGTATGCAGGTCTGTTGGAACTTCGCCACCCAGAGTTAACGCAAAGCCTGCGTCCGTGGCAGGGCGGATATTGGTCACGGCGCGGCCGAGACGTATCAGTGTGCCAAGCTCCCGCCGGTAAGACTGCACCACGTCTTCGCTGCCTGTCGGCATCGAGCACGGTTCTGGCTCGACTCTGAGTGGCAGCAGCTTTTCACCATCGAACAGCCAGCCATTCTTGGCCTGTTGGTTGCTGCCGATGATTCGCGGTGGTTGTTTCAGTGGCTCGAGGAGGAGTTCTAGCTCTTGGCGATTGAATGCAAACGGTCCAATCTCACACGAGAACCCGTTACTACGTTGGGTCCGTACGTCATCGCCCGGCCACGGCTGGGCTTCGACTAGCAGGATCCGTTTGGCAGAATCATTAGCATGAGTGCGTAGGGTGTGTTGCAATCCGCGTAATCCTGCACCAATCACAATGACATCAAATGTCGACATGCTGCGAAGCTAACTGGTGTGGGGATGAAAATGCGATCACAAGAAGCATTGCGGTCCAGTATGCCGATGACATGCTAGTGCAATACGTCCATGGCTGAACATAAGGCTCGTACAACCTGTAATCGGGATTGCCCCGATACGTGCGGTATTGTCGCTACCTTGGAAGACGGGGTCCTCGTCAAGATTGAGGGGGATGCTGATCACCCTGTGACGAAGGGCTTCTTGTGTTATCGCACGAGTCGCTTTCCTGAGTTAGCCGCATCGTCGGCTCGTGTTGCGCAGCCAATGGTCCGTCGCAATGGCCGATTGGAGCCGTCTACCTGGGACGCTGCGCTTGACTTGATTGCCAGGAAGCTCTTGCAGGTTCGTGAGGAGTCTGGTGCCGAGTCAATCTTTCATTACCGATCAGGTGGTTCGCTTGGGATTCTCAAGCACATGACGGACTTGTTCTTTGACGAGTTCGGGCCTTGCACGACGAAGATCGGAGATATTTGCTCGGGTGCTGGGGAAGCAGCCCAATTGATCGACTTTGGTACTAGTGATAGCAACGATCTGTTTGACTTAGTCAACAGCAAGAACATCGTGCTTTGGGGCAAGAATCCGAAGGTCAGCAATGTGCATCTAGTGCCGGTCTTGATGGATGCCAAGAAGCGCGGTGCTGAGGTTGTTTCGATTGATCCACTGTTGCACAAATCTAGCAACCTCGCTGATCACTCGATCCAGCTGTCCCCCGGTGGTGACTATGAGCTAGCAATGGGGATCGCTCGCACATTGTTCGATACCGATTGCGTCGATCCCAAGGCATTCGAGTTCTGCGATAATTTTGACGCATACAAAACGCTCGTACATCAGCATGAAGTGCACGAGTGGGCTCGTCTCTGTGATGTCAGCGAAGCCGACGTCCGGGCTATGGCGCAGCGTTTTGCTGAAGGGCCAACTGCAATTCTCATCGGCTGGGGTATGCAGCGTCGGCAGCGTGGTGCCGCCATTGTGCGTGCGCTCGATGCTCTTTGCGCCATTTCAGGCAACCTATTCCGATCTGGTGGTGGCGTTTCGTTCTATTTTGCGCGGCGGAAGTCGTTCCGTGCTTTTGGTCCAGAAGTATCTCCTCCGCGCACGATTCGCGAGCCAATGCTTGGTCGCGATATGCTGGATGCCAAAGATTCGCCGATCCGATTGATGTGGGTTACCGCTGGTAACCCTGTGTCTATGTTGCCGGATGCAAGTAGCGTCGCAAAAGCGATTGAGCAAACTGAGTTCGTAGTTGTCGCCGATTGCTTAATGACCGATACGGCGCGGCGGGCGCATGTTGTTCTGCCAATTCCTACCTTGCTCGAAGACAGTGACTTGCTTGGTTCATATGGCCATCATTGGATTGCCGAGTCGCGTCCTGTCGTTGAGGCACCTCCTGGTGTTCGCCACGAGGTGCGAATTCTACAAGATATTGCGAAACGCGTGGGGCTCGATAGCTATCCACAAGAGAGCGTTGATCAGCTCAAGCGGTTAGCTCTGAGTGTGGTCGCTGGTCAAGGTGCTGGGCTTGAGTCGCTGCGTCGTGATGGCGCTGTTCGCAGTCCGCTAGCGAAGCCTTTGTTGTTTGATGAAGGCCGTGTGCTGACTGCCAACCAACGCGTGCAATTACTTGATGAGCAGCCAGGGGAAGTCCAAGTTGACATTCCACAAGCAACTGCTGGCAGCAGCGAGCCGCTTTGGTTGTTCTCAAACTCGACTGAGAAGAGTCAGGGTTCGCAGTGGGTCGGAAGCGGCTTGAAAGAGCGCACTTGGATCTCGGTGCATCCCGACGCTGTTCCTGGTGTCGCTGCTGGGTCGATTGTTAGGGTCGCGAGCGCGACCGGCGAAATCGAGGTGGAGCTGCGTCACGATTCTTCGCAGCGCTCCGATCTGGCGGTAATGCCCAAGGGTGGGCATTTTGATCGCGGCCAAAGCGCCAACGTATTGATCGCTGCGAAGCCTACTGACAAAGGTCTAGGGGCTGCTTACCTCGACTGCCTGGTGCGAGTCGGGCCGCGGTAGGGACCGCCGCGGAAGTTGTCGCCACCGCCACGGAAGTCATCGCCACCACGATAGCCGCCTCGCTGGCCGCTGTGCTGGCCGCTGTGCTGTGGACGTTGGAAGGTCTGGCGGTGGATGATCAGGTGGGGGTCACGACGATCGCGGCGCTGGACGCGCTGGGCAAAGTCGTCGGCAACTGCGTTGTGGACTTCGAACGTGGTTGTATTGCCATCCATTGAGATGGAACCAATCGTCTCGCTTGCGACTTCTCCACGGCGACAGATGTGCGCCATGATACGGCGCGGGTTGGCACCATCTCGCGGTCCCCAATTAATGCTGAAGCGGGTAAAGCCAGCTTCGGGAGCACGGTCATTGCCTTTCTGTGGGCGTTGCCAGGACGGTGCTGAGCCAGGGGTGCCACGCTGCGAGTCGTCCAGTTTGTTAAAGCCCTTGGAGGTTCTGGGGCGGTCTTCGCGCGCTGTGAATGGCCGTTTTGGAGCCATGTCGCCGCGTGGGCCTTCATTGCGTGGGCCTTCGTTGCGTGGGCCAGCATTGCGCGGACCGTTATCGTACTGACCCTTAGGCTGCATCATCTCAAAGGGTTTACGCACCTTGGTCATCGTCTTCGAGAGCAGCGTTGCAACAACCTCGATTGGATCCCGTTCACGCAGCAGGTTTGCTGCGGCGGTACGTTTTTCTGTGCTGGCAGGTGGCGCCACGGTCAGCATCTTCATCGCGTCTTCTTCGGCGCGCTCTAGTTGCTTTTTGTTGATTACTTCGGCGCTAGGCGCCCAGGACCAGCGTGGTTCTAGGCGTAACGTGCGGAACATGCGCGTAGTGCGCTGCGCACGTGCGTGAGGGACCAGCAAAACGCTCTTACCTTTCTGACCAGCGCGACCAGTTCGGCCACTGCGGTGAACGTAAGTTGAGCTGTCCATAGGCAACTCGACGTGGATAACGAGCGTCACCGATGGAATGTCTAGACCGCGTGCTGCGACATCGGTTGCGATAAGCGTGCGCGTTGTGCCCTTACGGAATGATGCGAGGGTTCGTGTACGCTGCGCTTGCGCCAAGTCACCATTGATCGGCGCTGCGGCAAAGCCATCGCTGATTAACTTGTCGGCCATGCGAGTGGTTTCTTCGCGTGTTCGAACAAATACTAGAGTGCGATCGTTGCCGGCCATCAACAGCATGTTGACGACAGCTTGATAATGCTCGCGATCGCCTATGCGACAGGCAATATGCTCAATGTCGTCATGTGCTTCGCCTGGCGCCGTTCCCTGGATCTTGATCGGGTTGTTTTGGAAGCGGTTGGCCAGCTCCATCACTGCTGGCGGGAACGTTGCCGATACAAGGTGCGTGCGGCGTTCTTCTGGTAGGCACTCAAGGATGCCATTGAGTTCGTCCTTGAAGCCGAGATCGAGCATTTGGTCAGCTTCATCGAGCACGAGCTGCGTGACAGACGAGATGTCTACTGAGCCTCGGCGCAGGTGATCGAGCAAGCGGCCAGGGGTGCCGACGAGGACCGATGGTTTGCGGCGTAAGCGCAAGCGCTCGCGGTCGAGGCTGGTGCCACCGGTTACAACTTCACAGTCAACGCCGCGGAGATCTGCGAAAAGCCAGCCAAGCTCTTCTTTCACCTGCATGGCGAGTTCACGCGTTGGGGCGATGATCAAAGTGGTCGGGCCGATACGGTCTTGGGGACCGATAATTACTCGTTCGACCATCGAGAAGCCGATGGCAACCGTCTTACCAGAGCCGGTCTGTGACGAGATTCGGAGGTCGCGGTTGCCGTCATCGGCTTCCGATACGGCTTGCTGGACAGGCGTCAGCTTCTCGAAGCCGCGCTTTTTCAATGCCGGTAGAAGTAACTCGGGGGCGCTGCTGAGGGCTGATTCGGGCGATTCAGGTTCTGTCTCTGTCGCCGGTGGCGTCTCTCTAACAGCTGCCGTGGCAGATGTGGTCGTGGAGTGGGGGCTGGCGGACTGCTCAATTTGCGAAGGCTGACCCTGGGAGTCCGTGGACTCTTGTATCTCGGAATGCATGCTTAACTATGGCTAGGAGTGTATAAGCCCCTGTCTAGTAAACACTTACACGAGAAGACAAGGCCCTATGTTTCGAACTACTCAGGCTCAATCCTGAGTTTCCCCAACTTTCCCCAGTCCGGCAGAGTAACCGAATGCCTGCTTGTTGCGCAAGCTCCGAAAGCGAATCCCATGGGCTTGAGAGATTTGCACCTGCATTGGTAGTGGCAGCCGTAGGTCCGTATTTCGGAGGGGCTAGCGTCTACTGGGGGCTCGTGGCCCCGGTAACTATGGGGAGCAAATAGAAGGAAGCACAGCTCTGGGCAGGGGAGTGGCTCGAAGTTGTCGCGCGGCGTCGTATGGTGACAGCATGCGGCGCATAACAGGCACTCACGTCTACTCCTACGTGAAGTGTCATCATCTGGCAGCTTTGGACCTGTACCTGTCGCGAAAAGATCGTCGCGCGGTAACTGCGTGGGAAGAGTTTGCTGCCAAGCGAGGTCGCGATTTCGAAGACCAATATGTCGCTGGGCTATCTGTGGTTCAGCCGGAATATCCAGAGCGGGACTTCGTTGCTGGGGCGGCCGCAACGCTTGAGTTGTTGCGAGGCGGCGCAGAGTTATTGCACCAAGCGGTTCTGAGCAGCGAAGACCGATTGGGCTTGCCTGACCTGTTACGCAAAATTGATGGTCCAAGTGAGCTGGGTGACCATCACTACGAAGTCTTGGATGTGAAGACGTCGGGCAAGTCGCGTGGCGATCAGATCCTGCAGGTTGTGTTTTATGCGCAGCTACTTGCTGAAGTGCAGGGGCGCATGCCGGAATACGGCGCGCTGATTCTTAAGGATGGTCACGAAGAGCGTTTCTTAATAGTCGACTATGTTGCTGCCTGCGACGAAGTCGTTGCCGATTTGCGGCGTTTGCGCTCGGAGCCCGAGACTTCGCGGCCGTTTTTGCAGATGGGGTGCAGTGGGTGTTACCACGATGAGCGTTGTCTGCCTGAAATGACGGCGCGCGGTGATTTGTCATTAGTCCAAGGGATGAGCCAAGGTGCACGTGCAATCCTTGAGCAGGTTGGTTGTCGCACGGTGCAGGATCTTGCCGATTTTCATCCTGATAGCGCGCGGGCTCGCGGCAATCTTGATGCGACTCTAGTCAGGCGTTTGCGGCGCGCTGCGCAAGCGCAACTGGCTGGTGTACCAGTTGTCGAAGAGCGCCCGCGATCTGAGAAGCTGCATCGCTCGGCGATCATTCACATGGTTACCGATGCATTTGCAGATCGCGTGTTGGCGTTCGGCATGTTGCACCCAGCCACGGAAGACGGGAAGTTTACTTTTGTTCTGCCTCGCAGTAGAGCCGAAGAGTGGCGAGCTTTTCGCGACTTAACCGCTGGATTTCCAGCGCGATCGGTGTTGCTGCATTTTGGTGATGGGCTTCGGCGGTGGCATGAAGAGCATGCGTTTAGTCGTGAGGCTGACATGTCAGTTGAGGCAAGATTCGTTGACTTGCAGAAGCGCTTGCGGGCGGCTGCTATCTATCCTGCACCGGTGATGCTTTTGTCGGACTTCGTGAAGCATGGCTTGTCGCGCGACCCGCTGCGCGCTGGTCATATTAGTGCTGCGGCTATGTGGACTTTAGAAGAGGACGGCGATGCGCGATTGGAGGCGAAACTGCGCGCAGATCTTCATGACTTGGCGGCATTGAAGAATCAGCTGATGGATGTGTCATCCGATCTCGAATTGCCGAACGGCACGCAGAAGTCACGCGTGAAAAAAGCTCCTGCGAAGAGGTCGTCTAGCAAGTCCAAGAATAGGGAGACTCAGGCGTAAGCCTGATTCTATGGTTGGCGAAGCTGAGCCTGCGTTTAACGCAACTGTCGTAGGTTGGGTGATGGCGTGTATGGGCGTGACGCTTGTCGTCGTGCTTGCACGCGAGTTGCGCAACGTGCCGGCGAAGCTGCTTGTCTTGATGATGACTGCGTTCATCGACATGGCAGGTCTGTTCATCATCATCCCGTTGTTGCCATACTACGTCGATCGGTCCATTTTGAGAGGCGAGACGCTTTTCGGAATGCCACTCGACAAAGGGTTGATGACTGGTCTCATTGTCTCGTCGTTCACCGTGGCCCAGCTGATCAGCGCTCCTTTTTGGGGCCGAATATCGGATCGCTATGGTCGGCGTCCAGTGATGTTGATCGCGACGGTGGCTTCTGGAACTGCCTACCTGCTGTTTGGGTTTGCTGATGGCTTAATTCTGCTGTTGGTGTCTCGTGTTGTGCAGGGTGCAGGCGGTGGCATGGTCGGCGTAATTCAGGCATATGTCGTCGATTCAGTCGAGCCTGATCAGCGAGCGCGGGCTCTCGGTTGGCTGTCTGCCTCTACCAATCTGGGGGTTGCACTTGGTCCAGTGCTGGGCGTATTTGCCGTAAGCCTGTCTGATGCAGACTGGATGCCTGGCGATTCCGTCGTCACCCTTGGTGAAGCGTCACCGGGCGTTTTTGCCGCCTTGCTATGTGCACTTAATGCCATATTCGCCTGGCGCTATCTGCAGGAAAGCGGTTCACGTCAACCAAAGGGCCATAAGCGACCATCGGTGATTTCCGCGGTGTCCCAGGTCATTGCAGAGCCAGCGTTGCCGGCATCGCGAATCATACTCATCTACGCATTGGCGATCGGCGCTGCTCACGGCGTTATGCCAATGCTCGCCTTCTTTTTGCAGGATCGATTCTCTGTCGATGAAAACTCGATCGGCTATCTGTTTATGTACATCGGCTCCTTATCAGTCTTTGCGCGCGTGCTTCTGCTCGGTGGGCTGGTCGACCGTCTGGGCGCAGTGAAGGTGTCGCGAATCGGGATTTGTTCCCTGTCGCTTGCGTTGTTGATGCTTCCATTAGTGGACTCGATCGGAATGCTTGCTCTAGTGATTGCGTTTCAGCCAATTGGCATGGCTTTGACCTTTCCATGTTTGACGTCACTGCTGTCGCGCTTGGTGCCGCAAGCAGATCGCGGTATGTATCTTGGTCTACAGCAGACATTTGCTGGATTTGTCCGGGTGACTTCGCCGCTCTTGTATGGGCATGCCTACGATTTATACGGAGCGGGCTCACCGTTTTTGTGTGCCGGGGTGGTCATTTTAGCCACCTTGATGCTGGGCATTGGCTTGCAGCGGGCTGCGACTCCCGATGAATCGATAGATTAGGCGTTTTGCTACTGGGTCCCGCCCGATCTAGGGCCAGCTTTGATCGCTATCACGATTTGCTGCAGTTACGATTTCTTATTTGGCTGTTTACCCGAAGTTACCGTTGGGTCGCGTTCAAGCTATTTGAAATCTGGTCGAGGTAGTCTCGCCGCGAGATTTCGAGGCTTTGTCGACGTTTGCCAATCAACGGTTTGGTCGCGTCTCAAATGATGACATCACGACATGATTATTGTGTTGGTCATCGCGTGATTGTCGGTTGCTGTGGTTTACTTTGACGATGCTTATTAGGGGAACTCAGACAGTCTGCACCATTGCGCTTGCCGCTTTGACGCTCTTGCCGTCCTGCGGCGGTGGCGGCGGTGGTGGCCAGACCGGAGGTGTGGGTCCAAGTGACTTGATCATCGGAGAGGCTGTGATTGGGCCTGATGGTGGCATCTTGCAGGTGCTATCCGGCGATAATGCAGGCGTGACTCTCGACATCCCATCGGGAGCGGTTGCGTTCAATACGCGTTTTCGCGTGCTGCGTGTTGTCGAGCACGAGCAGGTTCCGAGTCCGTTCCCTGTCTACCGAATCGAGCCGGAAGCCTTCGACTTTTCCGGTACTCCGGTGACGTTGACCATGCCCGCTAGTGGTGAGCTTTTCCAAGCCGGTGCTCCAAGTCTCACCATGTTTACCCGCCGTAGTAGTGGATCAGCCTGGGGTGCAATCACTGACACATCTGTCGATGTTGTGGCACGCACCGTCACGGCGGAAGTAACGCGCCTTGGAGAATTCCTTGCCTGGGAAGGCAGTTTGCATCGCTTGTTTACACAAGAACTGCGCATCTACGACCCCGCTATACCTGTTGCTTCCGAGTCTTTGTATGGCTCACAGTCGACAGTTGAGAGCGGGACTGTGATGCGCACTGTTGGTAGCGGTAGCCTCGCGTCTTTTTGGAACTCGTCGAGCAGCGATAACGTTCTTATCTTGCACGGTGTCTTTGGGTCACCGTTGGACTTCCTTGGTGAGGAAGACGTTGTTGCAAACTTGAGCTTGTCCAAGAGCAACGTTGTGCTGCTCTCGTATCCTTCGGCTCGTGGGATTGCCTATCTTGCGAACGAACTCTACGACTTGATTCAAGCTAACAAGAAGCCTGGATTTGGCTGCTCGATCGTTGGGCACAGCATCGGTGGCCTGATTGCTAGGTATATGCTTGAGACGTCAGCTACTGATCCAGCACGGCGCGGGTTTAGATCTAGCGATACTTCGATGGACGATGTTGTTGATAGCTTGGTCATGCTTGGCGTGCCAAATGCCGGTGCCAGCCAGGTGACTTTTGCATTCGAGCGACTGAGATCGCAGTTGGCTGAGAAGGATCTTCCGTTAATTCAGATCAGTCAAGATCTGAGTGAAGCGCCGAACTCTTTGCCATTAATGATGAACGCAAGTTATTTCGATAATGCGACGCGTTATCACCTGATTTATGGCGACCTTGGCTCTGGCACAGATGGTGTTGTTACGACTTCGAGTGCTTTGTCGCTGCCGCTGACAACACCTGAGACTGCTACGTTGTTCAGTGTTGGTCATGACGATCTTCACCTGCGCGCAACGTCTACTGGTGTTGCGATTTGGCTTGGCACCTTGTTGCAAAATCAGTGAGTCGGGATCCTGCTACGCCTAGAGCGTGGTCCGCGGACAACAGCAACTTAGTGCGTGCTGTTGTCTTGCTTGGAGCCTTGGCGCTTGTTCTAGCGTTCGTTCAGATTCAATATTCTGAAGTTGCTCCCCAACCAAACGCGCAGCTGTCGGAATTAGAAGGCGGGTTAGCTGGATATGATTCAGCTAGCTCAGACGCTGCCGACCTGGTCAAGGTAACTGCAGACTCTTCTCGTGATGAGATGCCAACCGCCGAGGAGGACAGTCGCGGTGACATCGAAGTGCGAACTTTGTTTCTGCAGGTTGCAGATCACCAGTCGTCAAATAGCCTGCCAGTTCGGGTTGAGTTGTTGTTTGGCGATCGGCCCGACCTTCGTTCTATACCACTGTTTCTTGATCGGAACGGTATGGCTGCGTGGCCCGGTGATAGTCAATCACCTAGGCCTTGGTTCGTTGACTTCGCATTCCCCACGATGCAAGCAGCAGGCAGAAGGCTGGCCGATGATGCCGAGCATGCTGAGTTGGTGATGATGCCTACTTGCGTGTTGGACATTGAGGTCGTCGAACTTGACGGCCTCGTAACAGCCGAGCCGCTTACGGTGAGAATGCGTTCGACACAATCTGTGTGGCCTGTGAATCGCTGGCATTCGTTACATATGGTTGATGGTTGCGCACGATCACTCGCTGAGGCCGCTGGCGAACATATTGAGATACAGGTGAAGACTGCATCAGGTCGTAACGCCGAAGCCGTATGCATGGCTTCTAGTGTTGCTGGTGACCATGTATCGGTATCAATACAGCTTCCTTCCACAGATGGTCTGAAAGTAGACCTAGTGGGTCTTCCAGATGGTTTAGGAGAAGTAAACCAAGACTGGTGCGTGGACTTGCATTCGTTGCATGGTGAGACAGCAAGTGGCCATCGCTTATCAGGCAAAGGGCAGAATTATCTGTTCTTCACTCCGCAATTGGTGAGTGACCGCGTATCCCGATGGTTAGTCATCGCGAAGAGCGGAAAACGTCCTGACCAGGCCTATTGGGGTTATCGCGACGCGAATAACAGAGCATCTATGCGACCATTTCAATTGCTGGGTACCGGTCGTTGCCTTGACGCATTTGGCGGTGGTCTGACTGGCTACCATGTCGATGTGACACTTAGCGACAGAGGTGTAGCCTTGGTGACTGCAGTAAGTGATGAGTCTGGCAACTTTAGATTGCTAGGCCCTGATGGTTTGGGTTTGCCCCTCTCTGCCGTGCTTCGCGAGGCCCAAAACGGCTATCCGAGTCCCGTTTCGCTGCCTGCGACCCAAGTCATAAACTTCCAGTTTAAGCAGTAGGGCAAAATGAAGCGTTGGTAAATGGTTCGCCGTGCTAGCTGCGGAGCACGCCCACGACCCGGCGACGCTGCAAGGCTCTGAGTTGCTTCTGGATCTGTTCGCGAGGAGCGCGATGATTGCAGGACGATTCTTCTGCCCGCACTTTGGAACTAACTCTTCAACAACGACTGTTACGTTTTCTCGTTCGCGAGGAGCGTGATGAGCAGCGCGCTAACCGCGATCTGCTTGCTCAGCCTGTTGATCTTCGCGTGATTGAAGGCGAGTGCATCCAGGGAGCTGTATATCGTCGCCCGCATAATGGCGGCTTCGTGTTTGCCGTACCGGATAACTCTTCTAAGTTTCGACCCGGCGATCCTTTGCTGGTTGGGGATGGTCTCGATCTTGAGGAAGCGTTGCCTCTGTCATACGGAAGCTATGACGCGCAGACAGGAGAATTAGTCTGTCAGCTAGATCCATTCCGTCGAGACGTCGAGCCTCATTTCGAAGTCGATGCTACTTATGTCTTAGATCGACGTTCTCTTGGGTTGACGGGGCGGTTGCGTGACGCAGTGCGGGCGACCTTCGAAAACAAAGTGCTAGACGACTTGCTTGCTGGCAAGCATGAGGTGAAACGTGATGATGCTAGGCATGCTCGCGCCGCTGATTTTTTAAAGACCACGGAACTTAATCAGACGCAAATTGAGGCTGGCTCAGCAGCGATTGGCACAGAAAGTTTGGCGCTTGTTCAAGGCCCACCAGGGACCGGCAAGACCCGCTTGCTGGCGACCGTAGTTGCCGCCTTGACGGCGCGGACGTGTCGCGTTGCTCTTTGTGCTTTTACGCATCGGGCCGTAGATAATGCGCTATTGGCGATTAGGGCGCAGGCCCCCAATTTGCCGTTGTTCAAACTGTCATCTTCCTCCAGTGAGAATCGCGCTCGCTTGAGGGCAGCGAATATTCAACTGGTTGACGCTCGTCGTGGGCGCTTTCCAAATAAGGGATGCGTTGTGGCTGGGACGTGTTTTCAGTTGGGCAAGATGCACGAGCGGGAACGGTTCCACTACTCGGTGTTTGACGAAGCGGGTCAGCTTCCAATTCCGCATTCGTTGCCTGGAATGCTGCGGTCTCATCGTTGGCTGTTCTTCGGAGATCATCAACAGTTGCCGCCGGTTGTTACTACTGCTGAAGCTGACCGTGGCGCTGCAATATCGATCTTCGAACACCTTCACCAGAGCTATGGTTCGTCGTTGCTCAATACGACCTATCGTATGAACGACGGTGTCTGTCGTTTGATCAGCGAGACGTTTTACGAGGGCATGTTGCGTTCGGATAAGGTTGCCGCATCACGTCGTATGCCGTTTCATCCAGGTGGTCGTTTGGATGAAGTTCTTGATCCAGAATTGCCGGTAGTTTGGTTGCGCCTTGATCATCGCCAGCCCGGTCAGCGTTCGACGGAAGAAGCCAATGCTGTTGCCGATGTTGTTGAAGATTTAGTCCGTCGGCATGGCATGCCAGCGAAGGAAATTGCAATCATCGCTCCTTTTCGGTCTCAAGTGCGTTTGATGCGGTCTGCTATTGAGCGCAAGCTCTTAACAGGTTTCGAGGAGCTAACTATCGACACTGTTGAGCGAATCCAAGGTCAGGAGCGAGAGGTCGTAGTGTTGTCGCTTGCGGCTGGCGACCCTGCCGAGTCAAAGCGTGGTGCGGCCTTCCATCTGTCCTTGAATCGATTGAATGTTGCGCTTTCGCGGGCTCGCACAAAGGCCATTCTCGTTGGTAGTAGCCACGCCTTTCTGGCTTTGCCAAAAGATGCCGAAGGTCTGCGAATGGCCTCGCGCTGCAAAGAGCTTCGCGATCGCATGACTTGCGTTGATTTGTCGCAGATCTACGTTTTGAACTCGTAGCGATAGCTTGGATCCAAATCGAAGATCTATCGGGTTTCTAAAAGCATCCGATGAGTAGGTAGCCAGCATACAGCAGGCCGCCAAGTGCAACTCCCAGGGCGCAAAGTCGCATTGCGTGACGCACCGGGCGTACGCTCACAGCTGCTCCAATGCTTGATTGAAGGCTTCTTCGTCGAGTATCCGTAGCCCTAGCTTCTCAGCTTTGGCTAGCTTCGATCCGGCATCGGCGCCAGCAATTACATCGGTGACTTTCTTACTGATGCCGCCCACTGTTTTGGCACCAAGAGCTTCGACTTTCTCTTTGGCTTCGTCGCGAGACATCGTCGTCAAGCCGCCTGTAAATACGAAAACTCGACCTGCGAGCGGCCCACTTTCGTTGCGCTCGGCTGCCAATGGCTCAACGCCTGCAGATTGCAGTGCCAGCAGAGTTGCTTTGTTCTTTTCTGATGTGAAGAACTGGATGATAGAGCTCGCGACCTCATCCCCGATGCCATCGACTGCCAGAAGTTCTGCGGTCGTGCTTTGACTGAGGCGATCTAGCGTGCCGAAGTGTGTTGCAAGATCGCGCGCTGTCGATTCGCCTACTTGACGAATGCCGATGCCGTTAAGGAATCGTCCAAGTGGTAGTGATTTACGCGCATCAATCTGTTTCAGCAGGTTCTGGGTGCTGCGCTTGCCCCATCGTTCTAATTCAAGCAGTTGATCTTGCTTGGGGCGTAGGTCAAATACATCTTCGACCGACGTTACGAGCTTGGCTGCTACTAGTTGCTCCACCTGTTTTGGCCCTAGACCCTCAATGTCGAAAGCCCGTCTGCTTGCCAAATGTACGACGCGTCCCACAAGCTGTGCCGTGCAGTCAATGTTGCTGCAGTAGAGGAACTTGCCGTCGAGTTGTAGCGGGCCTGTGCAGGCGGGGCATTCCGTCGGTGGCTCAATTGGCTTTGAGTCTGCACTGCGTTCGTCGGCAAATACGCGAACGATTTCTGGGATGACATCGCCAGCACGCTGGATCTCGACAGCGTCACCTTCGCGCACATCTCTCTCTGCGAGCAGTGCCCAGTTGTGCAGTGATGCGTTACGGACAGTTACCCCGACGAGTTCGGTCGGAGTCAAATGAGCTACTGGCGTTACGGCACCAGTGCGGCCGACTTGTGCGCCGATCTTCTCGACTTTAGAACGGGCCAATCGTGGAGCAAACTTGTACGCAAGTGCCCAGCGCGGTGTTCGCGAGGTTCTGCCTAGCAGTCGCTGCTCTTCGAAATTGTTGACCTTGGCCACGACGCCGTCCATTTCGTATGGCAGATCATCTCGGCGTTGTTCGAGGTCGTCACGGAACGCCAGAATCGCATCGATGTCGTTAGCTGGTTGTGCCGGTGTTGCAACTGTGAAGCCCCACTCGGAAAGCTGTGATCGAAGTTGCTCATGCGTGGCGAAGTCGATGCCTTCGACAAAGCCGACAGCAAATGCCAAAAAGTCTAGTGGTCGTCGTTTTACTACGCGTGGGTCGAGCAGCTTTAGCGTGCCCGCCACTGTGTTTCGCGCATTGCGGAACGTCCCTTCGTTGCTGGTTTCTTCGCGCTGCTGTAGCGCGGCGAAACCAGTCTTAGACATGATCACCTCACCGCGGATCTCTATGCGGCTCGGAAATGGACCATCGCCGGAAAGTCGTTCCGGAAGGTTGCGGATCGTCAGCAGGTTACGCAGCACGTCTTCGCCGCTTTGGCCGTCGCCGCGGGACAACCCTCGGGTTAAGACACCGTTTTCGTAAAGTAAGTTGGCGCTAACACCGTCGAGCTTCGGCTCGCAGCTCCAGGTGAGTGGTTCGTCTTCTGCAATTTCTAGCAGCTTGCGTGCGCGCTCTACAAAGGCCCGTACTTCTTCAGCACCCATCAAAGACTCTAGGCTGCCCATGGGCGCTAGATGTTCTTGCGTTGCAAACGACCCACCTTTCGCCAGGGGGGCTCCGACCCGCTGGGTGGGAGAATCTGCTGTGACGAGATCGGGATACTCTGCCTCCAGGTTCCGTAATCGCACGAACATCTCATCGTATTGTGCGTCCGTGATCTTGCTCTCACCACCGTTGTAGTAGTCCACATCGGCTGTGCGAATCCTGCTGCGCAGGTCGTCGATCTCTTGCTCGAAGTTCACCTGATATGGTCCTATTCGTCTTCGTCCGGGTGGTCAAGCACCGGCTTGGAGGATGATGTACTCTGGCGATCGATTGTGCGGTCGTGCGATCATAAAGCGGATCGTAAAGCTGGATGTTTGGCAGCCACTGTGAATGGCTGGCTGGCCTACGTATCGGCTGGCCCACGTATCGGCTGGCCCACGTATCGGCTGGCCCACGTATCGGCTGGCCCACGTATCGGCTGGCCCACTGGCCCACTGACCCACTGACCCACTGACCCGCAAGCCCACTGACCCGTGGCAAGTCTATGAGGCCCGGCACCTCAAAAAGGCCCGGCACCTCAAAAAGGCCCGGCATCTCAAAAAGGCCCGGCACCTCAAAAAGGCCGGTCACCTCAAAAAGGCACGTCCTGGCCGTCGCTTGAGCTTTCTGGTGGATCTTGATGTCTATAACCGTCGTAAGGCACTTCATTGCGTCGTATGACCTGTCCAGAGGGAGACTGGTATTCCGAGGGGCGTACTTCTACCAGCGCTGTGCAGCCCTCCAGATCGCTAGGAAGCAGCTCTACTCGGCCCTTGGAGGGCAACCCGAGGGCTTGCAGAACCGAGCGTGCGCGGGTTCGTCCGCGGGTGCTAAAAACTAAGCTATCCCAGGCGGCTTGTTTGCCGACGTATTGGCCTTCGGCTACGACCAGGCGCATCGACCATCGATCGTCACCCCCCTGGGTCATGCCTGTGCGTACTTCGGCTATCCGGCAGAGGTAAGTTCCACACGGGATGGAGATAAAGTTAGAGATGGTGTCCTGCTCGTCGAAATCGATTTCCATGGCTGTTCTCGCTGTTTTTGCACAAGAACAGGGGCCTGTAATTCGTCTTGGTAACAGAGTTTCTCTAATTTCTGAGTGAGCTGGCGGCTGCCATTGGCTGCCGTGGCGTGTAGTTTGCGGTCTACTCGGCCATTGCCCTTTACCACTTTGCCTTCGCCTTCCACATCGCCGCCAGTCTCGCTTCAAGATCCGAGCGACTATCTGTCGTTGGCGAAGCGCCATTACGAGAACTTCCCGGTCGGATCGTGGTTGCTGCCGAAGGCCGCTAGACTGCACCTGTTTCGTATCTACGCTTTTGCGCGGACAGCAGATGACTTGGCTGATGAACTGCAGGATAGCGTCGCGCTGGCTGCCTTCCGGGCAGATTTTCTGCGTCATCAAGTGAGCGACGTATCTGGCAAGCGACCTGCTGACATTGCGTTATTCGCAGACCTGAGGCTCACCATTGAGGAGTGCCAGTTAGAGCAGTCGTTGTTTACCGATTTGTTAGATGCATTCGATCAAGATTGTCACCAACGTCGCTACGACCGACCTCAACTGATCGATTACTGCCGGCGTTCTGCGGATCCCATTGGCCGCTTGGTGCTACGCGTTAGTGGCTATCGCGATGCTCGTTTAGACGCCTATTCAGATCGTATTTGCACTGGTCTGCAGCTTCTCAATCATCTGCAAGACCTGCAGGAAGATTTGCTCGCACGTGATCGCATCTACTTTCCGCTCGAAGAACTTGCCGCTTGTGGGGCAGGTGAAGCAGATCTACGTGCGGAGAAGGCGTCTCCAGGAGTGCAGCGGTTTGTGCTAGAGCAGGCGGAACGCATCGCGAGCGACTTCGCAGCTGGTTGGCCACTCATGAATTGTGTCGAGGGTCGCTTGCGGCTCGAGTTGCGCGCGATTTTGCACGGAGCTGCCGCCGTGTTGCAGTTGATTCGTTCGGTTGATGGTGACGTGCTTTCTGGCAATGTGCATTTAAGTAAGCTGCGTCGCCTGCGCACAGTCTTCCAGGGCTTAGTCTCCTCTCGCGAACCAAAATGGAGTTTCCGGTGAGTGATGCTGTGTTGACGCCACCTAGTGCACCGCTAGATCCGCAGACAATTACCTCACAGTCTGGCTCTAGCTTTCTGGCTGGATTCATTTGTCTGAGCAAGCCGCGTCGGTATGCAATGACTGTTATCTACGCGTTTTGTCGGGTCGTCGACGATGCAGTTGATGACGCGCCCGACGCGACTACCGGAGCGCAGCACCTTGAATTTTGGCGTCAGGAATTGCGTCGGTGTGAGGGTGGCCAGCCAGACACCCCGGTTGGTCGAGCGCTGCAAGGCGTCATCAACGACTTTGGTGTTCCGGTCAGTGCTCTCGACGATCTGATTGCTGGGTGTGCCATGGATCTCGATGCCGACGGCATCGCGGATCTGACACAACTAGAGCTTTATTGTTATCGGGTTGCATCCGCAGTAGGTCTTGCTTGCCTGCCGGTGCTTGGCGCGACGAGCAGTGGTGCTCAGGAATTTGCGCAAACACTGGGGCAAGCACTGCAGTTTACCAATGTGCTGCGTGATCTGCGTGGCGATGCTGAGATTGGCCGTTGCTACGTGCCGAAGACTTGGTTGGGCGAGTTTGGCATTACCGCGGATGACTTGCTCGGAGAAAGTCACAGTGGGCTATATGCACCGGGTGGTGGTGTCGGGCTACTATGCGAACGCTTGGCTGGTATCGCTCGCAAGCAGTTTGCTGTTGCTCACGAGGAGTTGCGAAAGCTGCCATTGCATGAGCGTAGAGCTTTGGTTTCGCCGCGCATTATGGGGGCGATATACGGCGAACTGTTGCGTGGCCTTGAGCAACGCCTTGGCAATGTCGCAGGCGAACGTCTACGCGTCACTCGAGGGCGCAAGCTAATGCTTGCACTGTTAGTTTGGCTGGGAGTCCGGGCGTGACCGATCGCCGACGAGCGTTCGTGATTGGCGGTGGCGTTGCAGGATTATCGGCGGCCTTTGGCTTGGCTGATCGCGGCTATGAAGTCACGCTGCTGGAGTCGCGCAAGCAATGTGGTGGCCGCGCGTTTTCTAGCGAAGAGCAGGTGACCGGTCGCCGTCTTGATAACGGCTACCATGTGATGTTGGGTTGTTATCAAGGGATGCGTGCATTGCTGCGCCGACTTGGTACTGAGAACGACTTTCAGCAAGACGGCCGTCTGAGCATGGCTTATCGATTTGGTCCCAATCGTCGAGCTTCGTTGCGTCTGCTGCCTCTGCCGGTCCCGGTTGCGATGCCACTGGCGTTGTTACGGCTGGGAATTGGGTTTGGATCGCGCTTACGTGCGTTTTGGGGTATGGCCAGCGTCGTGTTTGGAGCGCCAAGTCACTGGAACTTTTCAGATTGGCTGCGACGTCGCGGTCAGCTTGGCGAACCGGATGAAGTAATGTGGCGTCCGTTATGTCGGGCCGTCATGAACTGTGAGCCTGAGGAAGCTTCGGCCGCCGAATTTCTGACTGCGTTAAAAGAAGCGTTCATGGGGCGCGCGGGATCGGCTGCATTTTGGATTCCGAAGCGCACTTGGAGCGAGTTGCTCGGAGATCCGGCTCCTGCGGCATTGGCCAAGGTCGGTGCCAAGTTGCGTGTTGGTGCACGAGTGACTGGTTTCCAGATTGAGGCAAACCAGATCCGTGCAATCGAAGTTGGCGCGGAGATCGTCTCAGTGGCTGCAGAGGACATCGTGGTTTCAGCAGTGCCATGGTTTGCCCTGAGCAAAGTGGTTTCTGGAACAGGGATGGGGATACAGCCATTTGCGGAATTGCGTTCGGCACCGATTGTTTGTGCATACTTCTCCGTTGCTGCTAACGGGCCACCGGATGAAGGGCCGGTTGTTGCATTAGTAGGGGGGCAACCGTTCCACTTCTTGCTCCGAACACCAGGTGACCCCGTTGGGCAGTTTGCCTTGTTGTCTGGCGGTGACCGTAGTTTTGATGGCAAGTCTGTAGCGGAGATCGAGGCGATCGCGAGGGCGCAGCTTCGCGATTTTTACGGTGACCTTGGAATTGATCAGGCGCATGTGAGGATCCGCAAAGAGCAACATGCGACGTTCGTTGCTGCGCCTGGTAGTGATTTGCTGCGTCCTGCTCCTGGTCGCTGGCCAAATGGCCCGGCCAATCTACTGGTTTGTGGTGACTGGACTGCAACAGGATTGCCGGCGACGCTCGAAGGTGGCGTGCGCTCAGCAGAGCGGCTGTTGGATCAAGTTCCATTCGTCGCCGAATCATGATCAGCCGCTTGACCAGTGCCGTGACTCGTCTATTGGCGGGTGCGCTACTTCTTGAGTGCGGCTCGCAAACCCTCTTCGAGAGTTTCGTGATGAAATTCGAATCCAGAGTCCAGTAGTCCGACGGGGCGCGCCCGTTGACTGTTTAGCAATATGCTCGACATCTCGCCGAATAGAGTTCTGAGGGCGAAAACAGGTATCGGAAACAAGGTCGGTCGATGAAGCGCCTTGCCAAGTGTGCGCGTGAATTCACGATTGGTAACTGGGTTGGGTGCTACCGCAAGCACGGGTCCCTGTAACGCATCGTTAGATAATGCGTGCAGCACCACGCGAACAAGATCCTCGGAGGTGATCCAACTCATCCAGTGGTTGCCGTTGCCGAGGCGGCCACCGAGACCTAGTCGAAACGGCAGTAGCATGCGCTGAAGTGCGCCGCCTTTTGCGTCTAACACAATGCCTATTCGCAAGTGCACGATGCGGGTCAGGCTGTCTGCTAGCGGTTGTGTGCCGGCTTCCCATGCCTTTGCGACCTCAGCGAGGAAGTCGCTGCTGGTTGCGAGAGTGCTTTGTTCATCGAGTTCTTCCGCGCCTCGATCACCGTAGATGCCAACTGCGCTGGCGCTGATCATGACGCGAGGTGGCTTTGCCATGGTTGCCAGCGTGTGGCATAACTTTTGGGTCGTTGCGCCACGACTGGTAGAGATGCGTTGCTTGCGGGCCTTCGTCCAGCGTCCACCCGCAACATTTTCTCCGGCTAGGTGAATGACGGCATCGATATCACCTAGTGCCGCGAGGTCAACTGCTCCAGAGCTAGGTTGCCATTGGGCAGTATCTTCATTTTCGGCATCCTTGCGGCCATTAGGCTGGATCTTTGATGTGATCGAGCTGCAGCGAACAAGGCGTACGATCTGGTGTCCACTTTGTCGTAAAGCAGGAATTAGAGCTTTGCCGACTAGGCCCGTTGATCCGGTGATGGCGATTCGCATGTCAGTGGGTTGTTCGTCCCGGTGTGCTTTTGGAGCTGTAACACAGAGCGTGACTTTGACTACTATGCAATGAACATGAGGCTACGTCTCCTGCAACTATTCCGCGCATTTGCATTCGTTTCTGCGGGTGTTTGTCATGCGCAGAGTGCCGATCTCCGCAGCAAAATCAACGATGCGTTGGATATGGCTAGGCCTGCATTGATCAATCACCTGAAGGCATCGGTCAGAGGTGCGCAGCGTGCGGGCGAACTTTCCTTATTAGTGCTGGCCGGTATTCATGATGGCATTGCCGTCAGTGACCGAACGTTGGCGGCTGCTATTGATAAGTTGGCGAAGGCAAAGCCGGTTCAGACTTACGACATTGCGTTGCGTTTGATTGTTCTAGAGACATGCCCAACATTCCCGAAGCGTAGTCAAATAGCTAAGCGCGACTTAGCCAAGTTGCTAGATCATCGCGGTGCCCAAGGTGCATTCCAGTATCGAGAACATCCTTCAACCTGGGACCTGAGTAATACTCAGTATGGCGTTCTTGGTCTGCGTGCTGCCCGCGGCATGGGTATGAAGGTTCCTCGGACGACTTGGAGCAAGATTGCGCGCGAAATTGGTGCGCAGCAGGGCCCGTATGGTGGCTTTGGCTACACCAAGCGCAGCAATAAAAGTGCAACGCCTTCGATGACTGTTGCAGGCATCGCGGTGCTGGCAATTTGCCGGCAGGCATTGGGTGACACCTACGCCCGCGCGGCGGCTATCGACAAGCAGATCAATCGCGGTTGGTTATGGATGGACTTGCACAAAAAGTCGATCGGTTCGGTTGCAGAAGAGTGGTGCTATTACTTTCACTACGGTCTCGAACGCGCGGCGATTCTCTGCGGTGTTGAAAAGGTTGGCACCATTGATTGGTATGCCGAGGGAGCACGTATGTTGGTCGCAGATCAGCTGCCTGGTGGTGGTTGGCGCAGTCTGCGAGACGATTTCCCCGGTACGCATCTCAGCAATGGGCAGGGCGACTCTGTGCCGACGTGTTTCGCGATACTTTTCTTGCGTAGGAAGTTTCAAAAACAGAGCCGGCCAATCACGCCTAGCATTGTGCGGCTTGTCAATATTGGGCCGTTTTCAAAGCAGAAAGACATCGATGAATGTGCCAAGAACTTGGTTCTGAGGGGTAAGGCAGCGATACCTGATGTTTTGAATGCAATGCGCAGCGATGTTGGGCCGCAGCGGCGAGTGGCCAAGAAGGCGCTGCTAACGATTACTGGCGATGACTTTGGCTATGACGAGACAAAGGATCGCGATGCTAATAGACGTGCGATTCGCGATGCGACAAAGTGGTATCTACTCAACCGATAGGCGAAGTGGTTACCACTCAAGCAGGTCGTAGGCTCGAAGTTCTGGATCGGTCATTGCCCGATAGGTTGCGAGCAATTCGTCGCCGGGTGTGCCATCAAATTCGCAGACATCGAGGTTGGTCAAAATCCACTCCTCGGTATCGCGCAGTTTGATCGTGGCGGAGGGGCTTCGTTGGTCGACACCCTGGTCACTAAATCTGTCTACGAAGCCAGAGATCAGCCCGAAGACGCGCTCAAGGTCAAAGATGGTGTCTTCGTCCTCAAATAGTAGAGAGCGGAGCATCTGACTGCCTTCGTCACTGCTCAATTCGGGGGCTGGAGCGACTTTTGGATAGAGGTCGATCGCTGAACCGTCTTCGTTGACCAAAGCGAGATCTGATTGGCCTTCTGTGACGAACGCCCCCCGTGCTGAGATGCGTGCTTTGTTGACCAAACCAGTGAATCGTTCGATGAGTTCGTCTTGGCGACTTAGCAGAGACAGCAGCGGCGGTACTCTCACCGTTACGGTTCGTCGCCACTCCGGTGTGCCAGCAAATCCGTCTTGCTCGCTTCGGTAGCCAACGGCACGAACGTCGATGTCGATGGATTGGACAAGTCCAAGTAGGATTGAGGCTAGGCCAGGAACTTGGACTCGAAACGTCAACAGGTCTTCGCAACCATCGTTGTCCAGGTCGGTCAGCAGCAGCTGGGTAACATCGTCAGCAACTGCTTGGGTGCGGGCGGTCTTGAACTGCGGACCGCTAGAATCGCCTAGAAACGTCCAGATCTTGCGTCGATGGACGATTACGTGGTCGGGGATATTGTCGGCGTTGATGTCGCCCCGCTGGATTTGTTGCCGGTCGTTGAGGACGGCCGTTGCACCAAGGTCCATCGTGGCTTTTGGCGTGCTGTCGACGAACTGTGAAATATCAATTTGGATGGGCTCGGCAAATGTGCCGTCTGCGCGTTGCAGGTGGAAGGCTCGCTGCATGCCTTCGCTGGTAAGGAGGTCAGGACGTCCATCACCATTCAGGTCTTCGGTATTGATTTGCGAGATACTGATACTGCCAGTGAGCTCTTGATCGAGACCGCTTGTACCAACACCGACTTTGGTGCTAACTGGGACAGTGACAGTTTTCATTCGGCGGAAGATCGGCACCCCATCTTCACCTAACTGTTCCTGAAAGTATGGCTGCACGCCTTGCAGGGTTGGCAGCATCATGTCGAGCAGCCCGTCTTTATTCAGGTCGACGATGAATGGCGACAATTGTGGTCGGCCAACGCGCAGGTTGAAGCGCGCACTGCGTGCTAGCACGATGGGCTTGTCTAATGTGTCAGCACTCGGCCACGGCATGCATGAGGTGCGCTTTGGCGTTGCCATGATTACTTCTTCCCCATTTGCTGGTAACAAATCGGCGATCGAAATCAGTGTGTGAGCAGGATCAGAGATCGTGATCTCGCCGCGTTGCACCATTTGTTGGTCGCCGTCATCCATTCCGACGCGGATTAGCGAAGACTTGGCTGATGCTGTGTCGTAGCAGACGAGCAACACTTCTTGCCGGCCGTCGCCGTCGGTGTCAGCGAGGTACTGCGAAGTGACGTGAAGGATCTCGTAGGTTGCGACCGTGCGTCCTTGTGCTGGTGTTGCGGCTGCCATTACCAAGGCTGAGTAGATGCACTTCATCGACGGAACCTCAAGTGGCGAACTTCGCTCGACGAGATGATGAGTAAGTCGTCGCCAAACTCGTCTGCAACCAGAATGGTTGATTTCTCTGGAACCGGCGAGCGAGCATCCGATTTAGCCATCTGCAATGCTTTGTTTTTGATGTTTAAGAACCGTCGTTCAATGTGCCCATCGATGTGCAGCAATACGTCGCCGGGGCGACCGCGACGGCCGGGTCGGACTATCAGGAACGGTTTTTGAAGTCTGGAGTTCGTGACCAGAGGGAGGGGGCGCGAAAGCAGTGAAGGAGTTACGAACTCTTCGCCTGAGTTCCGGTAGATGTTGAGTTGGGCATCGAACGAAGAGCTTTTGAGGCTGGTGATGTTGGCCATTGCCGATGTGCGCAACGTGATGCACACGAGGTCATCTTTGCCGTCGCCGTCGGCGTCTACGAGCTGTGGCTTTCTTGCCAGTGTCTGCATCCGTAGACGTGCATTTGGTTTGTCTGCCCAGCCGCCATTGCCATCTGCCAAAAACAAGTCTACGCGGGCTTCAACGTCGCCATCACGTTGAGCCGATGTCGTTAATAGCAAGTCAGATTTGCTGTCGCCATTGATGTCGGACCATTGCACGTTGAATGCGAGGTCGATTGCTTTTAGCCGATTTTCAGGCAGCGGCAGTGATTGCTCGCGCTGTGTGAAAGACCTCGGATCCAGTTGTATGCCGGCATGCATGCTGCCGTTTCGATACGTCACTAGGTCGAGATTGCCGTTCCCGTAGAGATCGATGGCTTGGCACTGTGGGCTACGTGTAGATGTGCTAACAAGTCGCCCGCCCATGCCGCCAGGTCGGCCACCTCGCATGCGCATTCCAAACGATCTGCTGCCACTTGATGCGCCGCGACCGCGAGCTGATTTTCCGATGCTGTTTTGCCGTTGCGGCAACTTGATCTGTGATTGGTGAGTGAACGATGATTCTTCACCATCTACATCCTGGAACCACACCGACCAGCCATCTGGACTAGGCAGCATCAGGTCTGATTGATTGTCTCCATCGATATCGATGGCAGCATCGGGAAGCGGCACTACTAGGCTTGCATCTGCCGCTGGCCATATCAGTTGATGGTTCGCTAGGCGAGTGTAAGTTGGCGCGCCATCTTTGCCGGCGACGACGGCTACGACTTGCTCGGCGGTCAGCAGGATCAATTCACATCCCGGCGTTTTTTCGCAGTCGCAAAACGTAAAGGCGATCACATCCGAATCCACCTCGTAGGGCGGGCGGCTCGGGCTTGATGAAAATGCCGGCGACTTCTTGTTGCGCTCATACATGCGCAGGCTGCGTTTGCCTGTCACTGTGTGGCGGCAGGCAAGTATGAGGTCAGAAACTTGGTCGCCATTGATATCTGCCAATAGCGTGCCGGTGACTCGCTGCGAGTCAGGTAGTTGGATCGTTGCAGTTTGCGGATCTTGGATCGCCGAACTAAGTCCTAGTGTCAACAGTGAGGCCGCTATGAGGGCAATCATGAACCCTGCTCCATCAGCTGATCCGAATCTCCGCCGCCAAATCCCATCAGCCAAAATAGTCGAAAGTGCCAAGCAGCTGCGGTTGACTGGTATTTGACCAAGCCGAGAGCTAGTGACCACTCGGTTCGACCTCGGGCAACGTCGTAGGAGAAGATGACTGGCACGGAGATTTGTGTGAGTTTTTGTTCGCGGTCTGTCAGCGCGGCGGAAACGGTCTGGCTTACTCCTTCACGAATGTAGGTCAGTTCGAGCGAGTCGCGTTCTGTGTCACGCGCTGCCGTTAGTAACTCCTGGGGGTGAGCAATTGGCTGGTCATCAATAGCAGTCAACAAGTCACCAAATATGAGTCCCGCATCCCGCCATGGGCTGCGCTGTGACATGCCAACAATGACTGCACCAGCACCAGGTCCTAGCTTGGCAGAGCGCGCTTCCACTTCGGTTGCAGTGCGAAAGACGACACCGATGCGTTGCTCTTCACGGAATCGCTCGGCAAGTTCACGTTTTGCGGGATGCTGTCTGGCTACGAGTGTGAACTCGGTTCTCGCTTCGCGACCGGCGCGATCTACGAACATTACGACTTTCGCGCCTGGTTGTGCTGTCAGTTCGATTTGACGCCATTCGCTGGGGCGGGAGAGTGTCGTAGTGTCGAGGCCATCCACCTCGACTTCTAGTAGCAAGTCACCAGCGAGTAAGCCTGCTTGCGCCGCAGGGGAATTTTCTACCACGCGTAAGATTGCCACTGAGTCTGGGGCGTCGAGTTTGGCGGCCAGTGTTTTGCGTGGATCGCCGAGGTAGAGACCAGAAAAGGTGCCAGCGTTTAGCTTGAGCCGTTGCGTCTCGTCATTTGGTTCTGTGCGCAGGTCTATGGGCTCATGCATGTCTGTTAATGCCGGTGACTCTGTTGGTAAGTCGGGCGATAGCGAGCAAGCCGTAAAAGCGGCGAGCAACGACAAACGAAGAGTGATTCGCAGTGTGTTGATCATGAGATGCGCAGGCGAGTTACAATGAGACTAAGCAGAGCTGCGAATGCGATGAACCAGGCAGATGGTGCGTAAATGGCCAGGTCTGACCAGACCCACACAGCGTCGGCTGCGCCACGAGATACGGCGGCTAAGTAATTCAGCGCAGAATCGTCTCGGATGGAAATAGGTAGGTGGCTGGTCAATAGCCATCCCGTTCGTTCACCAGCAATGTCACGAGCAAATTCGGGAAGCATGATTAGCAGCGCCGCCAGCGCTAGCGCCAACGCTGGGCGTTTGGCGATTGCCGATGCTGCAGCGCCGATAGCGATGACCGCAGCTAGCGGTAGCATCATTTGCGTTAATGCGGTCAACATGATCGGCCATACGTCTGCAGCGTTTGCGAGTAGATCGCGATCCCCGTAGCGGGTGACTTCCTCGAGATCTCCAAAGCCAACAGTCGTCGCGCTAACGCCTATGGCGGTCAATGCTGCTGCGCACCAGCCAACGATCATCATGGCTAGTAAAACGGACACTTTGCCGAACAAGATGTCTTTACGACGTACGTTGCGAATCAGCGAGTTGCGGAGCGTGTCGTTGGTGAGGTCGCTGGCAATCGTTTGACTCGCCAGCCAGAGCAGCACGATGGCGAGTATCGGTGCCGCATTTTGCAAGCTTTGGGCCACTGCCAGGAAGCCGCTGCCAGCATCAGCACTGAATTGCTCGCCAGCATCTACCTTACGCAGTCCACGCGCGACTCGAGATCCGTAGCTGGAGACGGTAAATGCCGCAACCACGCACGGCAGTGCGAGCAGTGGCAACGTCGAGCGCTTTCGTAGTAGCGTGGTCAGCTCAAATCTGATTGCGCGACGGCGGGGTGATTTGTTGGTGGCTATGCGAGGGGCTGGCGGAGTTGTGGATTCGTTAGGCGATGCCGCAGGAGCGGGCTGCAAATCAGGTCCAGCATCAGCGTCTGCTGATGACGCATGCAGATAGATACGTTCTAGAGTTGCTTGTTCTGGTGCGAAGGATCTGAGTTGCGCGTTGGTCGCTAGTGCACGAGTGACTTCATGTGCCGATTGGTTGCCGATGTCGACCAGCAGCCGATCCCCATCAATTGTTGGCTTCAGGTTGAGGCCTTCGAGTTCGTGCTGCATTGCAGCCATTGGTTCGCCCGTGACGATGTGGCGAACTCCGACGCGTCGCCGCAACGACTCTAGGTCGCCTTCGATGACCATTGCGCCTTCGCGCAACACGCCGACTTTATTACATAGTCCATCGAGTTCCGCCAGTTGGTGGCTCGACAACATGATGGCCGTGTTTTCGTCCCGCGTTAGCCGCTGAATTAGAGCCCGTAAGTCGGCGATGCCTTCTGGATCCAATCCGTTGGTCGGTTCGTCGAGAAGTAGTAGCCGAGGATTGCCGAGCAATGCTTGCGCGATACCGAGTCGCTGACGCATGCCCATCGAAAATGTGCCAACACGACGATCAGCGGCTTCGTTAAGGCCGACGCACTCGATGACGCGGCCGACCTCAGATTTGGCGACGGCCCGGCCAATACCCTGTAAGCGTGCTAACGACAGCAGGTTATGGTTTGCCGACGCCTGATTGTGGAAGCCGGGTCGCTCGATCAGTGCACCGACCAAGCCATTGGCATGGCGCCGCTGACGCGCTGGGTCGATGCCAAAGATCCGCACCGACCCTCGTGCAGGTCGTAACAGACCTAGGCACAGCCGCATAACGGTGGTCTTGCCAGCTCCATTGTGACCGAGGAATCCGTAGCAGTCTCCGGCTTGTAGCTGAACGGATACACCGCGCACAGCGGCCCTAGGGCCGTATCCAAAGTGCAGGTCCTGTAATGCCAATGCTTGGTTCACGGATGAATCATGCTCTCTGTTACGGCACGGACTTCAAGACGCGGGATCCAGTTGTTCGTATCATCCTGACTTCTCGACCATGAATGTCCTCCATAGCGCTCTAGCGCGCACAGCGGCGCGCCGTCGTCATCTTGACCAAAGTAATTTGCTGCGGTCACTCACTCTCGTCATCAATGGCGTGCCTAATGGGATCAATCTCGGACAGGGCGTGTGTGATCTCGATTCGCCGGAGCCTCTTGTCAAAGGCGCCATTGCATCGATTGCTGGTGAAGATCGGCAACTTTATACGCCCTATGCGGGGTTACCCGAATTGCGTGAGGCAATAGCGGCCAAGCTACGTCGCCATAATGGCCTCGACTATACCGCCAAGAATGTTGCGGTGTGCACTGGCAGTAGCGGGGCATTTTTCGCCACTGGCATGACGTTGTTTGAGCCTGGCGACGAGATCGTGATATTCGAACCGTTCTATAGCTACCATTGGACCACTGTCCCTCTGTTTGGGGCTGTTCCTAAGGCAGTTAGATTGCACGGCGTAGAGTTATCGTTTGATGCCGATGCGCTGCGCGCAGTTTTGACCGATCGTACCAGAGCAGTCATGGTCAACACGCCGGGGAATCCGTCAGGTAAGGTGTGGACGAAGGCGGAATTAGCCGAGCTAGGGCGTGTGCTTGATGGCACTGACATTGCTGTGCTGACAGACGAAGTCTACGAATACATGTGCTTTGATGGTCGCAAGCATGTGTCGCCGGCGACCGTGCCAGAGTTAGCGGAACGGACGCTGACGATGAGTTCCTTCAGTAAGACGTTCTCGGTGACCGGTTGGCGGATTGGCTTTCTTGCCGGTCACGAAGAAATCGTTGAGAAGTGCGCCGTCGTGTTCGATCAGATGGAAGTTTGCGCCGCTCGGCCAATGCAGCGAGGCGTGCAGCGCGCGCTCGAGCAATTACCCGATACGTTTTATTCTGAGCTGCAGCAGGATTATCAGGATAAGCGAGACTTGTTCTGTTCGGCATTGCGTGATGCCGGATTTACATTTGATGTGCCGCAAGGCGCTTACTATGTGCTCGCTGATTACACCGCGGTGTTTGGCGATATTCCGTCTTATGAGGCGGTCATTACTATGATTGAGCGCATTGGAGTAAACGCTGTTCCTGGCCACCTGTTCTTTGCAGAGCCAGATGGCGTTCGCTGCATACGTTTCCATTTTGCTGTTGAGCGGCCTGTCTTGATGGAGGCCGCGAAGCGTTTGAGGAGTCTTGCTCGATGATCGTCCGTGCTTTCTTCTTGCTGGCGACACTGCCGCTACTGCTTGATTCTGCGTTGGCGCAAAAGGCCGAGGCTGCGACTGGATTTGTTGCTGCACATCAAGCATTGCTAGACGCCACAAACGATGTCGTTGTATTGAATGTGGCGGCACATCCTGATGATGAATCGTCGCGGACAAACTCGGTCCTTCGTCGCAAATACGGCATGCGTATCGTCCAGGTCTACTCGACCTATGGCGATGGAGGACAAAACGCAATTGGCCGCGAAATTGGTCCAGAGCTCGCGAAGATCCGCGTTCGAGAAACTTTGCGCGCGGCTGCAATGTCTGGTGCCGAAGTGCGCTGGCTTGGCCTGGAAGACTTCGGATTTAGTAAGACCCTTGAAGAGACTTTGCGGTTTTGGGGCGAAGAGACTCTCAAGAATCGCATGCGTCGTGTGATCGATGAAGTCGATCCTGATGTGATCATCTCTAATCACACGCTGACACAGGGTCACGGTCATCACCGAGCTTCGTATTGGGCGGCTGTTGAGATCTTGAAAGAGCGTTCAGCAAGCAACCGATATGTGCCGCGACTCTATGTGCGAAGTGGCATTGACAAGGCACAGCTACATATCCAAACGAGTGAGCTCGATCCTGCGCGTGGTCAGACGTATTCGCGACTTGCTTGGTCTGCCTGGGTGCAGCACGTAAGTCAGGGACCGTGGGGTGAGCATAATGCTATGCGGGTAGGCCAAGATCATTGGCGGGTCGCGTATCCAGAAGGTTTATCTAATGTTGACGCCAAAGATCTGAGCCAGTGGGGGCGGCGGCGTGCTAGCGAACCACGTGCTGAGAAGCCGAGTCTACCCGATGGACTGTTGCGGTTGCCAAAGGCAGATCGGCTAGCGATTCTTCGCGAGCAGATGTCTGGTCTCATGGCGGTTAGCGCATTTGATGAGGCTCACGGTCAGCGTCTGCAGCAGCGGTATGCTGCGCTCGCCAAGATCTACTTGGCGACTGCGGGTGTTAGTTTAGAGGTATGGCTAGATCGTGACGGTGTGCCTCGTGGTGGCGAAGGTAAGGGCTACGTAGTTGTGCATGGTCACCAACAAGTGACCGAATTGAAGGTGACTTGCGATGGCCGTATCGCCGAACCGGTGAAGCGGCCTGTCACGCGTAATTCTGTGGCCAGTCCAACGCGAGCTGCCCCAGATTCTGGCAATAGGCTTCCGGCTCTAGGCGGCAGCAAGGGTAAAGATGCAGGCAAGGTGTTGAGGAACCCGAAGGACGCTCCGCTTCCGGGGCGGTTTGCGTTCGCCTTCGCGTGTCAATATGGCAAGGCCGACGAACTGCCTGTTGGACCAGAGCCTAGCTTCGCTGCGGTGACTGCGACGTTCCGGCTTGATGGCATGAACTTTCAGTCAGAGGTTTTGCTGCCTTACACCCCGGTTGAGCCGGTTGCGTTGCGGTTTGAGCGTGAAGTTGTCCTCGTGCCGAGAGGCAAGAAAAGCGAGCGACTCTTGAGCATCGTGGTTGAGAGTCATTTAGACGAGTCGGTCACCGCACCAGTCGTGCTCCAGATGGGGCCGGGTATCGATGCGGTTGCCACGCCTAGCAGGCTTGCCTTGACTAGCGAGCAGCGCGAAGCCCGCTTGCTTGTGCGAGCGACAATCGATGAGGAGGAGATGACTCCTGATGCAGGGTTGGCAGTTGGGTTTAGTTACGGCAAGGTGCGATTGCCGCTTCGAATCCTAGACGTCACCGTGCCCTCTGGCATTCATGTTGGTCTGGTGCGTGGGCCTGAGGATTCGACTGAGCAAGTTCTTTCAGATCTCAGCATTCCATTCACGAGTCTCGATCGGGATGCGTTGGTCTCGACTGAGCTCGAGCAATTTTCCGTCATCTTTCTCGATATCCGCGCCTACTACCATCGTCCTGAACTTGCCGAAGTGCGTGAGCGTTTGCAGCAGTTTTGCCGTTCTGGTGGTCGCGTAGTTTCGATGTATCACAAGCCGGGTGAGTGGAACGCTAAGGAGGGGCACCCGTTGCTGGCGCCGTTTGCATTGACGGTCGGTAACGAGCGAGTCACCGAAGAAGGTGCTGACGTAACTTTGCTTCAACCATCTCATCGATTGATGAACTATCCGCACCAGATTCAAGCGAGTGATTTCGCCAATTGGGTCCAAGAGCGTGGCCTGAACTTTCCAAAGACCTGGGACTCCGCTTGGGTTCCGATGCTGGGAATGAAAGACGCTGGTGAAGACAAGGTGCACGAAGGTTCCTTGCTCTATACCAATTATGGAAAGGGCGACTTCATTTACTGCTCGCTCTCTCTCTATCGCCAATTACGACGCGGCAACCCAGGAGCTGTCCGTCTGCTGCTAAATATGCTTGCCCAATAGGCTGATTAGGTGTGGTTGCCTGAAGTGGTTGCGTAAGTTAGGCAACATGGTTGAGGCGCTCTGCGCGTTTTCGAGTTCCTGTGTTGTTGATGATCTTCGGCGGCGTGATTTCCTTTGCGGCTATGCTGATTCGGGTCTACGCCCAATCGTTAGCGTGGCCGAGCGGTGAGAAATCTGTGGACGTTGATTTTCTGGATAAAGAAACGCTGATCTGGGCTGACGTCGCAAGTGGCGTCGCTTTGTTGGGGATTGGCGCGTTCTTGGTCGGTGCGAACCACCTCTGCCGGGTTTATTCGAAGCAGTAGGAGCCGAGGAATCAGTTCGACCTGCTAGGCCCACGTAAAACATGCATATGCTGATCTCACTCCCGTCATCTTGGCGCCGCGTTGCGGTGACCGTGCTCACGATCACTGGCCTGCTGCTACCCGACGCCTCGGCGCAGGAGCAGGCGGTCAAGCCGCCCGCGCCGACGGAGAAGCCCTTCCTGTGGCGCTTCGAGGTCGGTGAAGCCACCCATCACCTGTTTGGCACGATCCACCTCCCCGACCCGCGCGTCACGACCTTGTCTGTGGCCGTTGAGGCTGCGCGCGAGGGCGCCGACGCGCTCTACGTCGAGGTGCTGACCGCCAACAAGAACAGCCTCGCTTTGATGCCCAAGCTGATGCTGCCTCGCGGCGCGAGCCTCGAAGACATCCTCGGCGAGAAGCTCATCGAGGAGGTCCGCGCCTACTGTGAGGACGCGGGACTACCATTTCAGGCAATGAGCCGGTTCAAGCCGTGGGTGCTGTCGATGAATATCTCTCTCGGCGAGGTGATGAAGAAGTTCCAGGGCAAAGACCCAATGGACGTCATGCTCGAGCGAGAGGCTCGCGAAGCGGACAAGGTCGTTGGCGAACTCGAGACCATGGAGTTCCAGCTGTCGCTGTTCGACAAGCTGAGCGAGGGCTATCAGAAGCAGATGATCCAGTCTGCGCTCAAAGAGGCGGGCAACGGCGCCAAGACGATCCAGAAGATGCTCGACGCCTACTTGCTCGGGGACGCTGAAGCGCTCACCGCCGTCATGGAAGAGTCCCAGCGCAAGGAGTCCAAGGAGTTTGCTGAGCAGTTCCGCGAGATGATGATCGTCTCGCGCAACAAGGGCATGGCCAAGCGCATCTTAGAGCTGCTGAAGGAGCACCCGAAGCGCGCCAACTTCTTCGCGGTCGGTGCTGCACACACCTTCGGCGAAGACGGCATCGTTGACCTGCTCCGTGAACAGGGCGTCAAAGTCGAGCGGCTCAACGGCGCGGGCGAAGTCGTTGTAGAGCCAGCACCGAAGAAGCCCGTCGAAGAACCGGCCGAGCACCGTAAGGCCGGCTGAGCGACGCGGCGGTCAGGCCTGCGGCACGCTGAGTATTTGCCGCACGTCTCGCGCGATCGTCTCGCCGATCGAGGTTAGTGGCAGGTCGTTTGGGTCGGTCCCGAACGGTTCCTCGATCTCGGTCGCCAAGAGCTCGAGCCCCATGGTTGCGAAGAACGAGAACATCGCCGCGATCACTGCTCCGTAGCCGAACTCCTTGACGAGCGCGAACGGGACCATGAGTGCGTAGAGCACGACGAATTGCTTGACGTAAGAGGAGTAGCTGAAGGGAATCGGTGTCTTGCGGATTCGCTCGCACTTGCCGAGCACGTCGTCGAAGGCCTGCAGCAGTGGCTGCAGCGTGATGCGCGCGCCGTCGGCTAAATTTCCTGCCTCGATATCTTGATGCACGTCCCGGTGCAACGCGGTCAACAGCTGGTTGGGTTCGTGATCACCGACGTAGTCACGCGGCTTGCGTAGGTGCTCCTTGAGCAGTTCTGGGAACGCTGCGAGGTGTTCGGCGTAGCCGGCGCGTCGCTCGGGAGCCGTGTTGACAAGCTGAGCGTCAAGCTGATGCGCCAGTCCGCGGGATACGTTGACGAGTGCGCCCCAGATCTTGCGGCCTTCCCACCAGCGGTCGTATGCCGTGTTGGTCCGGAAGACGAGCAGCAGGCCGAGGATGATGCCGAGGATCGATAGGAACGCCGGTCCTAGCGGCACCGCGAAGTCGAAGACGTCGGTTTCGACCCAGACGACGAGCGCGGCATACGCGCCCGCGATGAGCACGTCGAAAATCAGGGTCCGAAACACCGGACTGCGCTGGAAGTCGAATAGGACTCGCCACCACTGCTTGGGCTCGTAGGGGATCATTTGCGGGCCTTGGGAAAGGAGACGCAAAGATATTAGGCAACTAGCTTCGGATGGTCGAGCATCACTTCGGGGCGCGTCGAACTGTTTAGCGCAATATTCTGATTTGCCCGGAATCAGGGTTTGGTTCGTGTTTCGTGGTGTTGCGCTCCTGATGCTCAATCTCAAAGACGTCTACGTGTTGCCATAAGCAATCTTCCCGTTGGAACCTCTGGTCGAGTAGGTTGGGCACAATGCGAATTGTGTGGTTCGGGCTTGGGTTACTCGCCGCGTGCGTTGGCGCAAATGTACCTGACCCAAGCGTGTCTACAGATCCAGTTCTGCGACTTCACGGTCACAATGACTACCTGCAGCCGGTTCCTCTGACACGTGCTTTAGAGTTTGGCCTTGGCAGTCTTGAGGCAGACATCTACTTGGTCGATGGGGAGCTTCGCGTCGGTCACGAGCGGTGGCAGTTGCGCTCGGGTCGCACCTTGCAATCGATGTATCTGGATCCTTTGCGAGACATCGTCCGAAAGCGCGGCAAGCTGCGATCTGACGGCGAGCCTTTGGTCTTGCTGGTCGACATCAAGGCTGATGGTGCAGCTGTCTATCGTCACTTGCGTTCTGCATTAGAGCCCTATCACGAGTTGCTGACCCACTACGTCGATGGCCGTATCGAAGCTGGTGCCGTGACCATCCTTCTGTCTGGTAGCCGACCTCGGCGTCTGGTTGCTGCGGATGCTGATCGGTGGTGTGCACTTGATGGACGATTCTCCGATCTTGAGAGTGACCCGTTGCCTCCTCTGGATCTCGTGCCTTGGGTTAGTGGCTCTTGGCGGGGAGTCTCAGACTGGACCGGATCGGATGAGCTGATGAGTGATGAACTCGAGCGCGTTGGCCGCTTAATCCGCATGGCCCATGACCAGGGCCGATCGGTGCGTTTTTGGGGTGCACCGGATCGTAAAGAGGCATGGGCAGCCTTCCATGATTTGGAAGTGGACTGCATCTGTACGGATCAGCCGAAGAAGGCGGCTGCGTGGTTGCGTGAATTCCGGGCCGAGCCAGGTCGCTAGCCTCATCGGTTTGACAGCTTAGGTTGGCTTCCGGCAGAGGTGCGTGTATCACCCGCTACTGCTGCCAGCGTGCCGGCAGAGATGCGAGTGTTGCCCGTTACTGCTGCCAGCGTGCCGGCAGAGATACGCGTGTTACCCGCTACTGCTGCCAGCGTGCCGGCAGAGATACGCGTGTTAACCGCTACTGCTGCCAGCGTGCCGGCACTAAGCGTCGTTTGCCGTCGATGCTGCGCGGGGCCTCATCTGCATCGGGCGCTTCGAAGTCGCGATCCCATAGCTGGCAGGTGACTTCTTTATGCTTTTGATCGAGCCCTTCGCAGTAGTTCGTGAAGATGCAGCGACGCACTTCGCTGCCGCGACCAAGCCTCATCTTCAGCCACCAGTCAGGATCTGCGAGGCTCTGGCGTGCCGCGGCTACTAGGTCTGCTTCTCCGTTTTGCAGGATTGTTTCTGCCTGTTCGAAGTGGCAGATACCGCCAGCTGTGATGACCGGGGTCGTCAAGCCAGCCTTTCGAACTGCATCCCGGATGGATGCGGATAGGTGCACGTTGCGACTGAACGGGCCACGTTGGTCGCTGCGAACGGTCGGCATGCATTCGTGGCCAGATGGGCCTGTGTAAGGGTAGGCAGCCGAGCCAACGCCAGGCTGCTTGGCGTCGTCAAACTTGCCACCTTTACTAATTGATAAGAAGTCGAGGCCTGCTTTGGCGAATGCGACGGCGTAGCCGGTGGTGTCTTCTATGCGGCTACCATCTTCAATGGCTTCGTCGCCTAAGAATCGCGTGCCGACACACCAGTCGTTGCCGACGCGCGAACGCACTTCCGCGATCACTTCTAGCGGCAAGCGCATGCGGCCTTCCGGCGATCCGCCGTAGCCGTCATTGCGGTTGTTGGTTCGCGACAAGAACGAAGCCATTGTATATGCGTGAGCAAAGTGTAGCTCAACACCATCAAATCCAGCTTCGCGTGCGCGTTCTGCAGCCGATGCGAAAAGGTTTGGCAGCACCTCCGGCAATTCTTTGATGTGGGGGAGATGGAGGTCGTTCGCTTCTTCGCGATATCCATACGCGTAGTCGCGGTATTCACGACTCGCAAGCATGGTGCGTAGATCTGCATCATCACACTGACTGAGCTGTGTGCGAATGCTTGCTTCATCGACAGATGCAGCCTCACCGAACCGATCTTTGACTGCGTCGCGATGTCGGTCAGTGATCGTCAGGAAGCGCGCGAAGAACTTGTCTTTTTCGGGCCTTCGACGAATTGACAAGAAGTCGAGGATCTGCAGGAACAGCTTAGTTTGGCCGTTACTGCGTTGTTTGACTGTTTTGGATAGATCCCGTAAGCCGTCCACGAAGCGGTCATGGCCAATGCGTAGTAAGGGGCCACTGGGCACATCGCGGATGCCGGTCGCCTCGACCACGAGCACTCCGGGCTGGCCATCGGCGAATCGGCCGTACCAGTCCAGCACGTTTTGGGTTACTAGGCCGTCTGCGGTCGCCCGCCATGGAACCATTGCGGGGACCCAAGTGCGTTGGGCTGCTTCGATCTTGCCGATACGAATCGGCGAGAACAGTTGTGAGCGCCCTGCTTCATCAGCCGTTGGCCAATTTGCATGCGGCAGTTCGTGCTTGATTCGCTTAGCCACCTTTCTTGCGCTTCGGTGGCTCGCGGAACCCCTTAGGTGCTCGGCGCACTTGGCCCATGGTCTGTGGAGGTTGCTCAAGCCCCAGTGCGTACCACTGTTCGGCAAAGGCGACCATGCTCATGCGCTTGTTGTTCTGCAGGCGAAGCATGTTTTCCTTACTGGGCGCATTGGTAGCGTTTTTCTTTAGGAAGGTCGCAAGCGCTGATTGCGCTTGCTCGTTTTTATTCGCCTTGTGCAGCATCCACGCATAGGTGTTGTGCAGCAGAGGGTGCTTCTTGTTGATCTTCGCGGTGAGTTGTAGGACCTCAATGGCTCGGTCAACTTCACCATCGCGATAGCGGATGCAGGCGAGCATCAAGCGCGCGTCGGCATTGCGTAGGCTGGCACCTTCTAGCAGTTTTACACCGCGGTCTTTCTGGCCCATGTGCAGCGAAAGCATTCCCATCTGCGCCAGCAGCTGTCCCTTGAGCAACGGGATCCAATTGCACATTGGCAGCATGTCTTCAAGTGACTGGTATGCCAGCTGGAAGCGCTCTTGCTTCATGTGGCGCTGCACCTGCTCCATGGCTGGCTGCAGACGCTTACCGATTCGTCTGGCAATTAAAATCCAGATGACGGCAGCGAAGAAGATCGTGAGCAGGATCCACCAGATCCAGTGCCCACCAATGAGGAATGAGCCACCGATGCCGAGCAGCAGTGACAGGGACAATGACAGGAGGATCGAATACACGCGCTAACTCAGGGAAGTTAAGGGCAAGCAGAATACGGATCCCGCCATGCAGACGCGACCTCAACCCCAGATTCTCATGCTTCCGTCAGCGGTTGGCTTTGCGGTGGCGCATAAAGTCAGACAACTTTCCGTGTGTTGGCAGGCTTGTTGACGATTGTGTGGCTTGCCCGCAGCCTTGTTTGGTGCTGCCGTAGCTGCGTTGTTTGTTCTATTTGGACGCTACAGGTCGCGACAGTAAATGGGTGTCTAAGGCGACGGCGCGGCAGTCTTATTGCTTCGAAATAAATTATCGTCCGAAGCGTAGTTCGGCTGCTGGATAACAGGCCGGGGAGTCGTTGGCTAGTTGAGCGAATGACTCGCTGCCGAGTCGTTGTGCAGGCTACACCGCCGCGTCTTGCTTAATCGCTTCGCTACAGGGTGACAATTGAGGCCTGTCGTCTGCAATTGGGTCGTCGGTCGCTAGGTTTGCGTCCTAGTCTGCTGCCCGCAGTTTCATGCGCAATCGCTCAGTCGCGCGCGTCAAGATTTGGCTGACGCGTGATTCGGTCACGCCCAAAATTGTGCCGATCTCTTTGAGGTATAGCTGTTCATTATAATACAGCACGATCACATGGCGATCGGCCTCAGGTAGTTCTGCGATGGCTTTTGTCAGAGCTTCTAGTTGTTCGCGCTCGTCGGCTGAACGAGTCGGATCTTCGCTAGCTAGGTCGGCAAGCTGTGCGCCCATGGTGCCACCCCCGTCTTCGCCGCCGTAGCTTTCATCGAGCGATAGACAGCGAGAGGTGTGGACTGCCTGGAGGTCATCATCAAGGTCGGATTCCTTGCACTCTAAGACCTCAGCTAATTCGGCGAGCGTTGGTTCGCGGTTCAGTTCGTTCCATAGTGCGCCGTTAGCATGATCCATCTTGCGTAGGCGATCGCGGCGATTCCTTGGCACGGCGTCGTGTTTGCGAACCTCATCCAGAATTGCGCCGCGGATTGTGGTGTAAGCAAATGTCTTAAAAGATGCACCACGTGTCGGGTCAAATTTGGTGGCTGCATGCATCAGGCCAATCACGCCGACGGAGTAGAAGTCATCTTTGTCCAGCGAGGCTGGCATGGTGATCGGCAGGCGCGCGACGATATGACGGACGAGCGGCAGATACTGCTCGATCATGCGATCACGGTCAGTGATCGAACGTAGCGGCTTTGCTAGGCTCGTCACGAGGTACTCCCAGCAAGCGCGGAGAATCCTGCGGCGACGGTGACTAGGAATCCAAGCCACAACACATTGCTTGTGAAGTCCCTCGTCTCAAGGCGTATCAAGTCTTGGTTGCCGCTACCGGGTTTCATGAGTCTGTCCGAAGACATCATCGGCATAAGCCCACTCGAAAGTTGAGGCGTATAGGTGCGGAACTGTCGACCTGATGGGGAGTTCGTGGTCGTAACGAGCGATTTGCTCGCGGTCGAAACGTCGGGATTTACACGGGGTTACGAGCGTGAAATCGCAGAGTGTACGGGCTTTTTGGCGATGCCTTCTCGTCCCGCTCTGGCTTTTGATCCATTGGCATTGATGAGGCCACAATCTTGGCAACTGGACTTGCCTGAGTTTGCGGCTGTGACCAACGTGGATTTATCGCCTGTGGGCAGACTACGTGTAGTTACAAGACGGTCTGACCATCGAGCTTGGGTATCCAGCCTAATATAGCCACCCAATAAGCTCGTTCGAGGCTCTCGTGTTGAGAGCTTGCTTCAGCCGTTTCTATGACGACAGTCTGCCGACGACTTCTCGGGAGCTCTCTAGCGTGAATGGCTGTTGCAAGTGGCCACCGGAGTCTCGGCTGGCACCCTTGTCGATGCTTTCTGTGGGCTGGATTGAGGCGTTCGCTGACGGACTCTTGAGCTTGGAAATGAGTCTGTTGGTGGTGTCAGGCGTGTGCAAGTTGATGTCTGACAGAATCAGTTCGAAAGGCTTTGTCTTGTGCGAATCAAGGCTGCTGAGGCAATCGGCGGATGATCCAAGATCCGCTATATTTATGCGGTCCTGTTGAACGCCATACATGGTGATGCTCCACATCGTTGCAGAGCGATCGAGCTTGAATTGGGTCTTTGTCATAAGTGCTCTTGAGTGCGTTCTTAACTCTGACCTTCTATCGGTTCGCGGCAGGGGAGATTTTCAAAAGGTCTGGCCACTGGATCGTGTTTCCCACGACATCGATCATTGGGACTCGATGAAAGCGTGATTGGCCTTTGGCGGATGTGTTGCCGCCGTGCTTAGCTACGGATGCAATTGGTCGATCCAGGCAACCAAAGTCGGATGTCTTTGGCGCACGGTTTTAGGATCCGCTCGGATTTGCCTGTCGGCTCGGCAGTTTGCTAATGAAACTGCATCCTAGATCGATGCCTAGGGCGGCGCGGTGGATCGCGCCGTGACTTACGTTTGGCTTATACTGCGCTCTGCGAGCGATCGAGTTGTGCCTTAAGGCGCGCCATGACGTTGCTGTGAATCTGGCAAACGCGAGACTCCGTTAGCTCCATGATTTCACCAATCTCACGCATGGTCAGACCCTCGTAGTAATACATGAGGATGATCAAGCGCTCTTTCTTGGTGAGGCTGCTCGTGATCATGTCCAGAGCGTCTCGCTGCTGGATTGTTTCGATGGGGTTGCTCGATTTCCGATCAGCGAGAATCTCTACCTTCTCGAGTTCCTTGTCGTCATCGCCGTCGTCCCACTTTTCCGACAGGGAAAAGATCGTTTTGGCATTTGCTTCCGCTTGGTGGGCTTGCAGCTCTTCGAGAGTGATGTCGAGTTCTTTCGCGATTTCAGCGTGGTTTGGAGTGCGACCGAGTTGCGTTTCAAGCGTCCGCATGGCGCGCTCGAGGCGGTGAGCCTTTAGGCGAACAAGGCGCGGAACCCAGTCTTGCGAGCGGAGTTCGTCAAGGATTGAGCCGCGAATACGTGTCGTGCAGTAGGTCTTAAACTTGATACCGCGCGACAGGTCGAATCCGTTGATTGCGTCCATCAAGCCAAATGTGCCGGCTGATGTAAGGTCGTCGACGTCGATCGACTTCGGCAGAGTTTGAAGAACGCGTTCGGCAATGGAGCGAACGAGCGGCATGTGATGCTCGATCAGCGTGTTGCGCAGATTGTCATCGCGAGTGCGCTTGTAGGTCTTCCAGATCACCTCAAGTTCGGAGTCCGTCAATGGTGCGTTGCCCGGAGTCGGGATCGTCGCTAATGCCGGCTTCTTAGTTTTGATTGTCGCAGCGGAGGTCCGTGAGCGAGTCGACTTGGTAGTAGTCGTAGTGCGGCGGACGGGTGCGGGGGACGTTTTGCGTGCGGCGACCGATGACTTGGCCATGATTCAAACTCCAGCTTTATTGTGACGACAGATAGGACAGGCGGGTGGGGATCCCGCATACAAAGCCGATGCACTGAGTGCACCGGGGTCGACTCCTGCGCCTCGATTAACAATCGCAAAGCGCCTGTGTCCCTAATTGTCGTCACTGGCAATGCCAGTAGCTGGATACGTGGTCGTGGTGACGGAGCTGGAGTTGGCGCGTGTTACATGCGGTCGTCTTGTCCGCCGCGCCAGAAGTTGTTTTACCGTCTACCAAACCGCGCCTCATTTCGGGAACCAGGCTGCCATGGTCGGATAAATATCCGTCCGAAGGCCCTATAGCTTTGCGTCATCGACTTTCGTCGATTTTGCCGTTTCGAGAAGCGTTGGTGGGAGTCAAGTTCACCAAAGAGCGAGGTCCATTTTACCGGACCGGACTCCCATGATCGGCTGTAACCCTCAAGAGATTGAGGACTGTCTTTGAGGAAACTTGAGGAGATCTTCTAAGTATCGTAATCATCGACACTTAGAAGTTTCATTTATTCTGAGTTTCGCCCCGTCCAGGCCTTCAGGAGACGTTGATCAGAGCCTCGCAGCGGTGTTTTGCTAGATTCTCGCGACCGTTTAGGAACTTCAGTTCGATCACAAATCCACAGCCAGCGATGATGCCACCACAGGATTCGACGAGTTGGCAGGCCGCGCTCATTGTGCCTCCCGTCGCGAGCAGATCGTCAATCATCAGGACCCGCTCACCTTCCTGAACTGCGTCCTGGTGGATTTCGACCGAGTCAGTGCCGTATTCGAGTTCATATTCAACTCGGTTGGTCTTGCATGGCAGTTTGCCTGGCTTACGGATGGGAACGAATCCGATCCCGAGTTTCATGGCTAGCGGCACCCCGAATAGGAAGCCTCGCGACTCGATCCCAGCGATCTTGTCGATCTTGCCAAAGTCGAGGGCTGCAAATTGGTCCGTCGCCGCATGCATAGCTTTCGCCGATGCGAGCATGGGAGAGATGTCTTTAAACAGGATGCCAGGCTTCGGGAAGTCGGGCACGTCGCGGAGAAACGAAGCGAGATCCATGTTGGGATCGTGCCTCGGCGGGCGGTTTGAGGCGAGCATTGATCAGGAGCGGCGTGAGGCGGCGCCGTGACGTTTTCGTTCGGCGCCCCTCACTACGACCGCGCCCCGGTTTGTGCCGTGTTCCGTAAAGTGCTCTTGGAAAGTAGTTTGCGCGTGTTTAGTCGGCGGGCCAGGCGCGTGCTCTGGTGCTGGGCGACGTCTCTCAGTCCGGCGGGGTTCAAGGGCTACTCCGGCCTTTTCCGCAAATGCTGACGTGGGACGAGTGGCTGGCCGAGATCTCCTATGGCGGTACGGGGCCGTCGATGTTGCCCTCTGGGGCTTGTTGCGTGCAGCAGGGGTGTGAGCTTTGCTTCGGCGGGCTGGCACCTTCACTGATTGGATTGTGGTTGTGCGTGATTGCCGTAGTGCGCCCTGTGTTTGCCTCTGCATCAGGTATCCGAGTGATGCGCGGTGTGTGTCGAGCCAGGTGCCTAGCAGCCTAGTTATCGCAAACGTCGGCATCACACACAGCGGTCCGACGATCGCGATCTGCACATGAATTGGGTAGTTGATGACGGCAGTCGCCACGAATCCCGCTGGCGTGAATGCCAACGCTGTTACTAGAGCGATCCAGCCGTAGCCACGTCCGCAGCGGCGAATGGCGCGCATCAAAAAGGTCGGCGAGAGCGTTCGCAGGTCGCGTCGGATTTGTCGTAGTGCGAATGCGAGAGGCGCGAAGAGCAGGCCTATGGCAATCGTTGGTAGGATCGTGATGAGCGAGGCATCAGCAATGCCAAGAATTGTTGGAACGCCGAAGAAAGCAATGAAGACTAGGCCAGCGTCGAGCAGGAAGTTCCGAGCCTCTACTATGAGAAGGTAGACCGTGGGAAGCTCGGGTACGTCGCCGTCCCCATCACTACTAGAGTGCAGGATTTCATGGCCCATGGCTGCAATGACAACTAGCACTGAAATGCCAGGCAAAGCAGCGATTGCCGTTAATAACAGTGGAGAGCCAGCCGTTGTCAAGATCCCGCTAAGCCCTACGAATAGCGGAAACGCGAGCATCGTTGTCAAGACCAGCCACGGCATATGCTGGTGCAATAAATATTGCCCCGCATCGATCAGGTGATCGACAACACCCGGAGCGTCATCTGTATGACCTTTCGATTGCTTTGACCCATCAGCATTCGTGGCATCGGGCATCTCCTTTAGATTCCTCGTCCCGGTTGGATTGTCGCAGCGCGGTGTCTTTTTATCGGCGAGTTTGAGTAGAATACGTTCTGCCTCGGCTCGCTGGCTCGCGTTACGAATGCGTGTAATGCAGCGGTTGGCTTCATTGTGGTGGCCGAGTTGGCAACTGACGGACGCCAATTCAAACCACATGTCATCAGAAACGATGCCTTGCTCGATTGATCGGTGGAGTGTGGCATAGCGTTGCTGAGGCGAAACTCCGGTTGGGGTAGCGTGACTTTCTAACTGCACAGGCTGCTCCTTCTATTCCTGGTAAAAGTCAGGACTCTGCGGCGTTCTCGGATCGGCTGGCTGGTGCGGTTCCTTGATTTATGCGTCCCTAGTCGGGACGGCATTGATTGGAGGGCATCTCACCTCAGGGAGCGGAGTAAGCCATAGTAAGGGCCATGTGATGGCTTCTGACGGTCGGCAATGGCCGCAGCTGAGCCTTATGGAGCCGTGCTGATGTGTTGGCCGCGTCAGCTATCGACCGGTGAGGACTCGGGAGGTTCTCATTGGTCTATATGGCCTTCCTGGAGTCATCTGAGTCGCAGCAACATCGAATATGTGGTGGCGAGGCCCTCTACTTCCAGTTCTCCGTTAGTCGCCAGGTGGCGCACTTATCGAAGTCTTTTGAATCTCTATGGTGTCAGGAGCGTTCGATCCCTTGCCCTTGTGCGGGCTGGGGCCGAAACTGGTCCCCCCAATGAAGGTCCTCCTTTGTCGCCCTCGTGGCTTCTGTGCCGGTGTCGAACGCGCTATCGAAACTGTTGAGCGTGCCCTCAATAAGTGGGGCCGTCCGGTCTATGTCCGCCATGAGATCGTCCACAACAAGGTCGTTGTGCAAGACCTCGAGCAAAAAGGCGCCGTCTTTGTTGAAGACCTGTCAACAGTACCAGTTGGCAGCCATGTGATCTTCAGCGCGCATGGTGTCGCGCCGGAAGTGTTCGACCAAGCGGAGAAGTATCAACTTCACGCGATCGATGCGACCTGTCCACTCGTGACCAAGGTGCATCTTGAAGCTCGTCGTTTTGCTGCGAAAGACTTTACCATTCTACTGATTGGTCACGCGGAGCACGTTGAGGTTGAGGGTGTCGTCGGCGAGGCGCCTGAGCGGACCATTGTGGTCGCTACCGCTGCAGAAGCAGAGAAAGTCGAAGTGCCCGACCCAAGCAAGATAGGTGTTGTCACACAGACCACCTTGAGCGTTGATGAAGCGATGCAGGTGATGGCTGTTCTGCAGCGTCGCTTTCCCGAGTTGCGAACACCGCGGAAGGAAGACATATGTTATGCGACGACAAACCGTCAAATGGCGGTCAAGAGTCTGCGCGGTCAAGTTGACCTTTGGCTCGTCATTGGCGATCCGATGAGTAGTAATAGTAATCGCCTGCGCGAACTTGGCGCCGATTCAGGCGTGGCGGCACACTTGCTGCTTGGCCCAGATGAGGTGTGTGCCGATTGGTTTGATGGCGTGAAATCGATTGGTCTGACATCTGGCGCTAGCACGCCAGAAAGCAGCGTCTTGGCGGTTGTTGATCGCCTTCGCGAGCTTGGGGTGACTTCCGTCGAAGAAGTTGACGGTATCCATGAAACGATTGAGTTTACTTTGCCGCTTGAGTTGCGAACCTAGACCGCATGCGCGTCGCACTTTGCCAGATTGATACCACGGTTGGTGACTTTGATGGAAACCGCCATCGCATTGTTGCCGCTGCTGAGGAGGCGCTGAGCAAGGGCGCACAGTTAGCTGTGTTCCCCGAGTTGTCGGTGTGTGGCTATCCGGCCGAAGACTTACTGCTACGGAAGGCTTTTCTGGCAGCGCACGATGCCTCACTGAAGCAGCTCACAACCGAGCTACCGATAGGTATCGATGTGCTGGTTGGTTGCCTTGAAGCCAACGCCCAGGTGAATCAGGCCGTTGGCAGGCCGCTGCGTAACGCAGTCGCGCTGATCCGAGATGGAAAGTGTCGTTTTGTGGCGCGAAAGTCTCTTTTGCCGACCTATGACGTCTTTGACGAGTCGCGCTACTTTGAGCCGTTCTTGAGTCCGGAGAAGAACATCTTCGAACTCAACGGTCATAAGGTTGGTGTCGTTGTCTGCGAGGACAGCTGGAATGACGAGGAGTTTTTTGGTCGACGTGCCTACGCCATCGATCCGGTGGCTCGCGTAGTGGATGCCGGAGCCGATCTCGTTGTCAATTTGAGCGCCAGTCCTTGGGCGCGCGGTCGTCAAGAGCTTCGAGCGAGCATGGTGGCTGCTGCGGCAAAGCGACACGGCGTGGCAATGATCTACGTCAACCAGGTAGGAGGCGATGTAGAACTGCAGTTTGATGGTGGTTCGATCGCAGCCAAGGCAGGTGGGATTGCAGCACAGCCGATAGCTTTTGCCGAGGCAGTGCAGGTTGTCGATACCGATGAGCCATGGCACCAGCAGCTAGTTGCCCCGAGCCTGCTAGCCATGCAGCACGCCGCATGTGTGCAAGGCATTCGTGCTTACGTACAGAAGTTTGGCTTTGCCAAGGTTGTCGTAGGTCTGTCTGGCGGTATTGATTCAGCGTTGGTTGCGACGCTTGCTGTCGATGCCTTGGGTGCCAAAAATGTTGTCGGCATCGGCATGCCATCGAACTACAGCAGTGGCCATAGCTTGACCGATGCTGAGCAGCTAGCCAAGAACCTTGGCATTGTGTTTCACGTGCTGCCCATTGCTCCGTTGCAGGATGCGTTCGCCGACGTGCTGGAGCCAGTCTTTGCAGGGACTGAAACAGGGCTTGCAGAAGAGAACTTACAATCACGTGCGCGCGGTGTGTTGCTGATGGCATTTGCCAATAAGCACGGTCACTTACTGCTAACGACAGGCAATAAAAGCGAGTGCTCAGTTGGGTATTGCACCATTTATGGAGATACCAATGGCGCGCTAGCACCAATCGCAGATCTCTGGAAGACAGAGGTCTGGGAGATGAGTCGTTGGCTCAACCGGGATGGTGAGCGTGTGCCAGTCAATTCAATCGAGAAGCCACCAAGTGCCGAGTTGCGGCCCGATCAGCTCGATTCAGATAGCTTGCCGGACTATGCCAAGCTCGACCCTGTATTGCGTTGTCTCGTAGAAGAAGAGTTGTCAGTTGCGGCAACGTCAGAGCAAACCGGCATGGATCGGAAAGAGGTCGAGCGACTGTTTCGTCTTGTGCAAAACAGTGAGTGGAAGCGCTACCAATATCCGCCGACTCTACGATTGACGGATCGTTGCTGGAGTGGGCGCCGAATGCCGGTGAGCCACAGCTACCGCGAGCGCTAGGAGACCGTGATAAGTCGGTGGGGGCTACTTCTTGAAGAGGCTCTTGAGCCCCTTCTCAAGCAGGTTCTTTCCCTGCTGCTTAAGAAGGCTCTCCGCAACATTGCCAAGTTTAGGTAGGTCGAGTTTTGGATCGTCAATCGAACCGGCTAGGACTGCCGGTGGTAGGCGACCGTTAAGAGCCTTTAGGATCTTTTGGCCATCTTTGTGGCTCTTTAGTAGCGAGCTAAAGTCCATCGAGTAGTCAATCTTGCCGTTGAAGTCGACATTGCCTGACAATCCGATCTTTTGGCCAGCGGCGGCCCATTCGCTTTTGGTGCTCGTGATAACCCCTTTGGCGAAAGCGAAAGGAGCTTTGAAGCTGTCGATCTTCAATCGACCTTTTTCACCGACGGGTAATGCGTTTTTAGTCAGTGGGCCAAGTGGAGCGAGTAGCCCGGCGAGCTTCTTCGAGGGAGCAAAAGCCGTGTTCGCGAGGCCTAGCGAACCGCTGCCTTTCCAAGTGTCGAGCCATTCGAAGATCGTCTCGCCCTGCTGCATCATGGCAGGGCCATCGAATTGGAGGTCTAGGTTTACGTCACCGAGCACTTGCGCCGCATTCGCTTCTAGCCCTGCAAACAACGGTACGACATAGCGCAGCGTCTGCATCGCACCGCCGGTTAGCTTGCCGCCTTGCCAATCGATCGAGCCTGAAAGTGGCATTGTGGCTAGGTTATTTAAGTCGACGTTGAATGCCGCAATCAGTGCGCCGCCATCTAGCGTTGAGCTCTCGCTGGTTGCTAGTCGCAGGCCACCGTCTTCTAAGGCGACGTTGAGACCAATGTCGCGGAGTGCGAAGCCGGCGACATCAAGCGACTTGACGCGAAGATTGCCGTTTGTGACCAGAGCCTTGACCCAGCCATCTGCATCCTCTGGAAGTTCGTTGTTCGGTATTGAGATTGTGCCTTTGAGCCTCGATCCAGAGCTCTTTAGCATCTCGGGGATCGGCCCGCCGAACTCAGCTAGCTTGGCGACATTCATGTCGTATGAGAGCGTGATATGGCCAGATGCTGTTGCTGGTTGACCTTGAATGTGTAGCCACTCCAGGTCAATTACGAACTTGCTCGCATCAATTTCGGCGGGATTGCCGGCGCCTAGCGTTAGCGCTGGTGTGATCTTCCAGCGGTCAGCCTGTAGGTCCATGCCTTGTACTACTGGCCCCGCGATGCGCGGGTTGTCGATGGTCAGTTCGCCTGCGACTTGCATCTTGTTGTCACGGCCGATCATTGCCGCGATATCACCGTTGACCTTGCCGGTTAGCGTAGTGATTTGTTGTGGCATGAACGCATCGATAAGCGGTTGCCAATTGCTTAGGTCTAGTCCATGCGTCACTAACTTGACGTCAGTTGCTTCGAGTTCTGGCTCGACTAGGACAGCTACTGTCAGATCACCGGCGAGTAGCTTGCCTTTGGCATCAATGTTGATGTCGCCCGATCCATTCGCACTTGATGCGACGCATTGAAAATCGCTGAGTTTCTCTAGTACTTTGCCTTCTTGGCGGATGGTGACGACACAGTCGTTGAGTGTGAAGTCAAATTCGAGATCCGCAATGGTGCCACTGCCGTTGGCATTTTCGCTGTTTGGGTCGCTCGTTTCGGTTTGTGCAGCAGGCTTGGCTGTGAGTGCTTGGAGGTTGCTTGCGCCATCCGTGGTTTGTTCGACATTGACCTCGAGGCCATTGATCTCTGCGGCTCCTGATAGATTGCCGAACAGTAGCGAGATGATCGATACGTCGGCATTCATGCCTTTCATTACGACTGCTGGTCGCTCGCTCGAGAAGCCCGAAGGGTTCGCTATGCGGAGGTCGGTGACCGAAACCCCCGAACTCCATGAGAATGAGACGTCAGCGACTTCGCACTTGCCGCCGAGGTTGTTGTTCAGCTCTGCTTCTACTCGTGACTGTAGATAGCCTAGGGACAACGCGTATGGCGCCAGCAGCACCAATGCTAGAAGCGCGCAGAATGCGGCGATAATAACGCGCAGCAAGCGGCGTTTTTTCTTCGGTGGCAAGGACGCTTGTGAAGAAGGTGAACCTGAGTTTGAGCTGTCTTCCATACGAAGGGTGCATCATGCCGAAAAGCAGTGATGAGTGACTCACCAACACAAAAAGCAAAACCTGTCGCCACTTGATCGAGTCGATCTAGCGTTAGCCAGCCGGCTGGTGGGCGCTGGCAGTGAGCAAGATCTTATCGCTGCCGCTCAGCGGGCATTAGATGGAATTCGCCTTCCGGCACCTGCTGATTCAGAGTTCTTGATTTCTTTGCTGCGATTGCGTGGCATGGCTATCAATGACAACGAAGCCGGGAAAGTTATTGCCGGGCGGCACAGCAAAATACCGGCTTTGAGCCAAGAATACCGGCTGCTGTGTGGTTTGAAGGAATGCCTCAATATGGTGCGCCAGCGTGCTTCGACCAACAACCCGCCAGATGGTTGGTTCATGGTGGAGTTGTTTCGCACGATGGTGAAAGACTTGCCGCGTTTCCGCGATAACGAGCTGCGTCGCTGCCCGCCGTGGGATGCAATGCTTTACATCAACTACCCAGCGCCAGAGCAGCTACGGTTCTTGATTGATTCGTTTGATAGTGAGAGCTGCTACCGTGATGCGCCACTCGTGTTTAACTCGATGCACCCGGTACGTCAGGGCTTCCGGATGATGTGGCGCTTCATGCGTCTTTCTCCGTTTCCGGATTACAACGCGGTGATCGCTTGGCTTGGCATGAACACGTGGCTGCAAAGTAAGGGCTACCCGCTCTTGAGTGCCGAGAAAGAAGACCAGCAGTTTCTTGCTAAGTTGCTGAGTGGTCCGCCGCCAACTGAGGTTGTTTCCTACGAAGCGCGACTGCTGGCGGCGTTTCATAAAGCGGGATAGCGTGCTACACGAGTTACTGTGGCGCTCGTGACAGCGAGCGAACGATGGCTAGTGGCACTTTGATCTGGTCATCGAGAACTAGTCTTTCGAAGTCGATGGCGGTTAGCTTGCCTTGCATTGTGTCGCGACCGCGGACCTCGACATGTTCGCCCATTAGACCTATTCGCTCGCGGAATATCTGTTCATGCATTCCTACATCATCTGCTTCAATGGCGGTGATCATGGCGTCTACATGCCGTGCGAGTGACAGCACTAAGGACTCCCGGTCTTGCCTTGATTTGCTGAGCAGGGCTAATGACGTGCCGGTAGCAGCTAGGTCTCCGTCAAACCTCACGCTGTTGACGTTGATTCCGACCCCAATGCGGTAGGTGTCTGGCCGCTTGGTGTCGCGGTCTATCAACACTCCCGACAGTTTTTTGTCTGCTGCGTAGACATCGTTGGGCCACTTGATTCGTAGTTGTTGGCCAGCAATAGGCTCACAAGTTTGCAGCACAGCTACTGGTAGAGATGCTGGCAAAGCCAGTGGGTTTGATAATTTTGTAGTCACCCGCATGGTGACTGCCAAATCCAAACCGGGTTGGTCATCCCAGGCTCGTTCTTGCCGACCACGGCCCCGAGATTGGTGGTCAGCCCAGAATAAGGCGTCGGTCGGTTCGTCGTCAGAGTCCGTAGGTTCTATGGCTGCTAGGTCTTGAGTTGAATCGCACTCTGGAAGGTGGGTCAGTCTTACAAAGCGCGTTAGGCGTTTTAGATCCGCTTCGAGTTTCGCTTTGGGGTGCATGTTAGTTGGTAGGGAACAGCCCACGTCATCGTTGACTGAAGTTGTTTTGCTAATCCGTCGATGATGTAGATGTGTTGGGCGGTCTCTCCAACCAGGCAAAGAAATGGCTCAAATTGGCAACAGTCTGCCGACCGGATTTATCGGTCCTGCTGATCGGGTGAGGCGTTTCGTTGTCTGTGAGCAGAACAGCCTACAAGCCTTGTGGCGTTGGCATCAATGGTGCGCTCGCTCTGTTCATGAAGCTATCCGCTCCTGCATCCAGTTCACTGGGTTCACGGCATCGCCAGCGAGTCTTAGGGGGATGTCTTTTGTGCAGTGCATTGCGAGTGATGGTCTAGCAGGCAGTGAGATCGATTCAGGCTCATGCCGAAGTCGTCGCGATGACGCCGAAGTAAAGGGATTGACCCGTTAGCAAGAGGCCGCGTAATACCCCTCGGAAAGGAAAGTTTGATGACAGTGAATACTAACAATTTGACCTCGGCAGCTGTTAGTAGTGAAGCTTGCCCACAGATCCCAGCTCGCATTGGCGACATTAGGAGTGCGGATGTATCGCCACCTGTTGTCGATGCGGTTTGTGGGGAAGGCCAATCTGCTATTCGAAAAAGCTTCACGGAGCTTGGTCGCAGGCTGGCAGCGATTCACAGAACTGCAGCAGAAGCCTGTCTGTCACAATCATTGTATGAGGAGGCGATGCCGCATCTTGAGGCCGCGGCGACCTTTTCCCCGGCGAAGAACGGTGATTACATGCGGCTTGGCTTGGTTCAGTATCTAACGAATGACGATGCTGGCGCCATCAATTCGTTTAACCACATCCTGAGTGATGACGATGGCATTGGCGATGTCTGGTACAACCTCGGCATGGTCGTTTTTGGTCAAGGCCAATATACAGAAGCAGAATACTGTTTCCGTCGGGTGACCGAGCTGGAAGCAACCGATGCGCAGACGTGGAATAATCGCGGGGTGTGTCTTTGGCGGCTTGGTCGGATTGAAGAGGCGCGATCATGCTTTGCTAATGCACTGCAACTCGACGCCTCGGATGAGGACGCAAGGTCGAACTTGCATCGAATCGGATCCTGATCTGTCAAACGTTGGTCTACGCCTAGTGTTGAACGGAGCGGCCGCCGCAATACTTGCAGTTTGACCCTGCCACCTTGCACGCAATTGGCTGTGCTGTGGTCCTAATGGGCCTGCTTGGCGTTTGCCAAAGCTCTGGTGTCTTTGGCTGCAGTCCGTCTGTGCTGCTAACCAGCCAGGGCCAGTGGCGCGCGACCCTCGGAAGGGTTGCGCGTAAGAAGAGGCTGCTTAAATGCCTACCGTAGCGTTGCCGACGTTCGACGTAATGAAGCCGAATGCGTTCGCAGAGGGATCGAGGCCGATTGCTTGATGGTAGATTGAGAAGCCAAGCCAAATTGGATCGTTAGGGATCGCGAGCGACCACTGGCCTTCGCCTTGAACGGCAGGCACCACCTCGTTGATTAGAATCTGCAGGTCTAGCGTGCAACCTGGCATGCCGATGCCAGTCAGGTCTAGTCCAGGATTGATCGGCGTAACTCCAGCAATCATTACTAGCACCGGCATTGCTAACGGATTGCCACTGACGTCTACCTTCATTGTGGAGTTGAGCACTGGGCGTGCACTTGGAACCGCAGTGATTTCCATTGCGGTGCCGCTTGATCCAACACAGCCTGCCCCAGAAGTCGTGAGTGTTGCCATCGGAGCAGCAATGCCGTTCCAGATGTTGCTAGCTCGTGCGAATGCATCCTCGCCGATTTCTTGGCCCATCTTGCGGCCCGGTACGTCATCACAGGGAGGGTGGATACCGCCCCAGATGCGCGAAAGAGAGCATTGGTCGGAAGCGTCGTAGTAGCTGGCCCATTGCAGGGTCAAGGTGACACTCGGCCCATCCTCAAACACCAAGAAGTCGTTTTGCAAGCACTGGAACTCACCTAGTCCACCTGGGAACCAGGGTGAACCAGTGAACTGATCTAGCACGACGGCTGCTGCACGACTGTAGGTGCTGTGTCCAGACACATAACCAGCGAACGGTGGCGTGACGAATGATGGCCTTTGGTATGGCCACCAGTTGGCGGCGAGAATCCAGCCGACACCAGCAACATCGGTCAGTGGATCAACGATGTAATCGGGACCGCGCCAAGCCAAAACGGCCACTTCACCAAGGTGTGCAGCTAAATGTTCATGGCGCTGACCTGGAGCGGAACTGGCTACGGTGATTTCTTCAATCAAGCCTGGGTGGAGCGTGATCGCATGGGGGTCGGAGGGGCTCACCTGGTAGCGGTCTGCCATGTATCGCAGCACGCTGACTGGGCGTGGGTAGTCATACCAACCCTTGATGCCCCATGCGGTCACGGCGCAATCGTGCATTGCGCCGCCCAAGGCTAGGTATCCCTTAATATCCCATTCCAGATCGGAGACGACGGGTCCGTTACCGCCGATCTGTTTGAGTGTCTGTGGGTGATCCGACACATAGTTAAGGATTGTGAACCAGTGACCAGGCGGAGTCTCTGAGTCTGGCCCATCAGCCCAAAACTCTGCGAGCACGCGGCCATAGTCACCACGCGGCACAATTTGTGGAGCGTATGGTTGACCAGTGACGGGATTGCTGCTGTAGCCAGTGCCCGGATCGCCGCCGTTGGCGAAGTCATAGTATTGGCTGAATTGAGCAGGGCCCGCCGGCAGAGTCGGTGAGTTCCCGAGAGCACCAGGCGAGATGTCGACCATCACACCATCGGCTGGGTCGAGGTGAGATGACCATGCGGTCACCATCTCAAAGCCCCATTTGTAGTCTGCGGCACTCGCGGTATCGAGCAACGGTGGGTCACCAGGATCCTTGTAGACCCAGTAGTCGAAGCCGTTTCGATTATTGACCGTCAGCTCGCTCTGTGACAAGGCGAATGGCTTCACTTGACCCCACTCGGGGCTCAGAAACTCTGGGTATCCGAAAGGCTGCGGGAGTCCAGATTGACCAATGAAGTATTGTAGGGCCAGCGGTTGCCAACGATTGGGGTAGCCGATGTTTGGGTTACCGGGGAACTCTGGCAATAGTGCTAGGTTGACCGGGTAGTAGAATTGGTTGGTGTAATCAGCGATTTCGTTGGAGTTGTCGCTAAATCCGAAGGAAAGAATCGTGGCTGCGATCCGATTGCCGATTGCCGCTGGGCTATTACCTGTCGTAGTGGTGTTGGCTGAGCTGTAGCCAAGCGTAGTCATCAATGAGTCATACTGAGGTTGCATGACTGCATTAGCAGGCGACGTAGCAAATCGCGAAGTCAGGATGCGGTAGCTGGCGTAGCTAAGGGACTCACTGCGCCACGCATCGATAGCAGGGTTTGAGGTCGGGTGTGTCTCATCGAAGAAGACGCACTCGGCAGTCGTGTCATAGGTCGCCCATGCGTCCCACATCGCAGAGGAAACGTGGTAAAGGTTGCGAGCGTGAACCGTAGGGCGTGCGTAGTCCTTGCGAATGGAGTCGAGCAGCAATTCGTTCCATTCGCGTGCCTCTGAATGTTGTGCACGCGTTTGCGTAGCGCTTAGCGCAATGCCGAGCACAATGCAGCCAAGGGTTGCGGTGCGACTTGTTAACATAGTGTGCTTCGTGCCTGTGGCGGTTAGGTGTCCCTAAACTATCATAAAGCGCAGGTCACGGTGACCTGAGCCAGCCTCTGATTGAGGTTGTTTCGTATGGAATTTTCGACACTCTCGGCAGCTAACTTTCGGTGCTCAGATACGCCTTTCTCATTCTGCGAATAAGGTCCGGGATGCGAGCAGGGATAGGTCTCGCAATCGGCCATGCGACCGGCTTCTGATGGCTTGCTCGAATTGAGGAAGAACTACTGGTCTTTAGTGCGTAGTGCTGGAATTTGCAGCATTTTGCCCGGTTGCTAATGCCTATAGGCCACAATCTTTGCGAGGTCACTACGGTGTTTTTGCGCGGGTGGTTGCCGTTGCCGGATTGCTGCAGCAACGAGATCAGCCAGCACTGACGATTGCCGGCGGGTTCGATTCTGGCGTTGCTGGGGATCGATAATCCGTGTTGCCATAGTTCATCCTATGGACCTCGACGTTGCGGGGAGAATTGGCCCGGCGGTGCTGTCTCTGACTTGAGGACAGAAGTAGGAATCGGAGTAAATTGCGACGATTTTGAGAAAGTGACCAAAAGGTCAACGCCTGTTTGTGCCGATTAGACCCATGGCAAGGTCATCAAGCACCGCCAGCAGGCACTTTCCCCCGGCCTGCTGGAAATAAGGACAGGACGGCACAATGAAGAACCTAAGTTTCCCCGGACTCCCCCGCGTTCTAATCGTTGACGATGAAGATAGTGTGCGGGAGGGGCTTGAAACCCTCTTTCGGCAAGAAGGTCTTCACGTAGAAACGGCAAGCACCGCCGAAGCAGGATTACGTTGCGTTCATAGTCGCTGCTATGACATCGTATTCCTCGACGTCAACTTGCCGGGCGCAGAAGGCTTGTCGAGGATCAGCGAGTTTCGGACGGGCTCGCCTGCCCCAGACGTTCTGCTTCTGAGTGGCTATGGCACCGCACCTAACACGGTTGAGTCGATGCGTAAGGGTGCGAGTGACGTCATCGAGAAGCCTTTCTCGAGCGATCGCATACTGGCCACAATTCGTCGTGTGCTAGAGGCGCGACAGCTTAAGAATGAACTGAGTTGGCATCAGGATCGCGTTCGTCAGCTTACAGCTACTGAGTTGGTCGGTTTGTCGGATCCGATCCGAGAGGTGCAGACGCGCGTTGATCAGGTTGCTGACGATCCGGACACAACGGTGTTGATCACCGGTCAAAATGGCACCGGTAAAGAACTCGTCGCACGTTGTGTTCATGAGCGCGGCGCACGACTTCATGGTCCCTTTGTGGCAATCAATTGTGCGGCGTTGACGGAAGCACTACTCGAAGCTGAGTTATTTGGTTACGAGTCGGGTGCGTTCAATGGCGCCTCCCGCGAAGGCAAGGATGGTCTCTTTACAGTCGCCGCCGGCGGCACACTCTTTCTTGATGAGATTGGTCAAATAGAACCGGCGCTTCAAGCCAAGCTTTTGCGGGTGCTGCAGGAACGCTCATTCCGTCGCATCGGTGGTGTGAATGACTTGGCAATCGACGTGCGCATCATTGCTAGCACAAAGCTAGATTTGCGTGAGTTGGTGCAAGCTGGACGTTTCCGCGAAGACCTGTTTCACCGCCTTAACGTTATGGTCGTCAACGTGCCATCATTGCGTGAGCGTGCTGCGGACGTGCCTTTGCTGTCACACTTCTTCCTTGACCAAATCGGTCGCCAGATGGGTAAGTCGCTCTCTGGGTTTACTGAAGAGGCAATGGAAACCCTTGGCGAGTATGCGTGGCCTGGCAATGTGCGAGAGCTTCGTAATGCAATCGAATACGCCTGCATCATCTGTCCAAATGGCATGATCGATGAAGCGCACCTACCGAAGTTTACGGGTGGCTTACCAGACGGCAGCGATGAGATTGACCGCACATCTCTCGTGCTTGACGGTAGCGATCATTCGATTCGCGCCCTTGAATCGCAACTAGTGTCCCGAGTGCTCGAAGATACCGATTGGAACATTAGTCGTTCAGCTTCGATTCTTGGGATTAATCGGACAACGCTCTACAACAAGATTCGCGCTTACGGACTTGGTCAACGACCAATGCGGAGCAAGTTGTTGGTATGAGACGCAGCTCACGAAACATTGCCGCTTTGTTAGGCGACGATTTACGTGGTCCACTTGCGTCAGCAATATCAGGCACAATGTTGGCACGTGACATGGTCGAAAGCGACGATCAACGTGCCGTCGTGCTTGGTGGCGTATTGCAAGACCTTGATTGCATCACGGACCTAATTGATAGTTGGGTGCAAGTCACTCGCGACCAGTCATCTCTAGAAGAACGCGTCGATGTCGAATCGTTGCTCAATCTAGTAGCTGCTCGCCAAAATGCTGAAGTCGTTTGCGTGCCACCTTCCTTTGAGGTCATCGGCAACCGCGATCTTCTTGAGCGAGCAATCGAAAACGTATGTGAGAACTCACGTCGTTTGGGGGCCACTGAGATTCATGTCGCTGCGCAACACAATGGCCGCAGCGTTGAAATTCATATCGAAGACAATTGTCCCGGTATTGATCCTAGGGATGCAGCTGAGATTTTTAGTTACGGACACTCTGCTGCCGGTGGCACAGGTTTAGGCCTACACGTTGTCGCTAAGATTGTTGCTGATTGCGCAGGGACTGTTTGCTGTGTTCCGCTTGCCAGTGGCAATCGCTTCACGATCTCGTTGCCAAGAGCGGATGTCGCGCTGGTGTGACGTAACCGCTCGTTGCTAATCAGCCAATTCGACGTCAGGGCTTGCGCATGCCGTATCGCTAATTTGGCTGGTGGGTTACCCGTCTGTGATTGGGGGGGCAATGAGCGACGCATGCAAGACCGTCTAATTTCGCAACGCTTACGGCGGCGTGTTTTTCCTTCTAAGTGCCACTTTGCAGCTTGAACAAGGCACGTCAGGTTGGGAAAGCACCACTGATATGTCGATAAGACCTCTGCACAGACATCACTGTGACAAGGAGCTAACAGAACTCTGGAGCCAGATGTGACTGAAGACAACAGCAACGAAATCACTGAGCCGCTAGATGATGCTGCTGGAACTGCAGCGCCGCAGGATCCGCAGACGCATGCAGGTGGACAATCTGCGTCGGATTCTAGTGCAAACAAGCTTGGTGGCTTGATGGCAGGCGCGTCAGGCCTTGCCGACGCGACGACCAATCCACCTGCTGGTTACGAAGTTGAATCAGATCGCGCTGCAGAGTGTGCGATTGCAGGTGGGGAGCAGGCCCTCGAAGATGCTCGTCGATTCCTCACGCTAGAGGTGTCGCCAGCAGCGGCTCCAGCTCCTTCTGCACGAAAGAAGTCTGAGCTAGTTCTCCTGATGTTGTTGGGAGTCAACATTTTGGCCATAGCGATCGTTGCGATGTTGCCATTGCCCGTTGGCACAAACAGCAATGGAGTAAACCCAGTGATGTTCGAACCGATGGAGCTGGTTGAGCCTATAGCTCGTCCAATGAGTGAACCATTCAACCAAGCATTATTGGCGGCCGAGGCTGGTGACTTCTCAGGTGCAGTCGATGCGCTTGAGCAGCAGTTAGCGAGTAATCCTCGCATGCACTTAGCTGAGCGGCTCAACGTTGTGACAACGGCTTCTTACTACGCTCTGCGTAACAACGACTTCCAGGCATCTCTGAAATACGCGGAGTTGGCGCAGTCATTGCAAAACAGTCAGTCGTCACAGGACCAACTTGAGCGAATGGCTGAAGCTGCGGTTAGGAGCGGCGACCAAGGGGCGATGCAGCGCACATGGGCGCGGTTCATGTTGCAGCAGCGTCAAATGCCATCATTGCTCTATAAGCAAATCGCTCAGGCTTACCTGCAGCTGAGTGACGGTTATGCAAAGGGCGCGAGCGACAATGTCGAAGCAGTGCAGGTAGAGCAAGTCAAGGCGGCTACGGATCGCTTGCGTTCCGAACTGGTTGAGAAAGGGTCGCCAAAGTGAACCTTGTCTTATTGCGCACAGAGCCGTCCAAATCTAGAGCGCGAATGCTCTGCCGCAAGCTCAGAGAAATCGAGCTGACAAGAGTAGGTGATACGTCTCGATATGGTCATTGATCTCGGCAAGCGCAGGATTGCGCCACGTCCTGTCGGCACCCTTTCGGGTAAGCGAACGGTTTGTTTGCGAGTGCTGTCGCGAGCGCTAGCGGGGATCAACCGATGGCTAGACAAGGTGCCGTTGACACACTGGTTGCATCGTCGCGTGCGTAGTCGTCTGGAGATGTCCGAGTTGCAGCTGCCGGTGCGTCTTGGGGACGAGTTGTTGAGCGGCTTGCGTATAGCGTTCATCACAGATGTTCATGCGGGTAGTTTTCTTGACGAAGCAGACATCGCAGAAATTTGCCGACAGGTTCAGGCACAGCAGCCAGACCTTGTTTTGTTTGGCGGAGACATGATCAACACTCGCGATCGGGAGGTGATGCTGTTCCGTCAAGGGTTGCGTGAATTGAAGCCTCGCTATGGCATGTTTGCTGTGCCTGGTAATCATGATCACTTTTATGGCCCTGACATTTCCATGTGGCGCGCGTTCCTTGAGGACAATGGCGTCACCGTGTTGATGAACCAAGGCTTACGAATCCACCATGAGGGGCGATCGCTATGGCTTTGCGGGGTCGATGATCTGACTGAAGGTCAACCAAGTATTGATCAAGCCCTTGAGGGCCGTCGCGAAGGCGAGATGTCGATACTGATTAGTCATCACCCAGACTTCTTTTGTGAAGCTGTCGACGCGAACGTTGATTTGCAGTTGTCGGGTCACACTCATGGTGGCCAAATACGCATTGCTGGGAAAGCCCCGGTGAACCACAGCACGCTCGGTTACGAGCAGGGCTGGTTCCGTGAGGCCGATAGTCGCCTTTACGTAAGCCGCGGTGTTGGCGTAACGGTTTTGCCGCTGCGAATTGGAGCACCACCGGAAGTCCCGATGATCACCCTTGGCTCGCCGGCAGAGCAGATTCAGGCCACTGAAGTCCAGCGACAGTCATCTGCAGCTGTAGATCAGGTCGAATTGCTCGTTGAGCAGGTCTAAGTGGCCTCAGTTTTGTGTCCTGGCATCTTGCAGAGGCTGGCCTGAGCTCACTTCTGCTGGCAATGGATCGTGGGATCGTGGCGACGTGGCGTTATGTTGTTTTGCCGATATGCAGTCCCGCGTTCACGCAATGCAGAAGCTCCGCGACCTTGGTGGTGGTGCCTATGCCGTAGAGGTCGACGGACCGATCCCGGAAACGGGTCCCGGTCAGTTTTACATGCTGCGCACCGAGAAGCGCTGGCCGGTGCAGTTGCCGCGCCCATTTTCGCTTTACGACCGTGCCGATGATGGATCGTGGGGCAGTTTCTTGGTTAAGCCGGTCGGAGATGGCACGAAGGCGATTTGTGATTTGCGACCGGGTGAGAAGCTGATTGTCACTGGTCCGCTCGGTCGGACCTTCCCGTCTGACATTGACAATCCGATTTGCATAGCAGGCGGTGTTGGGCTTGCCCCATTCTTGCTGTTGGCTCGCAGTGAGTTTGCCGCCGGTCGTAAAATGCGGCTGTTGTTTGGCGGCCGTAATCGCGAGTCGTTATCTGGTATCGAAGATTTCCAGGACATCGCGAAGGTTTTCCCTTCGACGGATGATGGTAGCCACGGTTTCCATGGCATGGTCACTGGCCTGTTAGAGCAACTACTGGCTGACGGTACGGTGAAGCCTGGCGAGACTGTGTTTTGCTGCGGTCCTGATCCAATGATGCTTGCCGTTGCTGACTTGTGCGAGAAGCGCGGCTTACGCTGCTTCCTTAGTCTTGAGACCTATATGGCCTGTGGCTATGGCGTTTGCAACGGCTGCACCGTGAAGGTGAAAGGAGAGCGTTTCAAGGATTGGCCGTATTCCAAAACCTGTATTGAAGGTCCGGTATACGAGTCCTGCGAGTTGGTGCACGACGACTGCCACTAACACTTCGTCATAAGCGATCCGCTGTTGCCCGTGCTTAGCGTGAGCAGCGAACCAACTATCCCGGGATAGCGTGGCGCTGCAGCAGTTCAAGCGGCACGAATTGCAGCGTGCGTTCGTGGGTCGACTCAAGCACAACTCGGGGCGCCTTGCCGGCTTCGGCTGCCTGTGCCCAGCGTGCTGCACATAGACACCAGCGGTCGCCTTCTTTGAGGCCTACGAATCCAAACTCTGGGCGCGACATCGAGAGGTCGTTACCAGCTTCCTTCGAAAAGTGGAGGAACTCTTCTGTGACTTCGCAGCACACAGTGTGAACACCCTGATCGTCTTCCGAGGTGTTGCAGCAACCATCGCGGAAGAATCCGGTCAAAGGTTTCATGCTGCACGACTTGAGTTCGGTACCTAGGACGTTGCGGGCGAGGCTTTTCGTCGGGTTCATAATAGGCTGTCGACAAGCTGGCGAATAGCTGTCGGTTACGTAACGAATATAGGTCTAGGGTGGCCCTTTACCAGTCAGTGGCCGGATGCTGGGTTGCCGTCAGCCTTGCCGTTAGTCGACCGGCTTATGTAATAGCGCCAATTGGTTGCCGGCTGCTACAGTTCAAGCGGTTTCTAGCTGCGCTGCTTTGCGGTAAGGTGTTGCCTAGCAACTACTTTGTGTCAATGGCTTTCAACGGGAACACATCGGACGGTGTGTGCTCTCGGTTGGCAATTTTCATCATCCGTGCCACCTGACCTGGCAGTGTTTTCGCAAGGTTAGAAGACTCGGTCGGATCTTTACTCAGGTCATAGAGCTCAAGCTTGGGAGACTTTTGCATGTTCTTGCGAACGAGCTTTTGATTATCGACCCATACTGCCTGCCAACCACCGTAGCCCGCAAACTCGCGATACATGAATGGGCGAGCAGCTTGTTGCTCACCGCGTAGCGTCGCTGCAAAGCTGACCCCATCACTACGTTTGTCAGCGGTTCCGCCTGAGAGCTCTGCAAGCGTTGGCATCCAGTCTTCAAATCCAGTGATGCGATCGCTAACGCTGCCAGCCTCGATCTTGCCTGGCCAGCGAACGATTGCTGGTACGCGAATGCCGCCCTCGTACATCGATCCCTTGCGGCCACGTAATTCACCGCATGACTCAAAGAAGTCGACGTCGGTGCCCCCGATTGGACTATGGGTTGCACCATTATCCGACGTGAACACCACGATGGTGTCGTCTGTTAATCCGTAGGATTCGATCAGGTCTATGATTTCGCCAACCGAACGGTCGAGCCGCGTGATCATAGCAGCGTAGGCAGCACGTGGTTTGAAGTGTGGCGTATAGCCTTTGCCGCCTGGATACGGAGTCTCTTCGAATTGTCCTTCGTATGCCTCTAGCTCTGCATCTGGAATATGTAATGCCAGGTGAGGAATGACTGACGGGAAGTAGAGGAAGAACGGCTTATCCTTATTGTCGGTAACAAATTGCTTTGCCGCTGTCAGGATGCGATCGGGCGCATAGTCCTTACCGATGAATCGTTCGTAGTTCTTTGGGTCGAGTTTATTTTCGTTGGCTGCCAATTGTCCACGACCAGGGACCGGCGGCTGATTGTTAAGCGGGATGCGCTCCGCGTTATCCCAAAGGTAGTCAGGGTAATACGAGTGGGCGTGTCGCTGGCAGTTGTAGCCAAAGAAGCGATCGATGCCCCGCTGCAGTGGGCCTGCAAACGTGCCCGGAGGGCCTAAGCCCCACTTGCCAAAAGCGCCGGTGCGATAGCCTGCTGCCTGCAGCATCTCACTCATCATCGGTTCACTTGCTGGCATCGCCCATTGGCCTTCGGGCTTATGTTCTTTGTTGTTACGCACCGCTGCATGACCTGGGTGCCGACCAGTCATCAGCACGCATCGTGATGGTGCACATACAGGCGATCCACAATAGTGGCGCGTCAGGCGCATGCCTTCTGTGGCAAGTTGGTCGAGACGTGGAGTCTTGATCTTTGTTTGTCCAAAGCTACCTAGCTCGCGATAGCCAAGATCATCTGCCATCACGAAGACGATATTCGGCTGTCGTTCTTCTCCTTGATTACCCAAAAATCCTGCTAAGAAGTTGGTCGCGCCACGGCGCGCTTGCTCAGCTTCTTTTGAAGGATCTTCGGCTGGCGTCTGGGCGGCGAGGAGCGGGGCAAGAAGCAGCAGTACGGCAAGCCTAGCGGGTGCTGCGAAAGTCTGGCATTGCATGGCGTAGAGCTTAGCGAAGCTACCAGTAGGCGTGGGCTGATAGTCTTGATCTATCGTCAAACCCTTTGACCAAACTAGGGGGTAGCGCTGGCGAGACCGAGATTTCCCGACAGATCCTGCGCCTATCGATGTTGAATCAGGAGCTAGCGCATTTCTTGGTGGCGAATTTGACCACGTTACGTTTGGGGTAACGGGCCACTATCTGCTCGTTTCGATTGCTCAGCACAGCTGGGTTAGTCACAGCCAGGCTCTTCGCAGATGAGGGCCAGGTCATTGCAGGCATTCCACATCAAGACCATTGCTTGCTTGGCATTTGCCAACGCAACTGGCGGTAGGTCTTCACGTTGGCTCAGTGTTTTCAGCCGCATGTAGATATCGACGAGCTCGGTTTCATCCGCAGATAGTGGGTTGCCGAGTAGATCCGTTGCTTGGTTGGTCATTGTCAGGCTCCTTAGTATTGAGGACGAAGGTCTTGCAGACGCTTGGCTTTTAGTTCGAAGCGCGGGAGTTCACCCTGCGCAGCGAGTTCGACATTGAAACGAAGTCCCTCGTGTGCATCCGCAAGGTCTTTTCGAAGTTGACCCTCGAGCCTTCCCCATTGATCTGCCTGGTCGGGCTTGAGTTCGACCTTGACGGTGATCTCGTCCTGGACGTCATCGCGACGCGAAAGGATGATCTGGAACTCTTCGACTTCTGGATGCTCGCGAACGACGGCTTCGACAGCGCGCGGATAGACGTTGGTGCCGCGCACAAGCTTCATGTCGTCAACGCGGCCCAGGATGCCACCCTCGTAGATGTCGCCTGTACGACCGCAGTCACACTTCGTGTGCGGCACTTTGCAGACAAGGTCTTTGGTCTTGTAGCGAATAAGCGGCATGAATCCGCGTCCGAACGATGTGACGACGCGTTCGCCGCGTTCTCCATAGGGCATTGGTTTGCCACTATCTGGGTCGAGTACTTCTTCGATGAAGTGGTCTTCGATGATGTGAGGGCCACCAGGCTGGTGATCACACTCAAAGATCATGATGGTTCCGATTTCGGTCATGCCAGCTGTATCGCCGCACTTGCCGCCCCACATGTCTTCGATCATGGCCTTAACCGCTGGGATCGAACCCGCTGGTTCGCCACTGACGATTACGCGACGCACCTTGCCATCCTTCTTCAGGTTGATGCCCATTTTCTCAGCAGTCTGGCCCATGCGTAAGGCATAGGTCGGTGTCGCACAGACGACGGTCACGCCCATCTCGACGATTTGCTTGACGCGTTGCTCAGTCGTCATGTTGCCGCTGGCCAATGTCAGGGTACCCATCTTCTCGCAGCAGTAATGCGCTCCCCAAAATCCGATGAATGAGCCATAGGAGAACGCGAAGAAGACCTTGTCGCTAGGGCGAATGCCAAAGCCCCAAAATCCATAGCACCACATATCTGTGATCCAAGACCAGTCTTTGCGACCATCAAGAACTCGCAATGGCTGACGTCCAGATGTTCCTGAAGTGAGGTGATAACGGATTGCGTCATCTTCAGGTCGAGTGACCATGTCGCCGAACATCGGCTTCTCGGCTTGGCTGGCCATCCAGTCTTCCCGCGTCATAAACGGGAGGCGTCGAATGTCGTCGAGCGTCTTGATCTGACCTGGAGTGACGCCAGCACTTTCGTAAAGGCGACGATGAAACGGAGAAGTGTTCCAAGCGCGATCGACGAGTCTTTGCAGCTTGACCAGCTGCAGCGCCTGCAGTTGGTCTTTAGGCAAGGTCTCGGTCTTGGGATTCCAGAATGGCGATTCAGTTGCGGGCACAGTCAGGCTCCGAGAGGGGTGAGTAGACCTGCGCAGCGTAGTCTTTGCGGGCGGTTGGTGCGAGAGTTCGGATTGAGACAGTTTCGGATTCAGCTGGGAGAAGGTTTGGTTACTTGCACCCGCAATGTCTGTTTGCAGATAAGTCTCTAGAGTGGCGGGTGAGAGAACTTTTGGTAGCTGATAGCTTGGGGCAATCATGCTGGCCGTACATCGTTTGTTTCTCGTTTCTAGTGTTGTGATGCTGCTGTGTGCAGTGATGCCAGCACAGAAGCTCAAGGTCTATATCCTTGCCGGTCAGTCCAATATGGAGGGCCACGCGAAAGTGACAACTTTTGACTACATCGGTGATGACAAAGCGACTGCGCCGTTGCTCGCCGAAATGCGCGACAAAAAGGGTAGGCCAAGAGTTTGTGACGACGTTTGGATCTCTTATTTGACGGGAACTCGCGGCAATGACGGTGAGGGGGTTGGCAAATTGACGGCTGGATTTGGTTCCCGTCGCAATCCAAAACAAGACGGTGGCAAGATCGGTCCAGAGTTCACTTTTGGTTTGCGAATGGACAAGGCTAGCAAAGAGCCGGTGCTCATCATCAAGACTGCCTGGGGTGGTAAGTCCTTGCATACTGACTTTCGTTCGCCAAGTGCTGGACCCTACGAATTCAACGACAAACAAATCGCACAGTTTGCGAAGCAAGGAAAAGACGTCGCCAAGATCAAGGCTGAGAAAGCGTCTGCCACGGGCCACTACTACCGGTTGATGATTGAGCATGTGAAGCATGTTCTTGGCGACATCAAGCGTGTGTTCCCTGGCTATAAGAAGAGCCGTGGTTTTGAACTAGCTGGCTTTGTGTGGTTTCAGGGATGGAACGACATGGTTGATCGTGGCACTTACCCACAGCGCGATCGCCCCGGTGGTTATGAGCAGTATTCAGACTGCATGGCCCACTTCATCCGCGATGTGCGCAAAGATCTTGCTGCACCAAAGCTACCGTTCGTGATTGGCGTCATGGGCGTGAGTGGTCCGATTAAGGATCGCAGAAAGCGTGCAGTGCACGTCAACTTCCGTGCTGCCATGGCGCAACCAGCCGAGTTACCTGAGTTTCGAGGCAATGTTGTCGCTGTGGCAACATCACCGTTTTGGGATGTCAAGCTTGATGAGGTTGCAGGGCGGATGGACAAGGTTCGCAACATGGAGCGCATGCTGCGGACCAAGAACAAGAACCATGCGAATAAAGATGGCTCGATGAGTAAGAAGCAGCAGCGAGCTTATATCGACGATTACCGTAAAGAGGTTGTCAGCGATGAAGACGCCGCGATGTTCGCACGCGGTGCATCCAATGCTGGCTATCACTACCTCGGCTGCGCAAAGACGATGGCCCAAATTGGATATGCGTTTGCCGACGCCTTGTTGCAGCTGCAACGCTGAGCAGTTGCGTCACTGTAACTGTGCGAAAAGGTCGGCAAGCCATTTGCAGGTGCGTCTGGCGTAATCGTCGGTTGTGCTTTCAGGAGATATAGGCGCCCAGACGATCGCAACTAGTTGTCGTGACTCGTCGCTAGTCTTGGTGCGTTGGGAATCCTTTACTGCGTTGGCGCAGGGTCCGTCGTCGTCAAATAAACTAAGCAGGCCACCTACATCTATGGTTTGGCCGCTCTGGTTAAAGATGTAAGACGTTCCTTTTTTGGGGACATCGATTCTCGCTGTGCCGCATAGCAGGTCATTATCGATAATGCTGATTGGCAGACCGCTGTGTAATGATGCGACGTTGCCGCAGTCAACAGCGGCGTTGATTGAGTTGAGGCTGGCACTTGTTGCTGCTCCGCGTAGGTATTCGGACGATGGCTTGCCTCGGCCTTTCGGTTTATAGCCATGATGGCGAAGTAGGTCGCGGACTGCTTCCTTCACCCACTTAGCGGTCTCTATGGGCACATCCGATCGCAGGTCGAGCATCTGTGTCAGCCATGTAGGGGATGCTATTTCCCCAAGCGATTTAGGTAGCGTTATCTCGAGATGCTGGATTGCTAGGTTGGGATATTCGATGATTTTCATCGCACTCAAATCTAGCAGTCGGCGATCGCTCGTTCGGTCATCCTGCGTGTGTAGCGGTGGATCTTCCAATGATTTGGAGCCCAGCCTGCGAGGAAGCGGTGGAAGTCAGCCCAGGCTGCTGGGTAGAGACTGCGCCATTCTTGCTCTACAGCATTGCCATCAACGCTCTCGGGTAGGTGTTGGCGTAGGAAGCGAAAGTAGGTGTCTAAGTGATGTTCAGCTTGAGCTTCGCATTCGCCGTCTGTGAGGCAGCTGCTTAAAAAGTAGGCAACGTCCTTGATGCCGCAGCCTCCGCCGACGTATTGAAAGTCGACCGCTGAGACGTCGTTTTGGCCGAAGCAGAAGTTTGCGACCTTGGCGTCGCCGTGCACCAGGGTGCGGTATTGGCAATTGTTAAGGGTCGCGTCGAGCTTCTGTGCTGCTGCGCGGAGTTGTTTGTCTTTTAGCGCCTTCAGTTCGTCTTTACGGGTGGCGAGATGCCAGTATGTGCCGACTCTCCAGAGGCCTGTCGGTTGCTTGCCAATAAATTGTGCGTGGAAGGATGCGAGCCAACGAAGGCAATGATCAAGCTGTGAGGCATTGAGGCTCATGCAGCGGCGGGCGTAGCCTGAATCGTCGAGGTCTTCGAGCAAGAATCTCCAGCCATGCTCTGTCGCTTCAGCGATGTGGCAGATCGCAGTGCGATGCGATGCGGTATAATCAGAAATCCAGTTGGTGTAGAAGCTCTGCTCAACGCGATATGACTTCAGCTTGCGGTCATGTGAGGCGCGACCAGCCCATCCACGCGGATGTTTCATGTCATGCGGTGGCTCGACCCATTTGACGATGACGCTAGGCGCAATGCCGCCGTTCAGTTTGACTCGGACAATCTCACCATAACCGCTCCAGAGCGACTGCACCGGTTCGACAGAGGTTGGTAAGCCGGAAGTGTGTTTTTGCAGCCATGCGATTGCTGACTTATCGGTAAGCAACTTGTGCGTCACTGTAGATAGCTGGGGATCGTAAGGTGATTACTTGGAGATCGTCGGGATGCTAGCGGTAGACGCCATGGTCTCTGCGACGAATCGGTCTGAGCTATATCCAGCATGACTACTTCGCGGGGCGGAATAGGAGTTCGACTTCGGGGTCGAGCTGGAGGTTGGTGCAGGTGCCTGCGAATGGCACATCGGTCTGTCGTTTGTTGATTCGTATGCGTTTTTGAACGGCTTTGCCATGCTCATCTTGCCAGCCTATTCGCAGCCAGAAGGTGTAGGGTATGCCCGGCTGCACTTGCTCGATTGTGATGATGTTAGGGGTGTTGGTGGCGATCTTGATTTCAGGGCAACCGATGCCGTCTAGCCACTGCGAGAAGAACCAGCTCAGTTCAATATTGGTTTCACGTTCGATGATGACGACGAAATCTTCCGTGACGATGGAGTTACCGCGGCAAGTCTCGACATAGGTTTTAAGCGCTTTGAAAAACGCTTGATCGCCAACTTCACCACGCAGCATATGCAGCACCCATGCGCCCTTCGGATAGGTATTAGAGTTGAGCGCCTGGTCGGGGTGGGGGAAGCGATTGTCGCGGATCGACTTCGTGCGACCTTCAAAGCTTGATGCCCAGCGAGTGCGCAGATTCAGCATGCTTTTCTGCATGGTAGGGCCACCTGTTTGCGCATGCAGCCAAGGGCCAAAGTAGCTGGCGAAGCCTTCACTTAGCCATACTTCGCGCCATTCGGAGTAGCCGACGGCATCACCAAACCACATGTGTACTAATTCATGCGCGAGTGTGCTTTGGCATCGTTCTGGATTATCAAAAAGTGATTCTGCCAGCTGTACGTTGCCCGGCGCCTCAAAGCCACCCCATCGAGTTGGGCACTGCACAGTCATATATTTGCCGTAGGGATAGGTGCCGAAGGCTTGCTCCATCTCGGCAATCCATGCCGCGTGGTTGACTAGCGCAACGTTTGCCTTTGCGACGTCTTGTTTGTAGACGAGATGATCGACTAGCCGCTTGTCGCCGGCTTCGGGTACTCTTGCGAGTGGTCCTACAACGAGTGCAAACATGTACGGTGGGATCTCGCTCTGGCCGCTCAATACCTGAGTTTGCATGCCCTGTTCTGACTCTGTGGGGCTGGAGCCTTCAGGTTTGAGGCCAAAGCCAACAGCTTCGTTGCCCTCGGGGTAGGTCACCGTAACTGAGAATTTGGCGCGATCTCCCGGGTGGTCTTCGCAAGGCAACCAGCCGCGCGCGCGGATTGAGTAGTGATCAGTAAAAGCCATCAACTCGCCGTAGCGGTTCTTTTTGAAGTAGAAGCCGTCGGCTGGTTTGCCGGCAAAGTCCGCCGTGAACTGCACCGAGGTTCCTTTCTCGGCTGCTTTGGGCAGTGTTAGCGTTACCTCTGAATCACTCCAGTTGGCCTTCATCTCTAGGCCGTCGCTGTCGCGAAAGGCAACCTTCCAACTGCTAGATCGTGTTGCGTTTAGGCGGATCGTTGCCAATTGTTCGATGGCGGTAAACGTATACCTACATTGACCACTCAGGCTTTGAGCGTTGAGATCGACGCGAAGGGAGAGGTCGTAGTGACGCGCGTCCTGCTCGGTTACAGCAGGGAAGCGCTCTATGGCTTGGCTGCCTTGTGGCGTGAGGCTCGTGAGTGTGATGACGGCGAAGCTGAGCATACTTCTGGATAGTAATGCCCAGCAGGTGTCGCGGCTGCATGGGGCATCACGGAATTATCAGGTAAGTCGCCGACGTCAACGAATCGCAGTAGCAGCTTGGAAAGATGCTGCGACAATGAGAGGCATGCTGTCCTCACGAAGTCTTGCGCTGCTTGGTGTGTTGTTTCTGGTCTCGCAAGCAGTTGCTCAGACCGCAGCCGCACCCCGCCGTCCTAATATTGTGCTGCTCTATGCAGACGATGCTGGCTATGCCGACTTTGGCTTTCAAGCTGATTGCGCTGAAGATATGGCCGGTTTGACGCCGCATATTGATTCGATTGCAAAAGCTGGCGTCACACTTACGAACGCCTACATGTCGGGCTGTGTGTGTTCCCCATCGCGTGCAGGGATGATGACGGGTCGCTACCAAACTCGCTTTGGCCATGAGTTCAATATCCCACCGGGATATATGGCTGGCGGCTTGCCGTTGAGTGAAACGTTCATGCCGAAACGCATGCAGCCACTCGGCTACACAACAAGCTTGATCGGTAAATGGCATCTTGGGTATCCAGCGGATTACCACCCCAATAAGCGTGGCTTCGACTGGTTCTACGGATGCTTGCAGGGCTCGCGATCGTACTACCCGATGAAGGAACCGACGCCTCATCGAGTGATCCAAGAGAACGGAATTGAGACAGAAGAGGGTGGTTACACGACGGATCGATTGGGCGATGCTGCGGTGCGTTTCATTGATGAGAATAAGCAAGAGCCGTTCTTTCTGTTCTTGAGCTTTACGGCGCCCCATGGGCCGTTGCAGGCGCGAAAGTCTGATTTAGAAAAGCTCGCCCACATCATGCCAGTCAAGCGCCGGAAGTATGCGGGGCTTGTGAAAGCGTTGGATGACAATGTCGGCAAAGTGTTGGCTGCGCTTGAAGCTGCTGGCCTCGCGGATGACACGCTGGTTGTGTTTACCAATGACAATGGTGGGCAAACACTAACGGGTGCCAACAACGGTCAGTTGCGAGGAAGAAAAGGCTCGTTGCTAGAAGGCGGAATTCGCGTGCCGATGTGCATGCGTTGGCCAGGTAAAATCAAAGCGGATACGAAGATTGATGATCCAGTGATCTCATTAGACTTCTTCCCCACGTTCCTTGCGGTCGGAGGTGGTGAGGTTGATCCACAGTGGGCGCTCGATGGGGTCAACTTGCTTCCGCGCTTAACTGGTGTCGTGACCGAGCTCGAACAGCGTCCGCTGTATTGGCGGCAGGGTAAGGAGCGTGCGGTTCGCATTGGGAACCACAAATTGCACATTGCAGATTTGCCCGGTGATTCGGAGCGCAATGTTTTCGACTTAAGCGAAGACATTGGCGAAGCCAAGCCGCTCGAGAGCAGCGATGAGCAGGTTGCTGCTGCGCTTGACGCTGCTTTGGAGACCTTCGAAAAAGCGATGGTCTTGCCAAAGTGGGGCGGCCGGCGCCGGGCCAGATCCCGCAAAGGCAAATAGCGCTTTGCGCTGGCTTCGCCCTTGCGCGCGGCTGGTGCCAACTACGCGCGGCTGGTGATCTCAAGCAGGTGGTAGCCGAACTGGGTCTTGACTGGGCCGTGGACTTCTCCGACCGCTTCGTTAAAGACCACGGTGTCGAACTCCTTGACCATCTGGCCAGGGCCAAATTCACCAAGTGCACCACCCTGCTGGCCGGATGGGCAGGACGAGTGTTGCTTCGCGAGGTCTTCAAAGCTGGCTCCGCCGGCAATCTCGGTCTTGAGTTGCTGGCACTTTTCTTCTGTGTCGACAAGGATGTGGCGGGCGGATGCGCGGGTCATAGATCTGTTGTTGGTTTGCCTAGATAGGCCGGTTTTGACTGGGAAATGCAGGTATCAGCATAGCGCCGCCTTTGCCAGCGCCAACCTTCATGCTGGCTGGCTAGCGACTTGGCCGCACCATCATTCCTGACCCAAATCGCGGTTGGTGGTAGTAGTCGTTGGTCTTGGCCCGGTCAGGGGGTAACTAGGTTGGATATGAATCCACGCGTTTACTTCGATATCACCATTGGCGACAAAGCAGCCGGCCGCATCGTCTTCGAACTGTTTGCGGACGCTGTGCCGAAAACGGCCGAAAACTTCCGGGCACTATGCACTGGCGAGAAGGGTCAAGGCACTTCCGGCAAGGCACTCCACTACAAGGGTTCCGGCTTCCACCGCATCATCAAGCAGTTCATGTGTCAGGGCGGCGATTTCACCCGCGGCAACGGCACCGGCGGTGAGTCTATCTACGGCGAGAAGTTCCAGGACGAGAACTTTGATCGCAAGCACACCGAGCCAGGTTTGCTGTCGATGGCCAATGCTGGCCCAAACACCAACGGTTCGCAGTTTTTCATCACCACGGTCGTTACGTCGTGGCTCGACGGCAAGCACGTCGTATTCGGCAAAGTTGTCGAAGGCATTGAGGTCGTTGAGGCAATGGAGGCAGTTGGTTCTAGCTCCGGCTCGACTTCTGCCGAGGTTGTCATCGCTGACAGCGGTGAGCTGAAGGAGTAGGTCGTTATTGGGCTGTCAGCCGTCTGGGTTGGCGGCCCCCGACCTTCCTCCCATCGTTCTTGCACCTTTTCTGCTTCGCGTAGTCCCACGTTCCAATTGAGGTCTTAGTGCCAGTCACCAACAGAGTCACTCGTCGCCACTTCATGCAAGCAACAGGTGCAGCTGCAGCTGCTGTTCCAATGCTGGGTTCAAGAACCTCAAGCTTAAGCCCGCTCGAGACGTTAAACGTCGCTTGCGTAGGAGTTGGAGGCATGGGGGGCAGCGATCTGAACGCTACCGCAAGTGGCAAGAACGTTCGCATCGTGGCGCTTTGTGACATTGACGCGAACAATCTGGGAGCAGCAGCGAAGAAGCATGCAGCCGCCAAGACCTTCGCTGACTATCGCAAGATGCTTGACTCGATGGGCCAAGACATCGATGCAGTTGTCGTTGCAACACCCGACCATATGCATGGTTCCGTTGCGTTGGCGGCGATGAGTCTTGGCAAGCATGTCTACTGTCAAAAGCCGATCGCGCACAACCTCTATGAGTGTCGTGAAATGGCTACCATGGCAAAGCGCACCGGTTTGGTGACGCAGATGGGCACCCAGATTCATAGTCATAGCGCTTACCGGACCGCGGTCGCGATGCTGCGCACTGGTGTCATTGGCAAGGTGCATGAGGCGCATCTGTGGGTTGGTAAGTCGTGGGCTGGCACTGCTGCAGGACGCAAAGCCAAGCAAGACCCGGTACCTGATCACATCGACTGGGATCTATGGCTTGGAGTTGCCAAGAACCGTCCCTACGTGAAGGGCGACTATCATCCTTTCAATTGGCGTCGTTGGCTCGACTTTGGCAGCGGCACGCTAGGCGATATGGGCTGTCATATTTTCGATCCGGTCTTCGCAGCGCTTGGCATTGGTGCGCCGAGGAACGTTATCTCAAGCGGTCCTGGTCATTTCGAGGAGATGTTCGCGCCCGACGGCGACTTCCTCTACGAGTTCCCCGGCACGGATCAAACAGCGGACACGATCAAGTTCCGCTGGACAGATGGCGGCAGTAAGAAGGCTGCCGAAAAAGCTCAGTTGCCAGACGGTGTTAAGTTGCCGGGCGCTGGCTCGTTCTTGGTTGGCGAGAAGGGCGTGATGGTGATTCCTCACTGGGCTCCACCGCAGTTCTACAGTAAGGGCGAAAAGATGGACGTCGAGCTACAGACGTTGCCTAGCAAGGAGCATCGTCATGAGTGGACAGATGCTTGCCGGGGTGAAGGTCAGACGTCGACGCCGTTTTCCTACGCGTGTCCGCTGACAGAAGCCGTATTGCTTGGGACGGTTGCTGGGCATTTCCCGGGAGTCAAGCTGCGCTGGGACTCTGAGAATATGGAGTTCGATAACTACCTAGCCACAGCGCTCGTTCGGCGTATCTATCGCAAGGGTTGGCAGCTTTAGCGATTTATGCTGCAGCGGCAGCGGTGTCGCTTAACGCGTGCCGCGGGCGGAGACGTTCCGACGCTCTACTTCGATTAGCTTGCCGCGTCGAATCTTCATGCTGGTGACGCGTTCGACATTGTGTTGCCCTTGGCGCATGCGAGCGCGCACTACGTCGAGCTGCATGCCTTCGATGATCGGCAGCAGCGCTATTGCGCGGAATCCTTCATCAGATCCGGTTAACGAGCGTTTGACCTCGTCGATTAAGTCGCTGCTTTCCCACACCCATGTGTCGTCCGCGGACACGAATTGGCAGCGATGGTTGCCCCTGTTCTTGCCAACGAGTCCCCCGGGGCAGATCAAGAAAGGCTTAGCGATCCAAGGAAGCATGCCAAGCCCATCGCGTGCAAAGCCCTTGTCAAATGCCGCCTCGATAACAGCCGCAGGGTCGCCAGCTTCTCGAGCGCGTCGCATCGATTCTTCGCGGATTGCAGCACCAAGCTCGATCAGAACATCATCTGGTAGCTTCTCGCACAGTTCGCGACAAGTATCTGGATCTTCGCTCAGGTGGCGAATGATCGTTCCGTAGCGGCGGGCAGCCATTAGACCAACGCTACCACGTGAGCTGTCGGAAACCTTAGGTTTGCCGCGGTTCGTGTCATGCTTGTGGGCAAGATTGGTAGTCTGGTTGACAGGCAGTCTGCAACCATGCAAGTGGGATTGAATCGATTCATCTTTGTCATTGCCGACTACTTCGGAATCGTTTTAGCGAGTTTGCAGAATCATTTCTGCGAACACAGGTCGATGGTCTGAAGCGACAGTTTCTTTGATCACAGCGCTGCGGCTGACCTGCCACGACTTCTTGGGTGAGCAGAAGATGAAGTCGATCTCCTTCTGGGGCTTTGTGGACGGAAACGTCAGGCGAGTCGCAGCAGGCTTTGGCGTGCGTTGTGCAATCTGGTCAAACAACTTGAGCGTCCTTGAGTCGGGGCCATCATTGAAGTCCCCAAGTAGGACGTAAGGGTGAGGCTGGGCTTGCAGGTGCGTTGCCAACGTGTTTGCCTGTGCGAAGCGGTATCGGTCATCGTCTACCCAGTCAAAGTGAACATTGACGATGAGCATGGTGGTGTCGTTTGGTAGGCGCACTTCTGCAATCAATGCGACACGTGGCTCATTGCCGGTGGGCAACCGCAGGCTGTTGACCCGAACTACTGGATGCTTTGACAGAATTGCCATGCCGTAGCGACCGCCTTGGTATTCCATGAAGGAGCCAAAGATCGGATGCATATTAAGCATCTCACCGAGTTCATTGGCTTGGTTGGCCTTGCCGCTGCGGGTTACTTGTAGGTCGACTTCTTGTAGGCCAACGAAGTCTGGGGTTAGCTTTCGCAGTACTTCGGCAGTGCGTTTGAGGTTGACCTGACCATCCATTCCGTGACCATGCTTGATGTTGTAACTGACAACTTGCAGTGGAATAGCGCGGTTCTCTTGCTTGGGATCCTGTTGGGTGACTTGCAGCGTGCTGATCAGGGCGGCGTGGTCAGACGGGAAGCGCTTCTTATGTTCCCGTATTACGACTGATTCCGTTGTCGTTACTAATGACGATCGACTTCTTGCTGATCGGTGGTAGATGAAGTCAATGCGATCCTGATCTTGCTTTGGGAAGCGTGGTGTCCAAGTGCTGTCTGCGGCACGGTCAATACGGGGATTGCGGGAGCGATAGGAGTCCGTGAACCCAGCTTGCGTCAGGACTGTGCTGGTTGGCCAGTTGACTACAGCGCCGTATTGATCCCAGCCAATTTCGCCATAGTCGATGTGTGACATCGAGTTGAAGTCGCCAGCTATCACGATTGGCACGTCATCGTATTTAGGCGCAGACAATCGCTTATTGATGGCGCCCCACATCACTTGGAGGCTTTCATGCGAGGCTTTACAAGCTGCCAGCATTGTTTCCGGCTTGCTGAGGTCGCGAGTCCCCTCTTCCCAGATCTCGCCGGAATAGGGTTGCCAGATAGAGTAGAAAGCGAGATGGCTCTGGTCGGGTAACTCGACTAGCGCACCGACACATTGGAACTCGGCGTGGACGGAGATGTCTTCGACCAGAGCGAAGCGGCTGTGAATCGAGACATTTGTGCCGCGTGGTTGAAAGTGGAAGCCAAGTTTCTTGGCGATCAATTCACCCGAGCCGTAGGTCTCTTGCATCGCGACGATATCGGCGCCGCTGTCTTCGATCACATCGATGACGCGTTGCGGACCGATCTTCTCACCATCTTCGCGTCCGCCGTGCCAGATGTTCCAGGTCATTACCTTCACGTCGTTTGGCGAGTCCTCTTTTTGAGCGCAGAGAGCACCTGCAAGGTGAATGCCTACGGCGAATGCGGCGAGAGATCGGATTAGTTGCAGAGTGGAATTGGTCATAGGTGGCCCCAATAGGCTGCTAGACGTGCGCAATCGGATGATGATCATCAGGTCCGCTTGCGTAACGGATAAGAACGGCAGGTCGTCGTACCGTTCTACGATGACAGCATGCGCGCTAGGATGCCTTTTTGGATCATCGAAGTGCCTTCGTAGATCCGTAGCGCCTGAATATCTCGCCACAGCCGCTCCACTGGGAAGGCTGAGCTGTAGCCGCGCGCTCCGTGCAGCATGACCGCTTGATCGCAGGCCGTAGCTGCAGCTTCCGTCGACTGTAGCTTTGCCATTGCGACATCAGCATGCGTCTCACGTTTGTTGGCGCGCCTGGTTGCACAGCGATGCACAAGTGCTCGGCTGGCATGCAGGGAAGTCAGCATGTCAGCCAAGCGTTCCTGCACCATTTGGAAGTGTGCAAGTGGCTGGCCAAATTGTTCGCGTTCTGTCGTGAACCGCACGGCCGCCGATAATGCCGCTCTATGAATGCCAACAGCACCTGCGGCTACGCTTAATCGACCGGATGAAAGGCCGCCAAGCGCGATGCCGAAGCCTTTTCCGATCTTCCCGAGCATCTCGCTTTTTTGCACGGGCATGTTTTCGAATGTCAGCACTGCGTGATCGCTACCGCGATGACCTAGTTCAACGCCCTCCATGGGCTTGCGGTGCAATCCTTCACGAGCTGTGTCGATTACGAACGCAGTGATGCCTTTGCCGGCGAGTTTGGGATCAACGGTCGCAAATAGCAGCATCACATCGGCAATGCCGGCATTGGTTACCCAGTGCTTCCCGCCACTAACGCGATAGCTACCATCAGGTTGTTCTACTGCGTGGGTCGTTAGCGAGGCGACATCGCTGCCAGCGTTTGGTTCCGTTAGTGCAAAGCAACCAATGGCTTTGCCGCTCATCAACGGCTTTAGCCAGCGCTCTCGCTGTTCGTCGTTTCCGTTCTTGGCTAGCGTTTGTGTGACTAGACCAGTCTGAACCGCGCAAAATCCGCGCGCGTTACCACAGGCTGCGCCAAGCTCTTCATGGGCTAGTGCAAGTTGTAATGGGGTCCATCCGCTGCCACCAATCTCAGTTGGAAGTGGGCCTCCAAGGATCCCAGCTTCGCCGAGTTCGTCGACCATGGCGCGGCGAAACGTCGATTGCTCGTCTATCGAGCGAGCATGTGGGGCGAGCTTGTCATCGGCAAATGAACGAATCTTGCGAGTGAACTCGGCAAGTTCTGTGTCAAGGTCATCGTCTGGTAGCCAGAGGTGGTCGTTTTTGATGGTACTCATCGTTTCCTTCGTTAGCGGCCGCGCCACTTTGGCTCGCGTTTCTCCATCCAGGCGTCGTAGAACTCACGGTGATCATGCGCGCGAAGCAATAGCGCTTGTGCTTGAGCTTCTTGTTCGATCGCTGCATCCAGATCCATAGACCATTCGTTCCAGATCATCTTTTTAGTCATTCCGATCGCCATGCAAGGTCCTGTTGCCAGTCGCCTCGCAATCATTGTGGCTTCCTGAAGAACTGCCTCAGGGGCTACAACTCGGTTCGCGAGGCCTATGCGATAACACTCCTCAGCGATGATCTTTTCGCCGAAAGTCAGGTATTCCATGGCCCGACCCGTTCCGATGATCTTCGGCAACAGCCACGCAGCGCCCATGTCTGCGCCAGTTAAGCCGACTTTGGTAAACAAGAACGCAAATTTCGCCTTCTCGGACATGACTCGAATGTCGCTTGCAAGGGCGAGGACTGAGCCAGCTCCGGCGGCGATGCCATTGATCGCTGCGATGATTGGTTTGTCGAGGCGCAGCATGTTGCGCACCACAGCTCCCGTCATGCGCGTGAACTCGAGCGTGCCATTCAGGTCTTTCTCAAACAGTGGGCCAATGATCTCTTCGACGTTGCCGCCGCTGCAGAATCCCTTGCCCTTACCAGTCAAAACGATTGCTTTGACTGTGTCGTCGGTCCGTAAGTCCACGAACAGCTTTTCGAGCTGGCCATAGATCTCAAACGTGAGCGAGTTGAGTGTGTCTGGGCGGTCGAGTGTCAGCGTGGCGACACCGTCGCTGTCGGTTTCAAAGTGAAAGTCGTAACTCATGGTTGGTCGAGGAACGCGGGTGGGTCGCGGTCAAGGTCGTAGAGGCAACCTGTAGGGCGGTCGCGCAGTAGTAATTGTACAGCCGACGCGACTTCGTCGCTGGTATGCATGCGGCCGATATTGTTCTGTGCACCCATCCGGGCCAGGGCGTCGTCGGCGCTCGTTTTGCCTTTTGAGGCCACTGCTTCGGCAGCCGAGCGTGTGATATCTGTGTCAACGAATCCTGGGCAGACGCCGTAGATATCGATGCCTTTGTGCGCGAGTTCTGCATGCAGAGCGCGCGTCAGGCCTACCATGCCATGTTTGGCTGCAGTGTAAGCTGACGTGAATGGATATCCGCGCAGGCCTGCGCTTGATGCTAGGTGCAGTAGGCAACCGTTCCCGCGTGCCTTCATGTCGGCTGCGCATTGCCGAGCAAAAGCCAGCGGCACTGCAACGTGTAGATTGAATGCGTTCTGCATCATCTCAGTGGTTGTGTTTTCCACTTTGTCGGATGGAGCAGTGCCGGCGTTACTGATGACGATGTCAGGCTTGCCGAAAGTCGACTCGGTGAACGCGAGTACTTGGGCGACCGCTTCGGGTTGATGCAAGTCGGTCGCGATTGTCGCGACTGTGGCATTCATACCCCGGAGTTCGTCTGCCGCTTGATTCAGCAGTTGCTCGTCGCGCGCAGTCATCACCAGACGGTGGCCATCGGCGGCCAGCGCCTTCGCGATAGCGCGACCAATGCCGCGGTTACTGCCAGTGACGATCGTTATGGGAGCAGTGATGGGGGCCTCAGCCATTGCGACATGCTCGCGCAGGGAGGGCACTCTCCGCAATGATCGTTCGAAGAGACTGCGGCGGATCTCGTCGTCAAGCGGTCGATGGGACCTAGGTAACTTGCCATTGGGCAGTGTTTGGTCTGGCTGGCGCTGGTGGATTTGGTGTTGGGATTCTTTGCTGTCAGACAATCTTCCTCAGGTTTGCCCGGTGCCAAGGTCGATACGGGTGTGGGATAGGAAGAAAGGAGCGTCGAGTTGCGGACGACCCTTGGAGGGGCCCGGTGGGGACCGGGCCTCTCGCATTTTCTCTCCCGATTGCCCTGCAGACTGGGTCGCAGGCGGCCTTGGCCTTGCCGCTAGCGCGGGTCCCGCGAAGCTCGGTAACGCCGTATTCCTCTGGTCGGTTGCGCTGAGATCCCCATGTCATGGGTAGTTGGAGGTTCCTGATGGCTACTGATTGCCATGCACCGACCATCTTTCGAGGCTGCTTGGAGAACATCCGGAAGCCAGTCGCCAGCAGGTTGTTCTTTCCAGACAATATGAACATTTCGAGTGATGTTGCTTAACATGTTTTTTAGAATGAGTTTGCGTCATATTCGGGCCTCTCTGACGCGGCCGTAATCGAACTGGATTGGGAGAGGTCTTGCTCTTTACCAGTAGGTCGCTACTTTGTTCGGCCCTCCCAACTCGGCTCACCTTTCCAGAGTCGAATCGCAGTCATGGCAAAGCCCAAGAAGAAGAAAGAAGTCGTCTTCCTCGTCTGTGAGGAGTCCGGCGATCGCAACTACACCTTGCTGAAGAAGCCCGGCACTCCCAAGCTCGAGCTCAGCAAGTATTGCGCACGTCTGCGCAAGCACACCAAGCACCTCGAGAAGAAGAAGTAGGTCGAGCGCCGGGCGCTCTATTTCGGGGCGCTCTGTTTCTGACCTCTCTGTTTCCGAGCGTTCTGTTTCCGAGCGTTCTGTCTCGGGATGGCCTCGCCTTGAATGGCCTGCTTTTCGAACGACGCCCGGGCAAGCTGTCTGGCCCGGTTGCAAAAGCTTCCCGTTGGCATTGTTGCTCAGGTTTGGTCTAGCTGCAATTCAGGGTCTCGCGTACTTAGCCGCCCTTTGGCTGCCGCAGTTCTCCACCTGGTAGCACCCGACTGAGAATCTCAGCCAAGCTGACGCGGCTGTATCCAGCTAGCGACATGCTTTGAAGGCGCGCTCCCAGTCTGGCGATGATGTTGGGGTCGGCATGCTCAAGGTTTGTTAGCGCTAGCACGATGGCGCCTAGGTGTTCTTGGTTGTTGGCGATGGCTGGATCATCCAACAGTTGGTTGATTGCCTGCTCGGCAGCTTCGGGTGTCGCATGAACAGTGAATACATACATCGCTTGGATTCGAACTCCAGGCGACGGGTCATTGGCGAGCGCTAGCTTGGCTAGTTTTAGGCCAGCCGGATTGGGGATCATGCCAACACCCATGATCAGTTCGCGGCGAATGGTTGGGTGGTTGTTAGCCGCAAGATGTTGATTGTATGCCTCTGCTAAGACTTCCGGGGCCCGCGCTCCAAGTCCCATGTAGGCACCTCGCGTGCGCTGGAGAAGTGGCGATAGTTCGCGAAGTACTTCTAGAGCGTCCCGAACTGGTAGTTGGGATGCCACCAGCTCGGCTATTTCGGAGGCGAGCTGTAAGTCTTGCCGATCCCGCAACCAAGACAGCGCTAAGCTGCGGTACTTATCGTCACGAAGTAACTGTCGGCATGCTGCAACGATCTGGCTCGGATCACTGCTATCGAGTCGAAGCATCGCCAGCTGAGTAAGCTCTGCGGGTGTGCGCTCACCGGCATTCTTGGCATTATCTAGCAGCGTCATCAGCATGTTGGTGGCGATGTTGCGCGGAAACTCATCGTTGCTGGCAAGCTTCAGAAGGTTTTGTACCTGCGGCTCATGGGCGATGCGGAGGAACGGCCGATCATTCAGGCATCGATTGCCCATTTTCGCGGTTAGAGGGCCGATTGGCATCGAGTCGAGTAGGGACTGAACGAGAGTATCTATACGAGTCCGGTCTTTGACTTGGTCGCCGACTTCGTTTCGTCGCGAGAGGTCGTTTTCCAAAATGACCTGTAGGACGCCGAGCTTGGTGTTTTCGTATGGCTGTGTTTGCTGGTCTGCAGAGCTACCCGTCATTTCGATCAACATGCTCAGGCTACGTTCGCCAGCGTCGGGAAACTGCTGGAGCAAGCGGTCGAGTAAGATGCGAGTTTTCTCATCTGTTTGCTGTGCTGCTTCCATCTCATCTTCCTGTGCAAGTTCGGCGGTGCGGAGGCTCATCCGGCAAAGCTTTGCGATGCACATAACGAAAACGAGTGGCGGCGTTTTTGAGGCTGGCGGCACTGTGACGGGGACAGCAACGGCTACTCGGTTGAGTGGCAGCCTAGATTGCACTTCTGAAGTTGCGCCGGATAAGGGGTCAGGGTCGATTGCTTTGGTGGTGGCAACGCTTGCCTCTGGAACTCCAGCGAGCTTAGGCCAAGTCAAGATTGAGCTGACCACTAGCCCCGTGGCGAGGCACACTAAGAACAGAAAGGTCGACCGATACGACCACGATGTTTCGCGTTGCTGCATGAATCCTCTTCAATTCAGTCCCGAGGCTGAATGCCACGGGACTTCTTAGTGCGCGACTAGGGGGCTGCTTCGGCTATTGAGGCGGCCCAGAGCAAGGAATGGTCACGCGTCGATGCAGAGTGTTGCGCAGAATGGTTCGGTCGATGACGCAGGTGCTGCCCCACGGAACGATCACATACCAGACCTGCTTGCATTTGAAGAAGTAGGTCCATTCACTGACAATTGCGGTGACCATTGTTTTCGTCATCGCTTCGCTATTGGCGGCGATGACGACCTCGTGCGCAGGTGTATCGACTGCAAATAGTGGGCACTGATTCAGCTTGGTGCTGATCTGTACGCTACCTAGGTCGAGGTTTGAGATACCGCAGTTTTGCTGGCCAGTGAGGACAGTGCTGGCAGCGATTGTTTGTACCTTTGTGTTGGGGCATTGGCCTGTGGCGCAGCCCATTGTGAGAACCGCTACAACGGCCAACCAATAGAAATGTAGATTCATGACTCAGCTTCTTCTTTGCACAGGGGCTAAGTAAGCGCCGATATCTTGAGGCGGGCGGCCATTTCGCCCCATAAGCAACGGCTGCCACGGAAACAGGGGCTGCAAACTGTCCCCGGTGACATCCTGAAGCAGAAATTAACTCTTCGTTCTAGCCGCTTGGATTTCATTCCATGCCGCTTGGATGCCTTCGTCTACTGATCCCGCGCGCCAATCTAGCTCGCGTTCGGCTTTCTGGCTTGAGTACCACATGTGTATGCCAGCGAGACGAGCGATCTCGCTGGTGATCGGTGGCTTGCTGCCAAATAGTCGTTCCTTCATTTGCAGCGCGCGAGCTGATATGCGAACAAGTGGCCGCGGAACTGCGCGCGTCGGCGCGCGACCGCCGACAACTTTCGCGATGCGCTGCAGCAATTCTAAACCAGTGAGGTTCTCACCGCCGAGAATGTATCGTTCGCCAGTTCGTCCTCGGTCAAGTGCTGCGATCATGCCATCGCAGACATCGTTAACATTGGCGACGTTCGTGCCACCTGGCGGGGCCATCTTGATTTTGCCTTGCATCACAGCGCCGAGTAAGGAGTCGTCTCCTTTGCGGCGGTCGCCCGGCCCATACATCGATGGTGGGTTTACGATAACGGCATCGAGTCCTTGTTGCGTTGCTTCAAGAATGCGCTGTTCTGCAGCAAATTTGCTATCGCTGTAGCCGATGTTCAGCGGTCCAAAGTTGTACGGTGTCGATTCATCTAGTTCGATCGCCTCATCTGAGTAGGCAATTGCTGAGATCGTTGATACGTGTAGGAAGCGCTGTACTTTTGCTTCCAAAGCAAGTTGTGCCATGCGCTCAGTTGCTTCCGCGTTGATCGCATCCATTGCCTTTCGATCTTCCGGTCGAAAAGATACCAGTGCTGCAAGGTGCACGACACGGTCCACAGAGTGTAGGGCTTGGCGCAGAGAGTCCGCATCTTCAAGCCGCCCCTCAGCACGCTCGTGGTCGATGCCGTCAAAATGGGCAAGGTGTTGCCCGGGTCGGACGAGTAGCCGAAGGCGGTGGCTCTCGGCAAGCCGCGGCACGAGGGTACGCGCTACAAAGCTGCTGGCACCAGTTACAAAACAGAGGGGCTGCACACCTTGATCTTATCCAAACTTAGCCCCTGGATAACGATGTGGATTTGGCGCGCATCGATTGCTTTTAGGGCGCGAAGAATCGACGCAATGCCGGTCATGTTTTGGCCGGGACCGGTGCTGAAGACGCTTTATGTGGCTCATGGCTGGCTTCTGGCCGCTGGCCCCTGGGGCCTAATCCGTCTTCGTAGGCGGTTCTAGCCGAGCAGGCTGCCAGATTGACCGAATTCCCCCTGGCGGTAGCCGCCATATCGCGGCTCTAGAGCTGCTCAGAGTAGCGATACCGGGCGAATTTGACGGCGATCGATCGAGGTGCTGCGATGGCTGCTAGCGAATGCGACATGTCCGCGACTAGTTGAGGCAGTGCAAGCGCACCAAGTCGGTTAGTCTAATGCCTCTCATGCGTGCTTTTGTCGCTTACATGTTCGCCGTGCTCGCGGTCTGCGCCGGCCTTTGGTTCGGTTATTTCTCAACGAACGATGTTGCAGGTCAGAGCTTTGCCCGTCCTCAAGGAAAGACACCGGTCATCCTTGCACCGGTCGTGGCCGCACCATTTTCTAGTACGCTGTCGGCGCTCGGCACGGCTATCGCTAACGAAAGCGTTAGGTTGACTGCTAATCGGAGTGATCTGGTTAAGGCCATCTACTTTGAGGATGGCCAGCATGTCGAAAAAGGTGCGCTGCTCCTGGAAATGGAAGCCAGCGAAGAGCAGTCGCGTTTGGTGGAAGCCAAGGCGCTATTGGTCGAATTAGAAGCAGCACACAAGCGAGCTGTCGAGTTACGCGCTCAAGGGATTTCTCCTGACAGTGACGTGCAACGATCGTTGGCGCAAATGCACGCTGCCAAAGCCCGGGTTACGACCCTGGAGATTACGATGCGTGATCACTCAGTGAAGGCGCCGTTTGCTGGTGTGCTCGGACTACGTCAGATCAGCGTTGGATCCCTGTTGCAGTCGTCGACGGTGATTACCACGCTTGATGATCTGTCCGTGATGAAGGTCGACTTCACGATTCCCGAGACCTTACTGTCAGTGATCCATGTTGATCAGCCAGTTCGCGCGCTCAGCGATGCATGGCCCGGTAGAGCATTTGCTGGCAAGGTTACTGCGATCGATACGAGGCTCGACTCTAGAACTCGCTCGGCAACCATTCGTGCGGTTGTCGAAAATCCAGATTTAGTGCTGCGACCGGGGATGTTGATGAAGGTCTCCGTCGATCGAGGCGAAGCGCCTTCGCTGCAAGTCCCCGAAGAGGCGATCGTTCAGAAGGGAGATGACCATTTCGTTTTTGTGGTCGCAGAGGACAGTGTTGCTCATCAGGTTGAGGTCACCGTTGGCCGACGCCGCGTTGGCTATATCGAAGTGCTAAGCGGACTAGATGCCGGGCAGCGTGTTGTTGTTAATGGTCTGGTGCGAGTTCGTGATGGATCGCAGTTAGATATCGTCGCTGTGCGCGACGGAGACAAACAATGATTCTGTCTGACTTGGCAGTCCGACGGCCAGTCCTCGCGTCGGTTCTGAGTTTGGTCATCGTGACGCTTGGCATTGTCGGCATGGTTCGTTTGTCGATGCGTGAGCTGCCAGATATCGATGCGCCGCGGGTCAGCATTGATACGAGCTATCCAGGAGCTGCGGCTGCAGTGATTGAGTCTCGTGTGACGCAGGTCATCGAGAATGCGATCAGCGGTATTGACGGCATTCGCACCGTTTCTTCGGAAACCACTGATGGCCGTTCTTCAATCGATATCGAGTTCGTTCTCGATCGAGAGATTGATTCGGCTGCAAACGATGTTCGGGATCGCGTGTCTCGGGTGTTGGGTTCGTTGCCTGATGAAGTGGATCCACCGTCTGTGAGTAAGGCCCAGTCGGGTTCAGACACGATTTTTTGGATGAGCTTGGCGTCACCGGTTCGTGATGCAATGGAGCTTACGGACTACTGTGACCGTTATATCGCAGACCAGTTTTCGAATGTGCAGGGTGTCGCTGATGTGCGCTACGGCGGCGGCAGTCGTTACGCCATGCGCGTCTGGTTAGATCGTGAGGCGTTAGCGGCCACTGGTGTGACCGCTGGCGATATCGAACAGAGTCTGCGGCGAGAGAATATCGAGTTACCGGCGGGGCGGGTCGAATCGACCAATCGTGAATTTACTGTGCGGGTTGCGCGCCGCTATAAGACTGCAGATCAGTTTGGTGATCTAGTGATCGGGCGGGGAGATAGTGGCCACTTGCTGCGTCTTCGTGATGTCGCGCGTATCGAGATCGGGCCATCTGATGACCGCAACGTTTTTAGGCGTAACGGCGAAGACATGGTCGGCATCGGTATTCGCGCGCAGGCAAAGGCGAACGTGGTTTCCGTTGTTGACGGCGTGCGTCAGAAGATGGCGGAGATCAACAAGACTTTGCCAGCCGACATCCAGCTGTATCCGAGTAGTGACTCGTCGGTCTATATCCGCGCTGCGATCAACGAAGTTTATAGAACCCTGTTCATTACGGCGCTGGTGGTTGTGCTCGTAATCTTCCTGTTTCTAGGCAGTGGTTACGCGACGTTGATTCCGGCATTGACTGTGCCAGTGTCGCTGGTCGGCACGTTCTTTGTGCTCGACCAGCTTGGGTTTTCGATCAATCTGTTGACGCTGCTTGGCTTGGTCCTGGCGATTGGCCTTGTCGTCGATGATGCGATCGTTGTCCTAGAGAATGTGTCTCGACGTATCCGTGGCGGAGAAGCACCGCTACGTGCTGCATATCTCGGCACGCGCCAGGTTGCATTTGCTGTGGTTGCGACCACTGTGGTGCTCGTTGCTGTGCTTGTGCCGGTGACATTTGTCGAAGGCAACACCGGCCGTTTGTTTACCGAGTTCGCTCTCGCATTGGCTGGTGCAGTGGTGTTGTCGACCGTGGTGGCACTGACTCTGACGCCGGTGATGTGTTCGATGCTGCTACGTGGCGGCAAGCCGCCAATGATGATGCGGTTTGTAGACTACCTGTTTGCTCCGGTACAGCGTGCTTACCGTTGGCTTATCGAAGGTCTTGTTGGGCAGCCGCTAGCTGCGATTGGGATCGCCGCTGGACTCGCATTGTCGATCAGTGGTCTCTACTTCGGGCTGCCTCAGGAGTACGCGCCGCAGGAAGACCGGGGGTCATTTCGTATCAGCATGCGTGGCCCACAAGGGGCATCCTTTGGCAACGCTCTTGAGGCTGCCGGACATGGCGAAGACGTCATGCTGGAGTTGATCGAATCGGAAGAAGCGCAACGCGTTCTGATGCGCGTGCCTGGGTCTTTTCGATCTGGTGGTAGCGTCAACTCTGCCTTTGGTACGGTGCTGCTAAAGCTTTGGGGTGAGCGTGAGCGCACGACCAAAGAGATCATGCTGGACGTCGATCGAAAGCTTGGCGCAATCCCAGGCTATCGCGCGTTTTGTATTGCTGAGTCTGGGTTACTGCGACGCTCAGGTCAGCCGGTTCAGTTTGTGCTGACGGGTTCGACCTATGAAGAACTCGCAGTTTGGCGGGATGTGGTGATTGCCGCTGCACGCAAGAACCCGGGCCTAGTAGCCGTTAATAGTGACTACGAAGAGACCAAGCCGCAGCTTGAGGTGTTGGTTGATAATGAACGTGCCGCTGACCTTGGGGTCTCTTCCATCGAGATCGGGCGTACATTAGAGACGATGATGGGGTCGCGGCGAGTTACGACGTTTGTGGAGCGCGGTGAGGAATACGACGTTGTGCTGGAAGCAGAAGATCGCAATAAGCGTTCGCCTGCTGACCTAGAGCAGATCTTCGTGCGGTCACAAGCTACCAGTGAATTGGTGCCGCTCGGCAACTTGGTCAAGGTGCGCGAGTTTGCAGACTCTGCTTCGCGTAACCGTTGGGACCGTCTGCGCGCCATTTCTATCAGCGCAAACTTGGCAGAGGACTACACCCTGGGTGACGCGCTGTCGTTCTTGCGGGGAGTTGTCCGCGATGAGCTCGATAACCAACCGGGTATCGCATATGGCGGTCAGAGTCGTGAATTTGTGGAGTCCTCTGACGCCTTGATGCTGACCTTCTTGATTTCGCTATTGCTGGTCTATTTGGTTCTAGCAGCGCAGTTTGAGAGCTTCTTGCAGCCGGTCGTTATTTTACTGACTGTGCCGCTTGCCTTGTTTGGTGGCCTGTTGGGACTCAAGCTGGGCGGCGCAACGATCAATATCTACAGCCAAGTCGGGATGATCATCTTGATCGGCTTGGCCGCTAAGAATGGCATTTTGATCGTCGAATTTGCTAACCAGTTACGGGACGAGGGGCGTAGTTGGCGAGATGCGGTCATCGAGGCTAGCGTGCTTCGTTTGCGCCCGATCTTGATGACAAGCTTGTCGACATCACTAGGTGCGATTCCGTTAGTGATGGCGAGTGGTGCGGGCGCGGAAGGGCGAGTAGCGATTGGCCTTGTCGTGCTTTCGGGCGTTACGGTCGCCACTCTTACTACGCTATTGGTGGTTCCTGGGACGTATGGCCTGATTGCGAGGTTCACCGGATCTCCGGGTGCGCGCTTGCGCGAGTTAGACGGTCAGTTAGGAGACGATGCCAGCGGCTCGGTTCGCGAGGTTGTCCAGCAGGTCAGCTAGCCCGTTTTTGTCATTCAGCGGACGTCTCTGAGCACCCGGTAAGCCTCTTTGGTCGCGTTACCGCTACTTGGGCGATAGGCTCCATTATTAATGGAATCGCCTACTTCAACGAATCATTCCGAAGGTGACGCGCAACGTCAGGGCATGTCCTTGCCGACGAAAATTTTGCTCGGCCTTGTCGTAGGTGCAGGATTTGGGGTCACCCTCAATCTTATGTATGCACCCGCGATGGGTGCCGAGAAGACCGGTGCATTCGAGAATGTTGAATGGTGGGCGAATCAGGTCATCAAGCCATTCGGCGATCTGTTCTTGCGGCTGTTGTTCATGGTCGTTGTGCCGATCGTGTTCTGTTCTCTATATCTCGGTGTGTCGGGACTTGGCAGCGTGCAGAAAATCGGTTCGCTTGGCTCCCGGACATTGGCTTGGTTCTTAGGGTCTACCTTTGTAGCCGGGTTGATCGGGATCGTTTTGGTGCGCGTGATTCGACCGGGCGGCAACGTTTCACCCGAGACCGTTGCTCGTATCAAGATGCAATATGGCGAGGTTGCTCAGGCGAAGATCGAGCAAAGCGCCGATGTCAAAGGCGTACTCCAGATGATCGTCGACTTCGTTCCGACGAATGTTGTCGGAACGGCTGCAGACAATAAGAGCATTCTAGGCCTGATCATCTTTGCATTGATCATGGGAGCGGCATCGACACGCCTACCGTCGCATAAAACACAAGCACTTAGAGATCTGCTTGAGGGCATCTACGAGCTATGCATCAAGGTGTTGGCGTGGGTGATGGAATTGGCACCAATTGGCGTGGCTTGCTTAATCTTCCACGCTACGGCGTTGCTAGGCGTCGACGTGATGAAGCTTGTTGGTCTCTACTTCATTACCGCGATGGGGGGATTGTTGTTTTACCAGCTAGTCGTCATCACGACCTTGGCCAAGGTCTTCGCAGGATTGTCACCGGCGCGCTTCTATCGAGGCATACGCACGCTGGTTGTTACTGCGTTTTCGACTTCGTCATCGAATGCAACGATGCCGACTACGATCCGCACAGCGGTTGATGAGTTTGGTGCACCTAAGGAGATCGCGGGGTTCGTTATGCCACTGGGGGCAACGATGAACATGAATGGCACGGCGCTGTTCGAAGGCGTTTCCGTGCTGTTTTTGGCTCAGGTCTATGGTGCAGAGCTCGACATTGCGCAGCAGGCAATGGTGATTGGGTTCTCTGTCTTGATTGCAATTGGTGCTGCAGGCGTGCCCGGTGGGTCAATCCCGCTGCTCGCAATCGTATTGATGCAGGTGGGAGTGCCGCCAGAGTTCCTCGCTTTGATCCTTGGCGTGGATCGGCTTGTAGATATGACGCGCACCATACCCAATGTCTCCAGTGACCTTGTTTGCAGCCTTTGGCTGTCGCGTCGCGATGGCCATGAGCTGAAGGTGTGATCGTAAGTTACCTCGGGTGCAGTCCAGGCGATCTAGTTGCACCGGTGTTCGGGCATGTCGATGACGTAGCCCATGTAGATGTAGCTTGAGGCCGCTACAGGCTCGATTAAGAACCCGGTGCAGCGGTATTGCACGATAATCACTGGTACTGCTTCGCCGCGGCCTGGTCGAAAGCCAAAGTGCGGCGCTGGGCTACGGTGTTGCGGCGTGAACCTGCGCCACATGGGCCAGTTTGGCGCATTGCTACATCCGAGGGGTAGTGGGCCCGAGATCCAGCTGGCAGGCAGCATGGTGGATCCAGAATGGAAGCAATAGCTTTGGGCAGTCGCTTGTAGGGTGCCGAGCACCACAACTACCACGAGCATTAAGATGCGAAGTCTCATGTCCCTAGTGGCATGACTTGGCATCGTTTGCGCCGCAATTCACGATCTTTGTCGAGGTCGCTTGTGCTGGCGCGGCATGCGAGGCGGACGCGCTGGTCTTGGCGAACGCCTAGTGTTGTTGGCCCTCTCGGGCTGTTGCCTAATTGTGCAGGCCGTCGAACGCGGCTTTCTTGGCCGAGTCATCCATTCCTTCCCACTTGGCTTTGCAGCGCTTGCAGCAGAAGTTGACAGTTTGTCCCATGTAGTCAGCGCTCGGCCCACCGCTTGCATCTTCGCCTGAGACGATACAAATCGCGGGCATGTCGGTTTGGCTATGGCTATCTGCGTCTACGCCTGCACAGCCTGCTAGCAAGAGAGCGCAGATTGTGGGGGCGACGATTTTCGTAAGAATCTTCATTGCCGCGATTGTGCAAAGCGGTGCTTTATCGATCCAACGCAATTAGGGAAAACATCTGAGGCAATGTGCCAAGGCGGATCACGCAATTGGTCGATCAGGCCAGCTGCTGTGGCCATCTTGATGTGTGTTTCGCGCTGCGGTTTGGTGCTCGCGCTCCATCCACATACATTGAAAAAGACTGTGGGTAGGAAGAACTCCCCGCCGACGTTGCAGCCGGAACTGTGGGGACTTATTGCTTCGATTACTGTGAGCTAGTCAGTGGTTTCTGGTCGCGCTGAGCGCTTCACTATAATCATGGAGCTATCACCAGCTGAACGTATGAATTTGATGAAGTTCGTGTGTTCCTTTGCATGGACAGACCTGAATGTTTCACACGCAGAGCGTGATCTTGTCATGCGCATTTCTGGAAGCTTGCGTTTGACTGATTCAGAGGCCAAGCAGGTTGCCGGTTGGCTAGAGGTGCCACCACCGATCGATGAAGTTGATCCAACCAGCGTGCCGCCAGCTCACCGTCAGTTGTTCTTGACGACGCTAGGTATGATTGTGAAGGCTGATGGCAAAGTCGTGGGTGCCGAGCATGAGTCAATGGAACTGTTTCGCGATTTGATCGGCGGCTAGCTGCTCAAAAGTCGCTGCGGTATCGATCCCACATGCGTTCGCTAAACGGATTCCAGCCTCGCATCCAGCTACCCTTGGACTCGATTTGCATGTAGCGGTCGACATAGTCGAATAGCGCTGGATGATCCCAGGCGTCACGTAATCCCATGATTCGTGCAGCTAATACGTAGCCGTGCCAGACGTTTGCTGTGCAGCAGCGGCGGTAGGGGTCAGCAGTCCATGCTTTACGGTCCTGGCTTGGATCGTCGATATGTCGATTACCCCATTCGGGCAGATTTCGGTCTTCAGGGCCGTAACCACCGTGGCCTTGGTTCCATTCACCTTTGCTGGACTGGGTGACATAGAACGTTTGCGCGTCTTCGGCAAATGAGAGCTTACGTTCTTGGGCGAGTCGTAGAATCTCGTCGTCGTGAAGGACAGAGCCAGCTAGGAGTAGCGGAAATTTACGGCCGCTACCGTTGCCGCCATTAGCGGGAAAGCGTCCACCGTTTTTGATGATACCAAATGTGTCGATGCCCAGTTGCACCATTGCGATCACCAACGGCCGCTTCGTAGCAAGCGGTAGGTCGAGTTGCAATGTCAACGCGCCGACGCCAACGAGCTCGGCTAGGTCGCGCCCATAATTGGGCATGTTTTGACGAGGGTGTAAGTAGCGGCCTGTGTAGCCTGGCAAGTGATCTAGCCAGGTACGTTCAAAGCGTTCGACTAAATCGCTAATAGCGGGTGCGCCAAACTCAGCTGGTAGCCGCGCGAATTGCGTCATGTCGAGACTGTCGGTAGTCCATTGCGTTGACTTATCTCTGCCGCAGTAGGGAGGGCGGAACGCATTCGCTTGCGGTATTTTGGCCACACACGTTAGGACGGCGCAGCTTTCGATCTGGGGTAGTTGCCCCGCCAGTGGATGACTGGCGGTCGAGACGATCGACATACCTGGCGTGATCGCTAAGGGTCGATTGCTCGAAACATTGAGGGCAACGTTCGCATCGTGGTTGTAGCGACCGGCTCTGCCGTTGCCGAACATGGCGCTGTCATATCCCTGACGAAGCGAAGTCGGCGAAGGGTTAATCATGGAGCCATGACGCACGCGGGCGCCTTCTCGCACGCTCGATGGAGTGATACTGACAATGGTGATCGGGCCGAGCACCCACCAATCGCCATTGATGTAACGCCCGCAGCGGCTAGGTCGATCAAAGGTCCAGGAGATGCCATGGCGTTTGATGCTCGTGAAGTGACCAGGCGGAATCGGCTGTTGGCTGGCGTTTTCAATGCGAGTTGGTGGGGCAGCTTTGTCGCGTACAATCACGCCGTCACTGCTTGCGACCATACTTTTGCCGCCATCCGAATCGACGGCACGCACGTTGGAATGCAGAGTGACACCAGTTGGCAAATCTAAGTCTGCGCTGGATCCGAGTTTGGCTGCTCCAACCTGACGCCAGCCCATGACATCAGTGGCTCCAGGGCTGGTGCCAATGCTCCATTCATAGGCAACGTTTTGTCCTTCAGGGTCGAGAAATGCGTCCCAGTTTGCGGCCAGTACGCTGCGTGATTCTTGCTGATCTGCATCGGCACTAAGGCCATCGCGAACTTGAGCGACTGACGGTGCCTTATTTTGCAGCGGAACAAGCCTGGCCGGCGTGCTACAGCTAAAGCCTAGTAGTGAGATCCACATTACTGCTGCGGCGAACGTTGCACGTCGTTCGTGGCTCTGCAGTGGTGTTCTCATTGCCAATCAAAATAGCCATACTGGCGCGATGTGCCAGTTTGTCGTGAGTCATGGTCTCAATTCAGTGACTCGCCTAAGGCTCGTTAGGTCTAGGTGGTGTGATAGCCGTTGGCGGGTTACAAAGATTGCGTGACGAGACCTGACCCCGCCCTGGCAATTGACGCAAGCGAGTGGTTCGTCGACGAAGCGTTCCGTGAATATGTTACGACCCGGCATTGGCGGCGATTGCCGGCACGGGCGAACGTAAGCGTGCGGTTGGCACTGAATCTGCTGCAGGAGCGCGATGCACATGCGACGTTTTTCTTGCCTGCGGCGCTGGCGTTTCGAGACCCTGGATTACTTGTTGATCTTGTTGCTGCCGGTCACGAAATCGCTTTGTCAGTGCGCTCGCCTTGGCCAATTGATCAAGTGCCTGATGACAAGCGGGTTGCTTTCATTCGTGCTTGGGAAGATGAGCGAGCCGAGTTAGAGCGCGTGATCGGAATCGGTGTGCATGGCTTCAGTTCGTCGTGGTCTGTCGCGCCGGGTGACGCATGGTGGCATGCACCACTGAGGGCTCTGGGCTTTGACTATGATGCGACGCCGGTGAGCGGTTCGGATCATGTTGCCGTAGCACTGCAGGGTGATCTCGCTGGAGTGGTCGCGATTGGCAAACGTTTTTCTGCCTGGCAGTTAGATCGCGAGCAACCAAAATTGATGGGTTTGCCAGCCAGCATTCGTGGCGCTCGTGAAGATGCATTGCGAGCAGGGGCGACGCTTTTAAATACGATGTCGTTGTCAGCTGATGTAACGATTGCTCAGAGCTTGAAATTGGCGCCACGCAAACCGGCAGCAGTGCCTGTTGCGCCGGAAGATGTGACCGTTGCTGAAGGCCAGCAAGCAGAAGGTTCGAGCACATCGGGAAGCGGTTTGTCGCAGGCGCAGACGAATGTGCCAAGACTGGCAATCATCGTCCCGCTCAAGGACGAAGCTGATGGTGTAGCTGCGCTGTTTAGTGAGTTAACGGCTGTCAGACTGGCTCTTGCAGATGTGGCTTCGTGTGAGTTCGTGCTGATTGATGATGGCAGTACTGATCAGACTTGGCAGATATTGGAGAGCAGTGCTCGTAATAATCCCGGCGTGCGGCTAGTTCGTCATGAGCGTAATCGAGGTGTAGCGGCAGCAATTCGAACGGGATTTTTCGCGACTGATGCTGACCTCGTGGCGTCGATCGATGGCGACCTATCGTACGATCCGATGGAATTGCGTGCGATGTTGCAGCTGATGCCTGATGCGGATGTCGTCACCTCATCGCCATATCATGCAGACGGCGGTGTCCGCAATGTGCCCTCTTGGCGGTTGTTCTTGTCGAGTGTGTTGTCTCGCGTATACCAGCTGTTACTGCGCAGTCCGATTTCAACTTGGACCAGTTGCTTCCGTGTTTACCGCCGTGAGTTCGTCGTCGATCTGCCGCTGACAAACGGAGGGTTTCTTGGCACGGCAGAGTTGCTTGTGCGCGTGCTGCGCCGTGGTGGCCGCGTTCGCGAACACCCGTGTGTTCTTGAGGCCCGTCTGCTTGGCTTTTCTAAGATGCGAGTGCTCGATGTGATCCTCGATCACATGCGGCTACTGATTCTCGTAGCGTTTCGGCGGATTAAATAACGCCGGTAGCCTCAGTGATTTGCTAAGGCTGAGGTTGGAAAGAATCTGCACTCGACAGTGACATGGGGCCTCGCCAGGATTCTGGTATCTCAGGACCGAGAAGGTCATCCTTGTTGAGGAAGTGGAATATCTCGGCGTAGTTTTTAGTTTGGGTTTCTGAGACGCGACGATTGATGTGCCGTGGGCGTAGCGAACTCGGATGGCTGATTCCCGCTGCCCCAAGAGTCTCCAGGAACGCGTGCACTGTGGCTTTGTGATAGTTCGCTACTCTCTGAGTCTTTTGCGTGACGACTAGTCCCTTGCTGAGTCCTGCATCTTGCGTCGCAACTCCAACCGGGCAGTCATTTGAGTTGCAGCGGAGTGCTTGGATGCAACCCAGTGAGAACATGAAGCCCCGAGCTGAATTGCACAGGTCGGCGCCAGCTGCGATGCGCTGTGCGATCTGAAAGCCGGTGATGATTTTGCCAGATGCGATGATCTTCACTTGCTCTCGTAGACCAAATCCTTGGAGGGCGTTGTGCACAATCACAATGCCGTCCGTGAGCGGCGCGCCAATAGAGTTTGAGAACTCAACTGGTGCCGCACCAGTGCCGCCTTCGCCGCCGTCGACCGCGATAAAGTCGGGTACGATGCCGGTTGCTAGCATTGCTTTGCAAATACTAAGAAACTCAGCTCGGTCCCCAACGCACAGCTTAAATCCGGTTGGCTTCCCGGACAAATTTCGCAGCTTGTCGATGAACTCTAGGAGTTCTCGCGGTGTGGCAAAAGCCGAGTGATACGGCGGCGAGAGTACGTCTTGGCCGATTGTTACGCCGCGTATCTTGGCAATCTCTTTTGTCACCTTCTTGCCTGGCAAGATACCGCCGTGGCCGGGCTTGGCTCCTTGCGACAACTTGACTTCAATCATGCGAACGCTCGGTAGCGCAGCGTTCTCTTCGAACATTTCTTCGTTGAATGTGCCGTCGCGATGACGGCAGCCGAAGTAGCCAGTGCCGATTTGCCAAACTAGATCACCACCAGAAGCCAGGTGATGATCGCTGATGCCTCCTTCACCAGTGTTGTGAAAGAACGCGCCATGCTTTGCGCCACCATTCAGAGCGCGGACTGCATTAGCCGACAGGGAGCCGAAGCTCATTGCTGAGATGTTGTAGATTGAAGCGTCATACGGATTTCGTGCGCGGCCTTCGCCTATTCGAATGCGCGGGTTCGCAGGCGCTTCATGCGCCATAATCGAATGGCTCATCCACTCGTAGCCAACTTCGTACACATCGCGTTGGGTGCCAAACGGGATCGTCTCGAGTTCTTGTTTAGCGCGTTGATAGGCGACCGATCGCATCGCACGGCTGAATGGCTTGCCATCGGTATTGGACTCGATGAAGTATTGATTGATCTCCGGCCGGATCATCTCTAGGAGATATCGGAAGTGTCCGATGACCGGGAAGTTTCTAAGTACGGCTCGCCGCGTCTGGAGTAAGTCGCGGATGCCGAGGAAGAACACCGGCAACGCGACGAGCAGAGCAAGCCATGCTGGCTGCCAAAGCCACCCGGCGAAACCAATGACAGCAAAGACGGCAGCTGAGATCGCGAAGAACCAGTGGCGCATACAGAAACGCTAACCAACCGAGGTCTATATGCGCGGTGTGAGTATCAAAATCTGCCGATGTGGCGTGTCCTGAAGCTGTTTTAAGAGGGCAGTCCGCAGTCATTGAGGCCGTCGATTCTCGCCGACTTGCTCAAGCCTTGGCGGCCTAGTTCGGTGTTCGCGTTTGTGTAGGGCTGCATTCGTGGCGCTGATTGTCGATGTCCCGGAGATTATCTCAGGATCTAAGGCCGCAACATGATTGGCGTTGGCGTGCTACACGGTGGCTTAGCCTCGGCCTGCTTTCGGATTTCAGACAGTCATTTATTCCTGTGTCTAGTCGCTGGCAGTGGCCTTCTAGATGCCCCGTCCGCACTTCTAGCCCATTCAATTTCAGGTCGGATTGCCTTCTATGGGCTGTTTACCGTGCTCAGCGCCGTAAGCGAATGGCTGCTGCTGGTCAGTCAATCGATGCTTTTTGGCCCAGGCATCACATGCACTTCTTTGACCTGACGGGCTGCCAACCACTATCGTCGGCACCCCGATGAGTGACGTTCTGCATAGTTCTGCCAAGCCCAGTTCGACCGAGTTCCAAGAGAATCAGGAACATCATTTGCGCACGATCGATGAGATCCAGACGCAAGTAGCAAAGGCTAAGCTGGGGGGCGGCGAGGAAGCCTGCGCTCGGCACCAGAAACGCGGCAAGTTACTGCCGCGTGAAAGGATCGATGCGCTTTTAGATCCGGGCTCGCCTTTTCTTGAGCTCTCGACGCTTGCTGCAAATGGTCTCTACAAAGACGCTGCGCCAAGTGCGGGTGTCGTCACAGGTGTTGGCCTTGTTGAGGGACGTGAGGTCATGATTGTCGCGAATGATGCGACCGTGAAGGGCGGCACCTATTTCCCGATGACGGTGAAGAAGCATGTGCGGGCGCAAGAAATTGCGCTGGAGAACAATCTACCGTGTGTCTACATGGTGGATTCTGGAGGTGCGTTCTTGCCGCTCCAAGATGAAGTGTTTCCTGATCGTGATCACTTCGGGCGCATCTTCTACAACCAGGCTCGTATGTCTGCTGCACGTATACCGCAAATAGCGGTTGTGCTCGGTTCGTGCACTGCTGGCGGTGCGTATGTGCCAGCGATGAGTGATGAAAGCATCATCGTGAAGGGCAATGGCACAATCTTCCTCGGTGGCCCACCTTTAGTTAAGGCAGCTACTGGCGAAGTCGTATCGGCCGAAGATCTCGGCGGTGCTGATGTGCATACACGTATGAGTGGCGTTGCAGATCACTTTGCCGAAGACGAATCCCACGCGTTGCAGATGGCTCGTTCCATTGCACGGCACCTCAACACTTCTAAGCCGCAGCAGGTTGCGATGCAGTCGGTTGAGGAGCCAATCTACGACCCTTCGGAGTTGTTGGGTGTCATTCCTAAGGATACGCGAACGCCCTATGACGTCCGCGAGGTGATTGCGCGACTCGTCGATGGCAGCCGGTTCCACGAGTTCAAGTCACGCTATGGCACGACGCTAGTCACTGGCTTCGCCCACATTCACGGCATGCCAGTCGGCATCGTCGCCAACAACGGCATCTTGTTCTCCGAGAGTGCGCAAAAAGCCGCACACTTTGTAGAACTGTGCAATCAACGCAAAGTGCCGTTGCTGTTCTTGCAGAACATCACGGGCTTCATGGTCGGTCGTAAATACGAAGTTGGCGGCATTGCCAAGGATGGTGCCAAGATGGTGCAGGCCGTCGCGACGGCACAGGTGCCAAAGATCACTGTCTTGATCGGTGGTTCGTTTGGCGCCGGCAACTACGGCATGTGTGGCCGTGCCTACCAGCCGCGATTCTTATTCACATGGCCTAACTCTCGCATTTCGGTGATGGGAGGCGAGCAGGCCGCGGGTGTGTTAGCGCAGGTCAAGAAGGACCAGCTCGAAGCTAAGGGCGTGACCATGTCTGCAGAAGAAGAGGCCGAATTGAAGGCGCCAATTCTCGAAAAATACGAGACAGAAGGCCATCCGCTCTATGCCACGGCCCGCCTGTGGGACGACGGCATTGTTGATCCACGGCAGACGCGATCTGCGTTGGCTTTAGCGTTCTCGGCTAGCCTCAACGCGGAGATCCCCGATTGGCGTGCGCCCGTTTTCCGGATGTAGGCGAAACAAGACAATCACTGAGTATGCAGACGTGTGCTTCGACAAGCTGTTAGGAACCTAGGTCTCACAGCGCGTCGCGGCGACCTTCCTTGTATGGTGTTTAGATAATGCGTGAGTTCTTCGATGATCTGTCCCCTGCCGAACAGAAGGTCTTGCAGGACGCCGCTAAGGACATCGCCGAGCAAGGGGTCCACATTGTGCATGTTCCGTCGAGCAAAGACGGTCCGGGCTTCTCTGCGAGCATTGGTCTCTGGTTTCATTATGAGCATCCAGAAGTGATCGTGTTTGGTATGTCCGATGAAGAGGCTGAAGACCTTCTTAATGCGGTTGCAGACGCAGCTGACGAGGGCGCTAGCTTCAAGCCAGGCGTTAACTACCAGGATCTGTTGGTCGGGTATCCAGTGCGCTTCTTGCCCTTACCTACAGATAAGGTCACCGAGTATTTGAAGACCGCTGAGAGGGTCTACCACGGCGTCGAGTTTCCTGTGCATCAGCTAGTTTGGCCTGATAAAGAGCAGCGATGGCCGTGGGAAGAAGGAGTGCGTGAAGGCTTTCGTGACTCTCAGCCAATCGTCGGATCGAGAGAATCGTGACTAGTAAGTCGAGCAGGCTGGCCAACGGTTACTTCCTTGGCTTCTTCTTCTTTCTAGTCGTGTTGCTGGTGTGGCTTCGCGGCATGAGTCGACTGATCTTTCCAGTCGTGATTCTTTGTCTGGTTGGCTACGGCGTGAATCGTTTCATCAAAATGATTCGCGAGCCAGTTGACGATTAGGGTGGCTAGTGAGTTGCGCCGGGTCCGTCTACGGCCGTCGTAACGCGACAGTTGCAGCAATGTCAGCGATCTAGCGTTGTATTGTAACGCTGGGTGGCTTGATGCTGTTACTACTGGCGCTGAGGGCGTTGACCACACGCTGCATATCGCTCTAAGTCTTTCGCTAAAAACGTCATCTGTGGTGCCTGTCATGTGAAGTGAGCTGTACCTGTCGCTGCGTAAGCGATGCAGACCGAAGCTCCGGCAATTGCACCATTCGTGTCGTTTGCGGATGCCCTGGTGGTCGCAGGGGTAGCGCTCATGATTTGTCGTTAGAATTCATCCATGAAGTCTCTGCTTGCGTTGGCGTTGGCTGGAGTTGGCATGACGCCATGTCTTTGGGATAGCGACACGCTTGACACCGAGTTGCGTGGCTTACCGGATGCATTTGATCTCGTTGTGGGCAAGTGGCACCGCCACAGTGATGCCTATTACCAAGTCCGCGTCGATATGCTGCTGGCAAAGACCTCGCTGACGTTGGGCGACTACGATGATCTTGCCGTCGCCTATGAGCATTTAGGCCAACGCGACAAGGCAATTGAGGTGATGGCACAGAAGGCAGAATCGCTGCTAGATAAGCCTGACACCGAGCATCAGTATCGTTACCACGCGAATCTTGGCACCTTCTATGCGCACTCAGGCAAGCTTGAAGAAGCACTCGTCGAGTTGCGTGCGGCGGTCGAGATTCATCCAGATGCGCACTTCGGTCGGGAGCACTTTCAGATTGAACTGATTGAGTATGTTGCCGCGGCGAAGAAGGATCCCAATATTTGGAAGCGCCGCAGTTTTCTTCGTCACGCGGGCTATGCAATGACACCTGTCATCGTGCTCGATGAAAAGTTCTTAGAAGACTTCGGTAGTCCAGAAGAGAGAGCTCGAGATTGGTATGGCAAGCGTCCACTTGACTGGCAGCAGGCCTACAAGGCTATTGCAGGTATGCTGCGATTTGGTGGCCGTGAAGGAGCTGAGCTTTACCGGTCGCTTGGGGAGTTGTACCTACAGAAGCAGCATCTAAATCTTGCGTGGTGGGCGCTTGGTCGTGCGATTGAGCGTGGGCATCCGGCCGCTGCGGAGTTGAAGGCTCTTCGACAAGGCATCGTCCGTCATTGGGACGAGGCGCGTTCGCATGAGAATACCGGGCACACCAATCCGACGATGGCTGAGTATGAGGCGCAGCGCAGTGATGCAGATCGTTGGTCGAACGCGTTTCAGGTGGCGGAGGTTGACGCGATAGATCGTGGCAAAGATGTGAGTTCCGATGCAGTGCTTGCATCTTTATTAGATATCGCGAATCGCGCTGTGCCTAAGCGCGCCGTTCATTCGGGTAGTGGCTTGAACTTGCGTATGGCGACGCTGGTCAGTTGCGTCGCCCTTTTTGTGCTGCTGTTTGTGCTTCGCGCACGGGCGCATACGCAATCGCGGGCGTGATCGAGTTTACTAAGTGTGGAATCAGACTTGGGCAGCTTGTCGATAGAGGCTTGTAACCTGAGTCACCTAGCCACCAATCTTTGTCTTAGTTAGGTTGACCGTTTGCATCTCATCTTGGCCTTCGGTGATGCGGACCATGCGATCGGACGTGACATTGGTGAAGGTCTGGGTCTTGCCCGTTCTTGGCCAGTACACTTCGAGTCGTTCGATCTTGGTTGCTTTACCGAGGCCAATCGTTTGTCGCAGCGGGTTTGCGCCGAAGCTGCCGCCGCTATTGACATGTCGATAGATCGACCGGGTCTTGCCATCTTCATCGATGACTGCGTGAATTCGTGCGCCGATGCCTGAGCGGTTGCTCGCAATTCCGACGAGCTGCACACACAGCCAATGATTGCTAAATCCGGGGTTCTCAAACAGCGTGTTGTAGGCTGGATCGCCTACATAGGCGCCTCCCATGACAGAATAGATGTCCAAGTCGCCGTCGCTATCTAAGTCTGCAAACGATACCCCGTGACCTTTTTGCAGGTGGGCAAAGCCACCAGCCATACTGACATCGGCAAATCGATTGCCGCCCATGTTCTTGTACATGAGGTTCGGCATTAGATTGTAGTAGTAGGGGTCACCGGTGCCGAGATAGAAGTCGAGCCAGCCATCGTTGTCGAGGTCACCGAAGTTGGCGCCCATTGGTAATGCGGGATAGTCGAGCCCCATCTCCTTTGCAACGTTGGTGAATCCACCCTGGCCGTCGCCATGCCACAGTTTCATGTAGTCGTAGTTGCTGTTTGCGACCTTGGTGCCTAAGTGGTGTGCTGCTACGTGCCCGACACCTGTCGAGTAAGCGGCGACGAAGAGGTCTAGTTTGCCATCGTTGTCGTAGTCCCAGAACCAAGTTGGGAAGCTAGCGATTGGCTCTTCCATCTTGAGCTTTGGAGCGACGTTCTCGAACCGATTGCCGCCAAGATTGTGGTAGAGGCGGTTCTCGCTGGCCAGATTGCTTACGAAGAGATCAGCCAAGCCATCGCCGTCGTAGTCGCCGAATGAGACGCCCTTGGTGTAACCGAGGTTTTCGACACCAGCTTCTTCGGCAATGTCTACGAATGTGCCGTCGCCTTCGTTTCGGAATAGGTGACACGGTGCGTGGATCTTTGGTGTCGATTCGTTGCCGATATAGAGATCTAGGTCGCCATCATTGTCAATGTCTGCCCAGTCTGCCTGCGACGATGGAAAAGCGGTGTTGCCAAACCCCGCAGCGAACCCTGCATCGACGAACGTGCCGTCGCCGCGGTTCTTGAGTAGCGAGTTTGGATGGCGACCGTTGTTGTAGAGCCAAGCACCACGAAGGATCACCACGTCCAGGTCGCCGTCGTTATCGTAATCGGCTTGGAACATGTTGATGCCGCTTGTGATGCCAGTCAGATTGGCTTCTTCGGTGCGCTCTGAGAATTTGCCGTCGGCATCATTGCGGAAATAGCGCATCGCACCATCAGCACTCCACAGGGATAACAACACGTCAAGATCGTCATCACCATCGAAGTCGTCGACGATTACGCCTCCAAGCATCGCAAACATGTCGAGGCCGGTTTTTTCAGCGACGTTTTCGAATTGCGGCATCGGGCACTGCGATTGGAGAGCCTCGATCGGCATGCGGAGCTTCTCTTCGACGCTGCTTGGCCAGGTCCCGAGCGTCATATGGGCGATGTTCAGAAGCCAGCGCGCGCTTAGATGCCAGTAGTCATTGGCGGGGTTATTGGCGATGACTAGCTCGAAGCAGGGGATCGCCTTGTTTGCGCCCTCGGTCTTGGTGTGAATCGCCTGACCTTTTAACGGCAAGATGCAACTCTCTGGAGTCGATCTGGCACAGCAGTTCTCGGTCTCGGCCTGCCTCATATATGCCATACCGAGGTAGAAGACGATTGAGGTCGCTTCGTTGATGCCGGCCCGAAGTTTTCCGGCTCGCATGTCATCACTAGCCTTCTTCAGGATATCAATCGATACCTGGGTATTGGCAAGGCGCATGTGGGCGAGGGCAGCATCGAGGCGGAGCTTCCAGTCAGCATTGTCGCCTTGTTGCTCAAGTTGCGCCCAAAGCTGCTTCGCAGCTTGATCTCCGTGATATTTATGAATGCTCTTAGCTTCGGTTGCGATTTCCGCCAACCGTTGGAGCATGAGCGCGTGGCTCTTAGTTTCAGAAGCAGTGTCGCGAACGTCTTGACCGAGAGCGCATGTGGCAACCAGCAAAGTGCAGATGGTAAGTCGACCAATAGTGGTCCAGTTGGTTGTCTTCATCGGTTACTTCAAATTAGAGGTGAAGTGATGACGGTCTGTGTGGGGTTACCTGGATCGGCTCTGGTAGAGGCTACCTGCTGCGACCGATCCTACGATCAAGGCGCCACCAAGGATTGTAAAAAAGTGGGGTCGCTCGTCGTGCACTGCGTAGGCAATCAGCGGGCTGAGAGCGGGTTCGATCATCAGTATTAGTGATGCGCGCACAGCTGGTATTGCTGGCATGGCTCTAACTAGCAAGGCGTAGGCAAGCCCAACTTGAAACACGCCCAAGACAACGATCACGAACCAATCGCTGGCCGATCCAAGATCAAGGCTTTGGCCGATAGCTGGCATCAACGCTAATGAAAGCACGCCGGTCGCGAGACTGCCCCAAGCGGCGACAGCGGCGCCGATATTTTCTCCTTTGCTGGCGTAGTGACGCATGCCAATGAGAAGTAGCGCGAAGCCAACACCGCCAAGCAAAGCTAGAGTGTTACCGAGAGGAGGGTTGCTTGCTGTCGTCAGGACTTCACTGGGAGCCATGAAGCACATCGACATACCCAAGGCGATACCGGCAAATACCAATAGGTCGCGACTTTGCGTACGTTCGCGTAGCAGAATAGGGCTGAAGATGAATACCCAGAGAGGTGCTGTAGCCGCCAGAAAGATCGTGCTAGCGGCTGTCGTCAGGGTATTCGCAAGCACGAAGAAGAAGGTCGCGGCGAAGTAGGCCGGGATCAGGAGTATGACTTGGCGCGACGGCTTCCGGCGGGCTTCAGGCAACAGGGCGAAGATCGCGATCGCGGCGATGAGAGCGCGCACACCAGCGCGTTGTGCCGACGGGAAATCGCAGGACTTAATAAGCGCTCCACCGGTAGCGAAGAGTGCGCCAGCTAGCAGAATGCGCACGGCAGGGGGCATATCAGTCGTTGTCCCATGAGAAGCCGGGCGATTCCACTTTTGAATTGGCGGCGTTGGTCTGACAATGTGTCCGCAGATGACTAGCTACGAAACTCTTGAGATCGCCCAAGATGGCGCTGTTCGGCACATTCGCCTCAACCGTCCTGACGTTCGCAATGCCTTCAACGGGGTTGTGATCGACGATTTGCATAAAGCCTTTGCCGACGTGGATGCAGATGACAAGACGCGTGTCGTTGTATTGAGCGGCAACGGTAAGAGCTTCTCGGCGGGTGCGGATCTTGGCTGGATGAAGGATCAGGCCAACCTATCGCTTGAGCAGAATGCGACGGGTGCTGATTACATGGCGCGCATGTTCTTGCGTATTGCGCGCTGCAAGAAGCCGGTCATTGGTCGTATTCATGGTCACGCCCTTGGCGGAGGCTCAGGCTTGACGGCGGCTGTTGACATCGCGATCTGCACAGAGGATTGCTTGTTTGGAATGACCGAGGTGAAGCTGGGTATCGTGCCAGCAGTGATATCTCCGTTCTTGATCCAGAAAATTGGTGCGGGTCGAGCGCGCACGTTATTTCTGACCGGCGAGCGGTTTGATGGCAAGGAAGCAGAGCGTATTGGTCTCGTACACCGTGCCGTGCCCGTCGATCAATTAGACGATGCAGTAGATAAGGTGCTCAAGGATTTGCTGGCCGCTGGCCCTGCTGCTGTTGCGAGCGCTAAAGATTTGATTCGCTCAGTCGAGCACTTGGCGCTCGAGGGCGCGATTCCGGTCACTTCCAATTGGATCGCTGAACTGCGTGCTACCGACGAGGCCAAAGAAGGCTTCACCGCGTTTTTGGATAAGCGCAAGCCCAACTGGATGGACTGAACGAAATCCAGAATCAGCATTTGGCGGCGGTGTGTGGCTTGGCGAACTGCTAACGATAGCGGTGACGCTCGTGCTCTCGGGCAGCTACTCGTATTGCCTCTAGGTGCTTTGGATTTAGGTCTAGTGTGTCAGCGCGTATCAGCAGTTCACGAGGTGTCTCACCGGGCAAGAGAGACATCTTGGCCTTCATTAAGGCCTGTTCGAAATACGCAATCTCCGGTTGTCGCTGCGTGTGTCGGCGCCTGTAAAGTAACCACACCGTGACAATGGTGAGCGTGACCAAGGTGCTGAGGGGATATCGCGTCGGTGTCGCAATGATGTTTGCGAGCCATCGCTGGCGAGAGGTGCTGTTAAAATTGGTTACGTCGCTCCATCGCGAATGCAGCCAACTGCTGACCATGGTCCAGAGATCATTGTTGCCTGGGTCACCTCTTTGGCCGTTTACAGCTGGTGTTGCATCAAGAGTGTGCCAGATATCATCTTTACCTAGAGCCTCAACCCATGCGTGTGCATCGCGATTGCGGGCAATCATGGCGCATCCGTCTTCGCTTGTTTCATGCACCATGAATCCGCCAACTACGCGGCAAGGGATATTCTGTGCGCGAAGCATGATCGCGAGTGTTGTTGCGAAGTATTCACAGTGACCAGCTGCGTCACCTCGAATAAACTCGTTGATGCTGCTGGCGAAGCTGGTCGTGCCAGGCAGTGCGTAACTTCGATTGTGCTGTAGCCACTCCGATGCGGCAGTTGCAACTGCAAGATCGCTGGCACCGTGAGGTAGCGAATCGTGAAGCTGTTGGAATACTTCCTTCGCGATTTGCGAGATCTCGTGTTCTGGTAAGGATGTGTAGTAGTCGCGAGTTTCGGTGCTGATCTTCCTGTTTGCTTGAGGTCGTGCGAGTTCGACGGTGTAGCTGACTGTTGTTCTTGGTGGGTCTGCAGATGGAATGATCTCTAAGCCGGCGAACGAGTTGGCACTCAGGACTCGGCCTTGCAAGGTGCGGGTTGATAGGCGTTGGGCCGGAAGTGGTATTGCTAGCCGTTTACGGTTGTTGTCTATTTGATGCACAAGCAGCTTAGTGTGTGGCGTGCCGTTCATTGGCCGCTGCCAGACACCACCTATTTGCTGTTGCCAAGGCAAGTCACTTTGAAGTCGCGATCTAGCATTGCGGACGCTTTGTGGGAGCCATTTTTGGCCATTGAACTTAGCGAACGCAATGGTTCTCCAGTGCGTAGGAATGGCATCAAGGTCACAGCTTACGGGCTCTATGCGAAGTGCAATTTTGCTGTTCAGAAGCGGCGTGCTCTTGCGGTCTAAGTCGATCTGCTCAGTCAGCCCGACCTGCAGTTCTTGACTCAGCGATAGAGTTTCTTTGAGCCATCCCTGTCTTTCGAAATCACGTGGCCAGATAACAAATACACCTGCTGTGATCGCAGCTATTGCTAGGGTTCGCGCCAAGCTGTCGCGGAGAACCGCGTGGACTACCCTGGTCGGCACATCAGCTTTTCTGCTCGTAAAAACGTAAAGCTGTAGCGCCGGAACAAATGCGATCGTGTGACCGATGAATAGCAGGCACCACCAGAAATCGGATGCAAAGACGCTAGTAGCAAGTGCGATCAGCAACGAGTTAAAGAAGGTCAGGTCAGGCCTCTGCGTGTCACCAATGTTATTAAGAAGGTGAACTTGGCAAAGCACGGCGAGCACAAGGCCGTCTTGCAGCATGTGTTGTAAACCACTCGTTGCTGCATGATGAACAAGCAAGGCGAAGACGACTAGAACGCCAATGTTCCAGATTTCGCGGTAGACCCTGAATCTCTGTAAGCGCCGAAAGTAAGGCGATGCCAATGCGAGTATCCACATCGGCAAGAGCAGCAAAGCAGCAGTCGCACCAGTCGCATGTACGAAGCAAATGTCGAACAGCGTCAGCAGTATTAGCCATGGATGGAGGCGATCGTTCATGACGACCTCTGTGCCTCGGGAAGCTGTATGGCTGACTCTTGCTTTGCCGGAGGTTCTGCATCAGGCGGTAGCGAAGTTGTCGTCGCTAGCCAACGGATTGCATCCGTAGTTGTGCTGCGATTGGCGTTGACCAGCATCTCAACGCCTTGGCTTCGTATTCTCAAAGGCCTGACATGACCGGCTGCGAGCACCAAGGATGTTAATTGCGACAGCGCATGCTCAAAGACTTCGCGCTCGCAGCGGCGATCGAAGGTTGCTGTGTTTTCTTGACTGGTCTCGTCTTCACGCTCTTTGACTACCGCGCTGCTCCGTCGAGCGGTCGCTTTCCAATCAACATCTGAAAGATTGTCGCCGGTGCGAAATGCACGCAGTCCGGCCAGGATAGAGCCTCTTCCTGGGTTGGGTTGGGCATTTCCGCCGACTTGATGTCTTGAGTTAGTGTTGCCTCTGAATGGTATCGTATTCGGATATGTGACGACTTCGGAGGTGATCGGTAGTTTGGTTTGGGCAACAAACAAGCCAAACGGAAACCTCGATGTGACCGTCAATTGTCTCAGCGTTTGTATTCCACGGCATTGCCCAGGGATCATGTCGGTGAGGCTCAGGGAAGAGACCATTACCGGTGCGTAGCAGACTTCTGTTCGCCGCTGTTTAAGATCGATCTCGAACACCAAGTCAAAGCGCTGTCGCTTTGGTGCGGCGACTCGCAGTTGAATCGATTGCGATGTGCCGGCTGGAGCTGCACCGATATCGACAGCTACGATCTGCATGTCTCGAAGATTGCGCCAGGACCACCAGGCGCTGAGCAGGCCCAGTGCCGCACTGAACGAGAGCATCAAGAAGAACAGATTGCTGTAATTCGTAGCTAGGAACGCAAGTTCAAGCACAGCGAACAGTAGGAGCCCCTTGGAGCCGAGCACGCTCGGTCGGATCGAGACACGGTTCGCCATAGGGTGGGTTACAGCGGAACTGGCGTGCTTTGCAGAATCTCCTCTAGCAGCGGCGTCGGGTTGTTACCTCGCTGCAAGAAGATGCGATGGCTCAAGGCCGACGGTGCCATTGCCTTTAGGTCGTCAGGCAAAACAAAGTCGCGTTCGTCGAGAAGCGCGCGAGCTTTCGATACTTTGAGCCAAGCCAATGCTGCTCGTGGGCTGGCGCCCAACTGCACGCTCGGATGGTTGCGAGTTGCTTGCACGACACGCAGTGCGTACTCGGCTACGGGTGCTTTGACGAATACCTTTCCCACTTCTCTTTGTAGCTCTAGCAAGTCATCAAGCGGCATGACTGGTTGGATCTCGGCAAGGCGATCTTCTGCATCGCTACCGGTGTAAAGCTCAAGCTCGAAGTTTGGAGCTGGGTAGTCGAGTTCGACTCTCACCAGAAAGCGGTCGAGCGCCGCTTCTGGGACTGGAAACGTGCCATGGAATTCGATGGGGTTGCGGGTAGCTAGCACCGCGAATGGACGCCCAAGCGATTCGGTTCGGCCGTCAATAGATACGCGACCGCTTTCCATTGCTTCTAGCAGGCACGAGAGTGTGCGCGGGCTAGTGCGATTGATTTCGTCCGCTAGAACGACGTTGGCAAATAATGGTCCAGGTACAAAGTTGAAGGACCCAGACGCTTGCTGCCAGACTGACGTGCCGATGACGTCGCTTGGCATCATGTCATTCGTAAACTGGATGCGTCGGAATGAGCCGTCGATGCATGCCGCAAGCGTGCGCGCTAGCAACGTTTTGCCTGTGCCCGGAATGCCTTCGACGAGCATATGACCGCCTGCAACGAGAGCGCAAATGAGCGGTTCGATTGAGGATTCCGGCAGTTTGACGACGTGTGTCAGATTGCTGGTTAGTAGCTCTCGCGCGGTGCGCAGTTGGTTCGCTTTGGTGGAAGCCGTCACAGATAGTCCTGAGACGGTTTTCGGCATATCCAGTCACCTTGGTGAGTGCCAGATGTAGACCCCGATGGTATCGGCCTTACGTCGAGCTTGGTCTGGGCCGTAGAAGCTGCCGGAAACGTTCGTCGTTTCGCAGGCAATCAAAGTCGGGTTCGTCGATTGCGAACGTTCGACACTCGGGATCTAACCCACAGGCGATGCTGAGTGCATCGATCGACGGATCAATTTCACCAGACAGTGCTAGGTAGCAGGCAAGATTGAAGTGTGCGATGTGATGCTTGTGGTTGCGTGTGAGCAGTTGCTCGATACAGCGAATAGCACCGGGAAGGTCGTCATGTCGGCGGCGACACCATGCTTCGGTTAGGTCTACCCATTCGCTGCTAGGGTGTTCGACCCGAAGCTCTCTGAGATCTGCCAGAGTCGCCGCGTAGTTGCCTAGGCGAGCGTTAGCGCGGATCCTCAGCGCGAGCCCCATTGCTTTGGCCTCGGGTGCTTCCACCACTGGGTTGACCAGTTCGAGTGCGCGCTCGGGGCACCGCAGATCTAGCCAGCCATCAATCTGGTCCACTAGTCGTGTGAATGACTCAGGAACGGGGAAGTCCACGCGATCACCCGGTTGGTTGTTCGTCGATACGCTGCCAGATTTGCTCGGCGACCATGTTGAGGCGATGGTCACCATCCGGAACGATCCACAGTTGCTTTTGCTTGTGGCTCATTTGCGCGAAGAACAATTCGCTGACGACTTGTGGAATGACATCGTCGCTTGTGCCGTGCACAAGAAGAGTCGGAACCTTTAAGCGCGCCGGTAGTGTGCGTTCATCGAGTTGCTCAGCATCAGCGAGTACATCGGCTTTCACGTGGAAGTGGATGTTCTCGCCGATCGTCATGTAGCCATCTTTATCGAGGCGTTGCCGTAGCGTCGGCATCAGGCCGAATGCCGGTGCCAGTAGCGCCAGTCGATCGACGAGGTCAGGGCGGGCTGCTGCGACATGGGTGGCAACTAGGCCACCAAGACTCGAGCCGATCAGGACCGATGAACCCAGGTCTTCGAGCACGCGGATGGTGTCAGCGATGAGGGCTGTTACAGCAATTTCGCCTAGCTGGCCGGAGGACTCGCCATGGCCGCGCATGTCGAACCGAAGGAAGCCGCGATTGTGAGTCAGCGCATGCTCTCGCAGCGACTCGCTTTTTTCGCCAACTCTGGCAGAACCTAGCCCGTGTAAAAATACGTAGGCTGGGCCGTTGCCGTCGTGAGAGTCACCGACAATGTGGTGATTGTCGGTGAGCTCAATGCGGAACGGCTGGGTCTTCAAGGCGGTTGCCCTTGCTACTGCAAGTCGATGCGATCGATCGCTTCAATCCGAACCTTGATTGGGCCGGTAAGTGATGGCATCTCGCCGGTGTCACCAACGCTGAGGCCGAGCAGCCCCTGGGCCATTGGCGCCATGTAGTTGATGGTTTCGTCGTTGGTCATGTCCCACGGGCCAAGCACACGATAGACGTGCTTCTTGGCCTCTTCGTCATCTTCGATGAGAGTGATTTCTTGACCAGGGGCCACAACGTTATCGGGGATCTCTTGGTCCTCGATAAGCTTCGCGCTGCGGATTTGCTCATCCATCTCTTGGGCGCGGCCAGTGAGGTTTCTTTGCTCCTCCATAGCTGCGTCCCATTCGCTGTTTTCGCTAAGGTCACCCAGCGACGCGGCAGCTCCGATGGCTTTCGAGTTCTCGGGGATCTTTACGTCGACGAGAACGCGGTAATCCTCTTCCACGCGCCGCAGGCCAGCCTGGGTGGTGTAGATGAACTCCTTGTCCCAGAACGGGCGTTCTGGCTGGGCTAGCAGATCTGGGTAGAGTCTGCCCGCTGTGCGGTCGAGGTATGCTTCTAGCTCTGGCGGGAAGTCATCTCCGGCGCGTGCGACGATGCCGACGTAATGTTCTAGATCATCGCGCGAGATTCCATCGCAGGCGCGATCAAGCAGGCTGCGTTTGCCAGTCAGCAAGCTGAACACGCGATTAAGCAGGCGGCTGTGCAGCTGGTTCTTCTTGCGGTCCTCGTTGAGGATGCGCGCAAGTTGCAGTAGGACGCGAACGATGGAGACTGCGTCGGGGCAGCCTTCCTGATCATCGAAGATGCCGTCGCTGTAGTACTTGCCTAGCAAGTATGTCATCAACGGGTGTCGACGAGGGTAAGGCGCGACCTTGTGCCAGATCGTGAGGATCTCAGGGCCGTGCTTCGTCGCGACCAGCTTATCGGCGACGTGCTCGCCGACGGTTGCAGGCCATTCCGTGAGGGATGCAATGCACTGTGCGGCCCAGTCGCCACCGAGCGCTTGCGGCAGTTGTTGCACTGCATGCTCGCGCGAGGCTTGGGTCATCAGCTGGTTGATTGCTGAAGGATTGAGCGTTTCGCCGTCCTCCATAAGCAAGGCGCGAAGTTCTTCTGCAGCGGACACCGACGCCTTCCGCTTCTGTTCTTCCAGGAACAGGATGCCGTCAAGGATGTGTGCATGCGACACCGGCGCGTCGGGGTTTGCTTGCTTTTCTTCGAGTGCTTTTTCGACCGTCAGCACAGCAAGATCGATGATCTCGTCGCGCACTTCTGGGTCTTCCGAGCGCTTGAGGTAATCGCGTAGAACCGCGACGCGTTCGCCGAGGTTGTTTTGGTGCTTCAGGGTCGTGCTCGCTTCATCAACGAGGCTTACCGGCTTTTTACGCATGATGAAGATCGGTCGCGTTGGCGAGCCTTCGACCTTCAGCCATGGATCCTTGGTTGCAGCTGTCTTGGCTTTCTTCCACCAGGTTGGCCACTTCTTGAGTTCGATTACGGACTCGGCCAGCTCTTTCTTGAGCTGGGTGCTGCTGATCGTGCCGCGGTAAAGAATCGCAGCGCGACGGATCAGTGCGTTCGGCTCGGTCTCTGCTTCGTTCTTGAGCTGGTCCATGCGCTGGAGCTTCATGGCTCGCAGATCGTCGTGGCTCAGCGTCTTGAAGCTGTCTAGCAGTGTGTCGAACGGAAATTCAGAGCGCCGACCGGTTGCGAACAACACTGTCGTCTCTTGCGTTGATCCGTCGAACTCTTCGACCGTGCCCTCACCCCAGCCAGCTGGATGGTAAATGACGTGGCCTTTCGTGTAGCGACGAAGCTCATCAAACTCGAGGATTGCGTTGACCGTTGCATTGGCAAGGCTAGAACGCTCCTTGAGCATCGGTAACCACGCCTCATCGACATAGTTCTCGTCGATCAAGTCAATGACGCTCTTTACGAGGGCATCGTTGTGGGCGCTACGCTGCATCGCGCGGAGACCAAGCTCCATCGCGGCGTGCTTATCGCCTTTGCCGACCAGAGCCTCGATCATCGAGGTGGCCATGCCCAATGCCCGACTCGCCATATCCTGTTCACACAGGAGGTCGAGAGTGTCGGCGTATTGAGGGATAAAATCGGCGCTGGGAGCACCGACCGCTTGTGACCAAGCGGTCTCGAGGTCGTCGAGATTATGGGAGCGAGCGAGATGGACCAGTTCGTTCGTCAACTTCGAACCCGAGGGATGCGTAACTAGCGGAAAATGGGAGGAATACCATACATGCTAACTACTGCTGTAGCTAGCGGTGTTCGGCGTTAGGTTGCCGATCTGCCTACTTGTTTTCAGTAGGCGGCAATTTTATCTCGCCTTTGTTCGACGAAAGTCGAGCAACAGGCAGAACGTAGGGCTTGCCGGGACTCGGTGAGCCTAGGCAAGCGATTGGGCGCATGCTGCAGATAATTATTCGGCTAATCGCGCAATCAGCGTGTGGACGTTCGTTGAGGAGCAAGATTCGTCGTAGGAGGCTAGGGGCACCTCATCTAGGACCTCGTCTTCAGCGACTAGGATGATGTAGAACTCCTGGCCATATTGCTCGCGGAAGGCGATTACCTTGGTCAGGATCGGCGCACTTGCATCTTCAACCGCTTCGATGATGACGCCCTTGCCTTCTCGGCCACGGCCACGCAGCACAATCATTGGGGCATAGGCCGCAACCTTGGACTCATCGATGCGGATTTCGTAATGGCGGGGGCTGTGGCTATGCACGACCCCGGCGATGCCTAGTCGGTTACATAGTTGTTGTTCTAGGCGATTAGACAGCATTCGACCGCCGCAACGGCCAAATCCGCTACCTCCACCTCCGTGGGCCATCAGCGGGTTGTCGTCGTCAACGCATGCAACTGCACGAGGCAGGAAGATGGTGCTCGGCGATGGCGTCTTTGATTTGGCGCGGCTGGCCCGTTTCGTTGGCTTTGACGCCGGCTTTGGCGAGGTCGTCGCAGCTACGGTGGTCTTCAGCTTCTTCTTTGCTGGGGCCTTCTTATTCGCGCTTGTTGGCTGGTCGTCTGTCTCGACGGCAGCAGCTGTTTTGCTTGGGGCCTTTTTGGTGGAAGTGGCCTTTTTGGCAGGAGCCTTCTTGGTTGAGGCTGTTGTAGTTTTGGTTGCCATGGGCAATGTTCGTAAGTCGTTCCACCGCAGTCGCTAGCGCATTGCGCTCAGGCGCAATTAAGCAGAGTCGCTAGGGAGATCAACCCGGTATGGGCTGGGGGATACGGTCTCGGGATCGCGACAAAGAGCATACCAGAATTGTCCGGATCTGGAAGCCCCGCGACTCTGGCTTATTGCTTAGTTACGCTCGCCAAAAACGTATTTTAGATGAGTCAACAAGCCTCCGAACGTCTGCTTACTACGCCTTTGGTTCTATTTCTGGTGCTGGTGCTCGCGCTGGTCTCCGGCGCGATTTTCACCCGTCACCCGAGTCCAGATATAGATGGCTCAATACAACTGCTTGCCGATGGCGACCTAGATTTCGAAGAACGTCAACGCATGCTGTTGCGAATAGTTGATTTAGCGAAGAAGGCTGATGCAAAGCGGCAGCTCTGGGCTGGCTTGTTGGCAGCGGTGGTCCTGCAGGATCGTGCCAGCTTTCGCGACATGGATGCCAAGTTGGGCGTGGGCATCGAGCGAATCTTGCCGGAGGCAGATCTCCAGTGGCTGACGCTTGGAGATGTGGTCGTAGCGAATGTGTATCTTGCGATGGTTGCGGAAGCGTCCGGTGACAAACAGCAGTCGCGGGCCAAGTGGAGCCAGGTCGCCGCACAGAGTCGTGTGACCGGATATGTGTTTGCTGGTGAGTTAGCGGCAGCTGCGATGCAGCGCCTAAAGGAATAGCCGGCCAGGTCAGGTGATATTGGTCACCCTGAGCGCTGTCGGTCGCATTCCGCGCAGTTGTATTTGGCGATACAGACGAACCGTCGAAGTCTGCATCTGATCCGTTCCGCCGCATCCAGGATGGCCGGGTGCCAAACTGTGACAGAACGATCGCGCTAGTCGAGCTCGAGCCCGCGCTCTTCTTCTTCGGTGATGCCTTCACCGAATGAGCTGCCGAGATATACACGGCGAACTTGTTCATCCGCGATGACGGACTGGGCGTCTCCGTTGGCGATCACCTTGCCTGCGCTGATGATGTAGGCGCGGTGCGTGATGCGCAGCGTCGCAATGACGTTGTGTTCCGTGATCAGGATCGCGATGCCTGAACGGGCTAGTGCAGCGAGGATCTGCTGAATCTCTTCGACTGTGATTGGATCGACGCCAGCAAATGGCTCATCCAGCAGCAGGAGTCGCGGTTCGGTTGCGAGTGCGCGGGCGATCTCTAGTCGGCGTTTTTCGCCACCGGACATCGTTTCGGCGATCGAATCAGCGACATGCGTGAGTTGCAGGTCCCTCATTAGCTCGCCAGCAGTCTCTTCACGCTGGCCTCGCTTCATGCCGCGGGCTTCGAGAACACAGCGAATGTTGTCAATCGCCGACATCTTTTTGAAGACTGACTCCTGTTGTGCCAGATAGCCGAGGCCACAGCGGGCACGGCGATACATCGGTTTCTTGGTTACGTCTTCGCCGTTAAGCATGACGCGGCCGCTGTCGGGCGTAACCATACCGACGACCATACGGAAGGTTGTGGTCTTGCCGGCTCCATTTGGGCCGAGCAAACCAATGATCTCGCCTTCGCGGACGCTCAAGCTGACCTGGTCGACGACGCGGCGGCCGCGGTACGACTTGACCAAGTTGTCCGTATAGAGGATCTCTTCGGCCTCAGAAGCATCGGGCACGATGATGTCTGGCGTTGCGTCGAGGTCGGTCACTTCGATGTTGGCTAGGTGGGGGTGGGAGCGGACAGGTCGACTAGCAGTCTATCTCGGGGATGTTGTCGAGTCATGCTAATGGTAGCGACGACTTGAGGCGAACAAAGCGGCAGTGCCAAGCCGCTGAGGCCTGCCGCTGGCGATGTTGGCAGCCTTAGCTCATTAGCGTGCAATGGCCCTAGGGCAGTCCACTCAGCTATTTTAGATACCTTTCGGTGATGGTCGCGGCTGGCGTCTTGTCTTCAGGCCGCTGGTTCTTACCTGACGAAGCCAAAGCGGTCGGGCCAAGCACTGCCGATTAGCCAGCTGATAGGGCGTGACGGGAAGAACACCATCAGCGCTCGCCCTTGGATGTCGGAACGCGGCACAAACGAGATGCCCTTGGCGTTGTAGGTGTCTAAGGCTTCGAACTCAGCGTTGGGATCGCCCTCAGTTGCATTGTGCTTGCGGAAAGAAACCGGTCCGCTGCCCCAGTTCGCCCCAGGCTGCCCCTTCAGTTGTAGGATTTCGCCAAATTCATCGATCATGATGATCGCGTTTTCTTTCGTTATCGCGATGGGCGTTTCGTCACGGTCTGGAGCGCGGTCGAGTGGCATTGCGCGCTTGTTGCCTCGGATCTTGCGAATGCATTCTGGGCTGTCGAGCGGCACGATGTTGTCGTCCTTGTCAACACCGATTGTGATCGCTGTCCAGCCGCGCGAATCGATCGATTGCAGCGTGTTGTCGCCCATCATGAAGTAGTGGCCCTCTGGCACTTCGATCACTTCAGGGGCCTTGTCGCGAGTGTAGTGTTGGTCTCTATCGATTCGGATATCGGTGATGGTGACCTTGCCGCTGCCCGTTGAGGTGAATTGCGGGCTGACCTTGCGGTCGCGAGGAGCCTTGAATGGATTCGTTGGCTCGATGATGCAGCCTTCGCGGCAGCTCCACTGCTCAGTATCCCATCGTTGCAGTTCGTCGCCGTCTTGCCACGCGATCAGCTGTTCGTCAACGTGTGCGAACGCGAGCTCAGTGGCAGTGCCGGGACTGATTGATACTTGGAACTCTTCTGACTTACCGAGCACGGTCTTGTTCGGACCGACTACCTCAAGCACACCCTTGCCACCGCGAATCGCGAATGTGTAGACGAGTTTGTCGAAGTTGGGTCGCACTACCTCGATCATCAAGGAGAACTCGCTCTGCTCTTTCTCGACCGTCACAGTGCCTGAAAGGCGCACGTCAGGAACGATCTGCTGTGGCCGATTTTGATTGCTGAAGTAGCCATTGACGTTGTAGTCGCGCATCGGCCGTGCAACGTCAATCGGGTAGCCGTCCCAGACGCGATCGATCATTCCGCCGTCTACTTCGTCGCGGAAAAATAGGCGGGCTGTCTTGCCCTTAGGAGTCAGCGTGAAGCCATCAGCCGTTTCCGTAACTGATCGCCCACCGAATATTTGTGGGTAAGCCTTGGTCTCGGCCCGGGTGTCGCGCCGCAGAGGGTAAACGTTCTTCCAGGTGTCTTCTTGCAGGTCATCTGGCTTGCGAATGATCGCGAACGTGCGGTCCTTGCCATCGCCCGTCACTTGGTAGACGTTGCCGCCGCCAATATAAAGGCGGTCACCGGGCATCCCGACGATGCGCTTGACGTAGTTTTGGTTCTTTTGCAGCGGGTATTTAAAGACCGTGATGTCCCAGCGCTTTGGGTCGCGGAACGTCTGGATCAGCTTGTTCACCAGGATGCGGTCGTGAACTCCGGCTTCCGAACTTCCCATCAATGTTGGCTGCATGGACGAAGTCGGGATCTGGTATGCCTCGATGCAGAACCACTTAAGCAGCACGGCAGCGAGGATCGCGACCCCGAATGCCTCGAGGTTGTGTCGGATCGGTCCAACCAGGATGGGCTTCTTTACCTTCGTGTCTGTAGCCATGTCTTTGTGTGCTTGTCGCGGGCTCGGCTGTGCCAGTTTTCGCAAGCCTAAGTATGGTAGGCGTTATACGGCACGGTAGCAAAGTGGGTTTGTCGCAACACGTATCCGGCTTTTGCTCTGACAATGAGCAATTGCGAATCGAAGTCGCGCTAGCGCGCCGTGATGATGCGTTCGCTGCGTTATTTGAGGTCGGCTCGCGTGCAGGCCTGTGGCCTGGCAGCGGCCGAATACTGCCCCCACCCTTGTGGTTTGGGGAGGCACCTACTTAGTCGTCGCTTCGCAAGACCGACAAGAACGCCTTTTGTGGGATTTCGACGCTGCCTACCATCCGCATGCGCTTCTTGCCCTTCTTTTGCTTCTCAAGCAGCTTGCGCTTTCGCGAGATGTCGCCGCCATAACATTTGGCAGTCACGTCTTTACGCATTGGCGCGATGTTCTCGCGGGCGATGAACTTGCCGCCGATTGCAGCTTGCAGAGCTACTTCAAACTGATGTCGCGGAATCTCTTTGCGCAGTTGCTTCAAGATCTTGCGGCCGCGCTCTTCGGAGTTGTCCTTGTGTGTCAAGAATGAGAGTGCGTCGACTTCTTCGCCGCTGACAAGGATACGCACCTTGACTAGGTTACTGCCTTCGAAGCCTTCGACTTCGTAGTCCATCGTGCCGTAGCCGCGCGTCAAGGACTTCAGTTGGTCGTGGAAGTCGAAAATGATCTCGGAGAACGGGATCCGGAAGCCGAGCATTACACGTTCTTTGCCGTAGTAGTCGGTCGACAGGTAGATACCGCGACGCTCGGTGCAGATCTTCATGACGGCGCCGATAAAGTCGCTAGGCACGACAATATTGACGCGGGTGATCGGCTCTAAATACTCTTCGATGAAGTTGCCCTCTGGCAAATCACTGGGTGAGCGGATCTCAATCGTTTCGCCGCTATTCAGTTTGATCTGGTATCGCACGCTTGGCGCAGTCTGCACGATGTCCATGTCTTCCTCGCGCTCAAGGCGCTGTTGGATCACTTCCATATGCAGCAGGCCGAGGAATCCGCAGCGGAAGCCAAAGCCAAGTGCGTCTGACGTTTCTGGCTCGAAGGTGAACGAGCTGTCGTTGATTCGTACTTTCTCTAGTGCCTTGCGCAGGTTCTCGAAATCGCTCGGAATGGTCGGATAGAAGCCGCAGTAGACCATTGGCTTCGGCTCGCGAAAGCCTGCGAGCATCTTGCCGCGAATCTTCTCATCCTTGTGCGTGACCGTGTCGCCAACAATCACATCGGCGAGTGTCTTGATGTTGGCGACGACGTAACCGACCTCGCCAGCGGAGAGCACGTCCTGTGCAATCATGCTTGGGCGTAGTTGGCCGACCTCAAGCACCTCGTGCTCTTTTTGAGTGCCTAACATGATGATCTCGTCACCCTTCCGGATGCTGCCGTCCATCACGCGCACGTAGATAACGACTCCGCGGTAGTCGTTGTACACGGCGTCGAACATCAACGCCTGTAGCTTGCTGCTGGGGTCGCCTGTTGGCGGTGGAATGAGTTTGATGACTGCTTCAAGCACCTGCTCGCAGTTCATTCCCGTCTTAGCCGAAACTGCGATTGCATCTTCTGCTGGTAGGCAGATGGCATCTTCGACCTGCATGGCAACGTGCTCGGGTCGTGCATGCGGCAAATCCATCTTGTTGAGGATGGGGATGACAGCCAGTTCGGCTTGTTCGGCGAGGTGCGCGTTGACGACCGTTTGTGCTTCCACTCCTTGCGACGAATCCACCAGCAGAAGTGCGCCTTCACAGGCTTGTAACGACTTGAGAACCTCGTAGTTGAAGTCGACGTGCCCGGGGGTGTCGATCAAGTTCAACTGGTAGGTCTTGCCGTCATCTGCATCGTAGGACATCGAGACCGCACGAGCTTTGATCGTGATGCCTCGCTCGCGCTCGATTTCCATGTTGTCCAGCAACTGCTGCTTCATGGCCCGTTTTTCTACGGTGCCAGTCAGTTCTAGTAAGCGGTCAGCAAGCGTCGACTTGCCGTGGTCGACGTGGGCGATGATGCTGAAGTTGCGGATGAGGTTGGGTTCGGTCACGTCGTTGGGCTGGGCCTTCAGTCGGATTCGCGGACTAGTTTCGGCCACCTGGGGCGGTGGTGCCAGCGCGAATCAGGGCGCAGCATGATAGGGCGTCAGCAGATAGTGGCAAGGTGGCTCCCGGGCGCTGAGCTGATAGCCAAGGTGGTAATTGCTCTAAATTGGCTTGGCGACGGGATAATTCCCACGTCTCGCCGGTGCAGCTTGTGGTCGGATTCCGTGGTTTCGCCGAGGGCGTGCGCAGGCTGGCTGGCTTAATTGTGCTGCAGCCCGGTTGCCAGCCGTTGCGTTGTCCTCGTCTAGCGGTGGGCAGGAAGTCTGGAAGTAAATCGACCGCTCTTGCCTACTTCAACACCTTCGCGCAGCGTCTATTCGTGCGGATGTAGGTCGGAGTCGAAAACGCGTACGCCCTGCCAATTGTCCTTGTTTGCCTCGATAAACTCCAGATGCGCGCTCGCGGTCTGGTAGGCGTCATGTGCCGCACGGCTGCTAAAAAATACATGCAGAGAGACATCGTAGGTGGTGTCGTTGACCTCGCGGTCGAGCCCACGATCTCGCGTTCCGGCCGCCAGAAAGACGACTCCTTCAATCCCAGCTAGCTTCTTGTGGCATGCAGAGACCAGTTTCTGGGTAGCCTCGGGCGAGGTGTCTTTGAGCGTGAAGTAAACGTCATGTGCAAGCTGCGCGGAGCGATTCATGGGTATCGGAATGTCCTGGAGGGCCTCAAATAGCAAGGCTTACGATCCAGAGGGCGAGATGCCTCGCATTGCATGATGGCCGCAGAGTGCCGGTCCGCTGGCTTTTTGAGCCAGTTGTCGTAGCGATGCATCGGTTGCACATCGAGCGTGGGCAGGGAACCGCATGAATGCCTAAGATGCTTTTTTGAATTGACTTATGGTTTCATTGGCGTCCCGGGGAGTTCGTCTCGGCAGTGGCGTAGAGCGGTTAGCGCCAGCAGAATCGTGCGCATTCTTGCAGTTGTCAGGTCTAGCCGGGTTTGCGGTTCGCTCCCAGATCCGCCGTCCGGCACCAGAGGCTCACTCTGAATGCCAAGGCGACCACTGCGCGCCTCGCTTTCTCGGCTAAGCTGAGATCTCTCCAACATGAGGTGCCACAATTGCGAATAGCTGCCGTTCTTACCTTCCTGCCCCTCCTGCTTGTTTGTAGCTGCGAGACAGCTCCGCAAACTCCGCCGGTTGCATGGGCGATTGCGATTCACGGCGGTGCGGGGACCATCAATCGCGATGCGCCCACTGAGCGATTGCTGGCGTATCGCGAAGCGATGGCGGAGGCGCTGTCACTTGGCACAAAGATGCTGGCAGAGGGCCGTTCGTCCTTAGATGTCTGTGAGGCGGTAATCTGTCTCTTGGAAGACAATCCCATGTTCAATGCCGGCAAGGGCGCGGTTTTCAATGAGAAGGGCGAGCACGAGCTAGATGCATCGATCATGGATGGCTCGACAATGCGTTGTGGTGCCGTTGCCGGCGTGCGAACTGTCAAGCATCCGATCTCGCTGGCTCGCAAGGTCATGACGGAGACTCGGCATGTATTGCTGGCTGCGGATGGTGCCGAGAGATTCGCGGAGATCGCTGGAGTTGAACGTGTCGACAACAGCTACTTCGATACGGATCGTCGCCGTCGCGCGCTGGATCGATTGCTGCTCGAGCGTCAGCGCACTGGCTCTTTGGTCCCGCAAGATCGCCGGTTTGATTACGGCACCGTCGGCTGTGTTGTCCTTGACCAGGGTGGGCGTTTGGCTGCTGCAACGAGCACAGGTGGAATGACGGCCAAGAAGTGGGGGCGCGTTGGCGATACGCCGATCCTGGGAGCTGGTAACTACGCTGATAGCTATGCAGCCATCAGTTGCACTGGCACTGGGGAAGAGTTTATCCGCCATTCGATTGCACGGTCCGTTACGGCGCGCATGGCATATGGCAATCAGAGCCTTGAAGAAGCGTCTTCTGCCGTAATCCATGATGTGCTCAAGAAAGATGACGGCGGCCTCATCGCGGTTGATCGAGATGGCAATATCTCGACTCCGTTCAATTCGACTGGGATGTATCGCGCTACCGCGAATTCGCTGGGTCATTTCAAAGTAGCTATCTTTGATGACGAGTGAACCTGAGTTGACGCAAGGCAGTCTCCGGTCTGCCAAGTGTGGTAGTCTTTCCTGCTGGATGCCCCGATATGACCTCAGGTAACGCGTTGCTCGACCATCCTTCGCCGAAGCAAGTTGTGTGCCAACTGTTGTCCGCTGTTGTATGTGGCTGGATCGCTTACACGCTGTCGTGCTGGTTGGTGCCACCAGTTGGAGGTGCGCTTGGCTTTGGCCTGGAATGGCAGTTGATGTCGGAGGACCCCTTTCGACCTAGGGGGCTTTTTCCGCACCGTGCCTTGGTACCGTTTTTGGCCTGGTTGAGTGGGCTCAACGGCGAAAGCTATATCGATTTTACGCATGCGCTGCATGCGGTGATGTTGATGTCGGTGTTCTTCGTCGTCATGCGTCTCCGAGGTCTCTACCTCGATGCGCTACTGGTGACGTTTGCGGTTGCGATCACCGCGCCGGTGCAGATGTATAAGTTGCATTGGTCCGGCTATACCGACCCGATCTGCTACACGTTTTTCTTGTGGATGATTGTTGCTGCGCGCAAGCCAGTCGTGATGTGGTCACTGTTGCTGGTCAATCTCTTGAATCACGAATTGGCCGTATTCTTGGTGCCTTGGTTGTGGTTCTTGCGGCGCCGAGAAGATTCGCGTTGGCAGTTGGATGCGGTTTGCCTAGGCGCTGTATTGACGGCTTACGCTACTTTCTACTTTTGGGTCAAAGCCAACGTCGTCGAGACGTATAGCGTCGACTACTTTTTGGCTAATCCACTGTTTCCTGGCGGCTCCCTGGTCGTCTGGAATCTTGCGGCGGTGCACTACACGTGTGCTTTTGGCCCGGTGTTGGCTGTGCTTGCGTGGCATCAGCACACCACTCGTCAAGTTGGTGAACGCTGGCATCTGTGGTTGGTGGGTTTGGGGATCTTCGTGATCTTTTGCATCGCTTTCGATTGGGCCCGTCACTCGAATCTGATCTTGCTGCCTTTGATCTTTGCAGCTTGCCGTTTTCTGGCTGTTGGCAACCGCAATCGATTGGCCTTCGCTGTGCTGTTGCTGCTAACGCAGGTGCTGTTCTGGATCGTACCGCCTTGGGCGTCAACGGCGTGGCCCACCAATGCGATGGTTGAGCCTGAGACCATGCTGCTTCCGACAGGTGTGCTCGTGCCATCCGCTGCTGGCATAGGCTTTGGGCCGTTGTCAGCGGTGCTCAATAACTGGCTGCCAATGGTTTGGAAGCTACTACTCGCCATTCATGCGATTGGCTTCGCGATTTGGTGTGCTGGTTGGGCATGGGCCCGTTTCGAGAACCGCAACGCGCAACGCGCAACGCGGTGACGATTTCGACTGTTAGGTTCGACTCTTAGGTTCGCCTGTTAGGCCAATCCGCGTCGCTTCAATACAGCCGTCGTATCCAAAGCGCGCCCTCGGAACGCCCCGAACATATCCATCGGCTGCTGGGTTAGGCCGCGAGACAGAACTGTGTCACGGAATCGCTCGCCGTTTTCGCGGGTCATGCCATGGTTCTCCATGCAGTAGGAGAAGCCATCGGCGGCGAGTGCTTCGCTCCATAGGTAGGCGTAGTAACCAGCCGAGTAGCCGCCAGCCCAGATGTGGGCGAAGTAGGTGGTTCGATAGCGTGGTGGTACTAGGTGGTAGGCAACGCCAGCCGCTTCAAGGGCTTCTTTTTCGAATGCTTCTACATCGCTGATCTCGGCATCCTTGGACTGTGAGTGCCAAGCAAGATCTAGCCATGCAGCGGCGATGTATTCGAGCGAGGCGAACCCTTGGCCAAATTTGCGAGCGCGTTGGATCTTGTCGGTTAGTTCCGCTGGCATTGCCTCACCGGTCTCGTAGTGCTTAGCGCAACGTTCGAGGACCTCCGGTTGGAAGGCGAAGTCCTCGTGGAACTGAGAAGGAAACTCCACAAAATCGCGCGGCACACTCGTGCCCGAAAGCATTGGATACTCGACTTTGCTAAGCATCCCATGCACACCATGTCCAAACTCGTGGAACATCGTTGTGACCTCGTCAAAGCTGAGCAAGGTTGGCCCTCCGCTCGGCTTTTTGATGTTCATGACGTTGACAACGACAGGCTTTTGATCGAGCAGGTTTGATTGGCGGATAAAGCTGCTCATCCATGCTCCGCCACGCTTGCTTGGCCTAGCGTAGTAGTCGGCGTAGAACATGGCGATCTGTTCACCGTTTTCATCGAGCACGTCAAATACGCGGACGTCTTCGTGGTAGACCGGTAGGTCGGTACGCTCTGTTAACGTGATGCCATAGAGCTGGTTGGCCATGAAGAACATGCCGTCTTTCAGCACGCGATCCATCTCGAAGAACGGTCGTACTTCAGCTTCTTCGAGGTTGTAGCGTTCTTTGCGGACCTGCTCAGCAACCCAAGACCAGTCCCATGCTTCGAGCTTGGTGCCAGCTGCAGTGGTGTCGAGATGAGCTTGTAGCTCGGCGGCTTCGTCTTTCGCTTTGTTGACGATGGCACGGGTCATGCTGCCCATCATTTCACGCACAGCTTGCGGTGAACCTGCAGTTTCGTCGTCTAGCACATAGTGGCCATGTGTTGCGTAGCCGAGCAGTTCGGCGCGTTCCGAGCGCAGCGCGCATTGTTGCAGAATGATCGACTTGGTGTCGTTGTCATCGCCTTGGTTGCAGCGACCAAACGAAGCTTCGTAGACCCGTTTACGTGTCTCGCGGTTGCTCAGTGAAGACAGGATGCCTTGTGATGTCGGCAACTGCAGCGTGAGCAAAAACTTGCCGTCGTGACCAGCATCTTTGGCTGCTTGTGCAGCTGCTGAGATATCCCCGTCGCTGAGCCCCGCCAGCTCGTCCTTGGTCTCAACAATTACTGCTAGCGCCTTGGTGTCGGCGAGCAGGCACTCTTGAAACTTAGGAGTCAGTTTCGAAGCCTGTTCGTTGAGTTCGCGAATACGTTGTTGCTTGTCGTCATCAAGCATCGCGCCGGCGCGCACAAATGCGACGTGATAGCGCTCCGTGAGGCGTTGTTGCTCAGGCGTTAAGTCTTGGCAGTTGGCGTGGACCGTTTGGACTCGAGCGAACAGTTCACGATTGAGCCAGATGGCGTCACGATGCGCCGCTAGCTTGGGCGATATTTCTGCTTGGATGCTCTGCAGATTGTCGGTGACTGTTGAGCCCGTCAGGTTGAAGAACACATGGGCAACCCTGTCAAGGACTTCACCAGAGCGTTCAAGCGCTTCGATGGTGTTGATGAACGTTGGCGCGGCTTGTTGTGATGCGATTGCTTGAACCTCGATGAGGTTCTGGCTCATTCCAGCATCAAACGCCGGCACATAGTGCTCTTCTCGGATCAGATCGAAGGCTGGGGCTTGCAGGGGTAGCTTGCTTGCGCAGCTAAAAGGGTTGTCGGCACATAATTTAGCCGTCGCGTCTGACATGAAATGATTATCGGTTGCGAGAGGTCTGAGGCATCGATAGATCCTGGCTTTTGTGGCTAGGTTTGGATGCCGTAAATTGGCGGTGACAGCGGCGGATGCGCTCTCAGCTAGTTGCAGGGCTTATCGTTACTCTGGATGGCCGGGCGAAGTTACTGGTTCGTGCGGGTCAGTAACACATCTTGGTAAGCAAACAGGGATGGTGCACCGCCAGTATGAAGAAACAGCACGCGTTCGCTCTTTTGAATGGAGCCGTCACGGATCATGCCCATCATCCCCGCCATGACTTTACCAGTGTAGACCGGGTCGAGCAGGATGCCTTCGGTGCGCGCCAGTAGCTGCACGGCTTCCACCATTGTTGCGTTGGGCAGGCTGTACTTTGGCTGCCAATAGCCACCTACACATTGCACTTTGTGTTCAGGAACAATGACACCTAGCTCTAGCAGGTCACAGACTGCCTGTGCCTCACGTTGAACAAGCGGTGCCTGGTCTTCTGGATCACGACTGACTCCCACACCGATTATCGGAATCTCGATGCTGTTCGCGAGGAAGCCAGCGACCATGCCTCCGTGCGTTCCCGAGCTACCTGAACCGAGCACGATGCGATCGAAGTGCAGCTCTTGCTCGAGCAGCTGTTGCTGCAGTTCTTGTGCGCAGGCAACGTAGCCAAGCCCTCCAAGTGCGTTCGAGCCACCGCCAGGAATCACGTAGCCTTTGCGGCCTTCGACTTTGAGTGCTTCGGCAATCTTCTTCATCTCTGCTGCCATGTCGCTGCCGCCAGGGACTACAGTGATGGCCTCGACGCCCATCAACTGGAACAGAAAGTTATTGCCGCTGTTCTTTTCGTCGTAACTTCCCGGCACTCGCTCTTCGATGACAAAGCGGCACTTGAGTCCTTCTTTGATCGCAGCGGACAGTGTGATGCGGCAGTGGTTAGATTGTGGTGCGCCACAAGTGATCAGCGTGTCACAACCATTTGCTAGGGCCTCGGCGACCAGAAACTCTAGCTTGCGAGTTTTGTTGCCGCCGGGTGTTAGCCCCAGCTGATCATCACGTTTGATCCAGATCTGTGGTCCTTCCATTGCCGCGGTGAAGTTCGGCAAATACTCGATAGGAGTTGCGCCGTGCGTGTAGCGCCGACGGGGAAATCGAGAGAGATCGACCAAGTTACGATTCGTTGGGTGGCGATGTAGGCGGATGCAGCGACAAGGCCTTGAGGTTCGGAAGGGTCGCCGCGCTGGATTCTCAGCTATGCACGAATTGGTTTGTTTAGGCCAGCTTTGACAAGTCCGCGATGCGGTTCATCAGGTTGTGAAGTTGACTGAGCAGCGCATAGCGATTGGCGCGCAGGGCCTTGTCTTCGGCGTTAACCATCACCTTGTCGAAGAATGCGTCGACCGGGCCCTTCAGTGCAGCGCAAGCGGTGAGTGCTGTTGCGTAGTCGCCAGTGTCAAATGCTGGTCCAGCGCTCCCAGCAACTTTGCTCATCTCACTGTGAAGCGCTTTCTCTTGATCATCTTGTAGAAGTTCAACATCAATCGTGCTGAGGATTGTGTCCTTACTCTTCTTTAAAATATTGCCGATGCGCTTGTTGGCGGCTGCCAATGACTCCGCCTCTGCAAGCTTAGAGAATGAGCGTACCGCGGCTAGGCGCGCGTGTACATCAGCCAAGCGCTGCGGTCGCAGGCTAACGACCGCATCAATCTCTTGCGGCGTGTAACTCTGATCCTTGAGAGATGTGGCAAGGCGGTCAAAGAAGAAGTCTTGTAGCTTGCTCTCGGGATCTTTGATTTTGTCGCCAAATACTGGCACAGCCAATGCAATCAACTGGTCCAATTTCAGTGGTAACTCGCGCTCTACCAGCATGCGGATTGTGCCGAGCGCGTGCCGTCGTAAGGCAAAGGGATCTTTGTCGCCGGTTGGCACCTGGCCGATACCAAACAGCCCTACCAGTGTTTCGAGCTTGTCGGCCAGTGCAACCGCAACCCCAACCGAATCCCTTGGCAATTCATCGCCTGAAAAACGTGGTTTGTAGTGATCTTCGATTGCTGTCGCAACCGACGCTGTTTCGCCGTCATGACGTGCGTAATAGCCGCCCATGATGCCCTGCAACTCTGGGAACTCGCCAACCATCTCGGTCAACAAGTCAGCCTTAGCTAGCTTGGCTGCACGGTCTGCAAGTGAAGCCATTGCCTCGCCATCTAACAGGCTGCCGATTGACTTCGCGATGGCGCGCACGCGGGCGACTCGTTCGCCTTGAGTGCCAAGTTTGTTGTGGTAGACGACCTTGTCTAAACCACTGATTCGTGCCTCTAGGGTGCTCTTTTTGTCTTGGTCAAAGAAGAACTTTGCGTCCGCTAGTCGCGGCCGAACGACGCGTTCGTTGCCGCCAATGACCTCGCTGGCATCTTCAGGTTTGATGTTGCTGACGAGTAAGAACTTGTTGGTCAGCTTGCCCGTTGCATCGAGCATCGGGAAGTACTTCTGATTGAGCTTCATCGTTAGGATGAGGCACTCGGGAGGCACTGATAGGAAGTCCTCGTCAAACTGGCACAGCAGCACGTTTGGTAACTCGACTAGTGATGTGACTTCATCAAGCAAGTCGTCATCTTCGATAGGAGTCAATCCTTCGGACTTCGATTTTTCGAGTAGTTGTTTTTGGATGTCTGCGCGCCGCTCGGAATAGGAAGCTATTACTGCACCGTCTGTGCGTAGTTGCTCAGCATATGTGTCAGCATCGCTCAGCGTCACGGTCTCGCTGGGAGCCTCAAAGCGATGACCTTCAGTCACGTTGCTCGATTGCACCCCGAGTGCATTAACATTGACAATTTCACCACCGTGCATCGCTACCAAGCGGTGAACCGGCCGCACAAACTTGATGTTGCTCCAACCGTCTGCTTGTTGGTAGGTCATCACCTTCGGGATCGGCAGCTTCGCAATGGTTTCATCCAGTGCTTTCTGAAGCCCTGTCTCCAGGTCTGCACCTGGTTCGACTCGCTCTAGCCAGAGGGTGTCGTTCTTGCCGTCACTCTTTCTGGTCAGCGAAGGGATGACACTCTCGTCGACACCAAGTGCCGAGAGCTTTTTCTTTAAGGGCATGGTCGCTTGGCCGTCGCCATCGAGCCCAACTTTGACGGGCACGAGCTTGATCTCGACAGGCTGGTCTGCGGCGCGTGTTGCTACGTCTTTAACGAGCACTGCCAGTCGGCGTGGTGTGGCAAAAGTCGTGACGCCGCTTTCAGCAGCGGTCAGACCTTGCTCACGAAGGCTCGATACCAAGACGGCCCCAAAAGCGTCGCCGAGTCTTTTTAGCGACTTTGGGGGCAGCTCCTCGACGAACAGTTCTACTAGCAGGCTCTTCGTGGTCATGATTGAAGCAGAGATCCTAGGGGGTGAAGAGGCGGGGGCCATAGACAAGCGGCTTTGACGCGCATTACGAGGTTTGGATTTGGTCAGATATAGTCTCTAATTAGCTGTTTACGTTCATTTGGCGGGCATCGAAGAGATACCGCCGGGATTCTTTCGGCGGCAGAATCCCACGACTTGGTCAGCCGAAGTTTGGTTGATGTGTTCGCGTATTCGCGGATGGCTCAATTGGCGAGCATGGATGGCGCAAGTTGCATGCATCGGAATGGGGGGCTCGTCCGGCTCTATTCTCGAGCGATTGGTGGGGTCGAAGTTGGGATTGAGAGCTTCGTTAGCCCAGTGGATAGAGGAGCTGTTGATCCTAGTTTCTGGCGCTAAAGAATCCGCTGAGGTCTCCGTGCGTTTGGGACTTGCTCGATGATCGTCTTGGCAATTGATCACCTTGCCTAGGTCTCGGTTGCGATGATCACGAAGCCGGGCAGATCCCTCAATCCCAACGGTGATGCTACGAATGAAGGTTTGCGGCACTCGCTAGCTACTGATGCATTGCTTCTGCACTCAGCTCTTGGATCGAGGCTGCTGGTTGCCAATCGGCTGAGACTTTGTCGATGCACCAAGCCAGTCGCTAGTAATTGCCCTGAGGTGGCTGCAACCGACTGGACAGGGCTGTAACCGTGATTTTGGTGTTAGTTAGCTGGCTGCTTACCAATCATGACCATTGAGAAGCAGGCACGCATCGGCGAGCATCGCTGCCGAAATGACGAACTTCCCTGACGATGATGATGGTGCTGTTCTCGAATCGCTACATGAAGCCGGCGTCGATTTGAGTAAGCCGCTGGAGATTGACTTCCAGGTCGCGGTATCGGACGAGGCGTCTGGCCAGAAGATTGCGGATGCCATTCGTGCGGCCGGCTACCCGGCGGATCTCGTTTACGACGATGGCGGGGTTGAGGACGGTGTAGCCGAGATAGGTGATCAGGCTCACGAGGACGAGGATCAGGACGAGGAAGATGGTTGCGATGAACCGTCTTGGACGATCTACGTAATCATGGAAATAGTGCCAGATTATCAGCGTGTTGTGGATATCCAGGCTAAGCTGGATGAGCTAGCCAAGCCGTTCGGAGGCGAGGTTGATGGTTGGGGTGCGATGATCTAGCCGCGTTGGCAGTTCCTGCCTAGCTGCGCGGTCCGTTTTCCCCCTCACCAATCCTTTGCTTTACGGCCAGTTGATCGTCGCTTGAGCGGCGTCTATCTGCCGGTCTCGCGGCCGAGAATTGGTCGCAAATGAATCGTCACTATTGCTGGGTTGGTGCCTCCCGATTGCTCCGATTTCGTCATATACACAAATTTCGCCCGGGTGTTTGCGGGTCATGTCGCACTCTTTGAATCGATTGAGTCGATGACGCCGGACAAACCGCTGCGTGACATTGGCGTGACGTTGAGCGAGGCCTTCCTACGAATGACCCGCCGATGACACAAGTATATTGTTTAAGGTGTTTTCTAACCACATGACCAGACTGCGACTTATCGGAAGTAACCACCGATTGGCGCCACCTTCGTTGCTCGAGAGGTTGAGTTCGCGATCCGAGAAGATCCAGGCTCGATTGCTTGAGTTGAGTGAGCAGGGCAGCATCAGTGGAGCACTGTTGGTATCGACCTGTAATCGGCTTGAGGTTCTGGTTGAGCTCGCTGACAGCGCAGCTGAAATCGATGAGGTCGACTTGCTGGGCACCCAAGTGCCGCTGCGCTCATGTTCGGATGAGGAGGCGGTCGACATGCTTCTGGCAGTCACCTCTGGTCTGCATTCGATGGTGTTCGGTGAGGCCCAGATCTTGGGCCAAGTCCGAGAGGCGTTTCGCAAGGCTGAAGCCTTGGGCTTGCTGAGTCGCCGATTGCAGATGTTGCGGACTCGGTTGCTGCCTGCTGCTCGTCAACTGCGTCGTCAGATTGGTCTCGATCAACTTCCTGCGTCGGTAGCCTCAATGGCGGCCGATCAGGTCATCAAGGCAGGTAAGCGTATTGCCGTTGTTGGTGCTGGCGAGACCGGCCGTTTGGTCATCGAGACTCTGCATCGTCGCCAGGTGCGCGATGTACTGATCGTGAACCGTTCGCTGCCCAAGGCCGAAGGGTTGGCGCGTCACTTCGGTGGCCGTGCGATGTCTCTCCATGAGTTCCAGATGCAGCGCCCTGAACTCGACGGAGTTGTTTATGCTGTTCAAAGTGACAAGCCGCTGTTGTGTCTTGACCGTGCACGCGGCTTGAAGGTCGTAGTTGACATCAGCCAACCGTCAATTCTTGAGCCTGATCTGCGGGCATCGCAGCCAAGCGATGGCCTTCCGACAATTGTGTCTTTGGATGAGTTGTCGGTGCTTTCTGTAGAACAAGAGCGTTGCTACGCCGAAACTCGTGAGGTCGGAGTTGTCGAGTCACGAGCCATCGCTCGACGACTTTGGAGCGAGGTTGAGAGTGGTCGTCCAGATCTTGGTCGCGTTGTCGATTTGCATATCGAGGGCGCTCTAGCTGAGCTTGAACAGGCATTTGGTTCTCACTTGAGCCATCTTCAAAATCCTGATCGTGAACAGTTACGAGCGTTGATGACCAAAACTGCCCGTCGAAACGCCCACATCCACATTCAAGACCTAAAACGTATGAGGGCTGCGAAGTGATTGTCTTTGGCAGCCGGGGCAGCGATCTAGCCCTCTGCCAATCCCGCATGGTGGCCGCGGCGCTGACATCTGCCACCGGCGAAGAGGTGCGAATCGATGTCATTGAGACGCGCGGAGACCGCATTTTGGATAAGCCACTGCCCTTGATCGGTGGCAAGGGCTTGTTCACCGAGGAACTCGAGAACGCTCTTCGGGAAGGTCGTATTGATGCGGCAGTTCACAGCATGAAGGATCTGCCGGTGTGCGATCCGCAGGGTTTGGTGATTGGAGCAGTGCCCGAGCGACGCTCTCCGCAAGATGTGTTGATCTGCGCGCCAGGGGCTATCGATTCGACTGCCGAATCAGTGCCGATACGCGCTGGCTGTCGCGTTGGCACTTCGTCATACCGCCGTCGGGCCGCCCTGGAATGCCTGCGCCCCGACCTTAAGTTTCAAGACATTCGGGGCAACGTCCCTACCCGGATCGATAAAGTTCGGCGTGGTGAATATGACGCGGTCGTTCTTGCCGCTGCCGGGATTGACCGCCTTAAGTTGCCTTTAGATGGCTTAGAGCGGCATGAGCTACCTGTTTCCTGGTCTACACCAGCCCCCGCTCAAGGAGCCCTGGCAGTCCAGTGTCGTGGTGATGATTCGCGCGTACTTGGGCTGCTCGCCAAGTTGCACAATCCGGTAGCTGCGATGTGCGTTAATGCCGAGCGCGATGTCCTGTATCGCCTTGGCGGAGGTTGCTCGATGCCCTTAGGGGTATTGGCGACACCGCAGGATCCGGCCCGTGGTCCTGCAGTGCGGATGCAGGCTGCATACTACACCAATCCTGAACATACCCTGCCACAGGCTGCGGCTGTATTCGTTGATTTGCAAGGCGATGATCCGATGCAAATGGCCGCCGATGTGGCGGAGCGTTGGCGGTTGATGGTCGGCGCCCCACTGCGTGGCAAGGACATCGTGATGCTGCGGCCTGACGGTCATAGCGGCAGTTTTGACAGCGCGCTAGCCGTTGCAGGTGCTCGGTTGCACAATGCGGCAGTGACTAAGATTATCCCCAATGACGGCGTGATCATTTCAGGTGACCAGCTTGCCAATAAGGTGGTGGCTTTCACGTCCGCTCGTGCTGTCGATTTGTTCTGTGCCAAGGTCGATGGTCTTGATCTAAGAGGTATGGCTGCGTTTGCCGGTGGTCCCGCAACGGCTGCTGCTGCCGAACGTCATGGCATGAAGGTTCGCGTTGCCGCCAGTGGTAGCGGCGGTGGCTTGCTTGCCGAGCACATTGCTAGCGAAGACATTCCTGACGGCGGTGTATTCTTTCCGTGTGCAGAAGATCGGCATCCGGCTTTTGAGGAGGGTCTGCGTCGGCATGGCGTCGGGGTTACGGCCTTGCCGCTTTATCGAACTGAGCCACTCAAAGATGTTGTGCTGCCCGAAATTGATAACGCCATCATAGTATTTACGAGTCCATCAGCGGTGCGTGCGTTTTCCCTACTGTCTCAGCGGCCAGCCGTCCATTTGGCGATTGGCCCTTCGACCGCTGCCGCAATGACGGATGCTCATGTTCATTGCGACGGAATCATAGAAAGTCCAACTGCTGTCGCGCTGATTCAGACCTGCATGGAGATACCTAATGCTTGATCGCCCAAGACGATTGCGTCGTACCGCCGCTCTTCGCGATCTCGTTGCGGAGACCCACATTTCGCCTGATTGCTTTGTGCAACCTCACTTTGCATTGGCGCAACAGGACGGTGAGCAGCCTATTGACTCTCTGGCTGGGATTGCGCGCATGGGCATTGATCCCTTGCTGCGCCGTGTTGAGGCTGATCGAAAACTGGGCATCAGCAGCGTGTTGTTGTTTGGGGTCACGAAGGATAAGGATCCGGAGGGGCGCACAGGGGAAGATCTTGATGGGCCAGCACATCAGGCGGTACGAGCATTGAAAGAGCGATTCGGTTCTGACATCACGGTGATGGCCGACGTCTGCCTCTGCACATACACCGATCATGGGCACTGTGGTTTGCTTCATGAAGGGGACGTCGATAACGACTCGAGCCTCGAGCGACTCGCTGCGCAAGCTGTGACCTTGGCGCAGGCCGGAGCGGATGTTATTGCCCCGTCGGATATGATGGATGGGCGTGTTCTCGCCATTCGTGACGGTCTAGATGAGAGTGGCTTTAAGGACCGCTCGATAATGAGCTACGCGGCTAAGTACGCGTCGAACTTCTACGGGCCTTTCCGTGAAGCCGCGGATTCAGCTCCCAAAGACGTCGGGCCTAAGGATCGCAAGGGCTACCAGATGGACTATCGCAACCGCAAGGAAGCAGTTCGCGAGGCGATGCTCGACCAAGAGGAAGGCGCTGATATTCTGATGGTAAAGCCTGCGTTGGCCTACCTCGATATCATCTCGGACATCGCTGCAGTTGCAGAACGGCCTATCGCAGCCTATTTGGTCAGTGGTGAATACGCTGCTGTAGAGCTCTTAGCGCGCGAGGGGCTCGCCGACCGTGGTCAGTTAGTGCGCGAACACTTCACTGCTGTCCGCCGCGCTGGTGCCAGCATCTTGATTACCTATCACGCCCGCGCCGCCCTCGAAAATGGGTGGTTAGATAACCAATGAGTTTTGACACGTCGAATAGTGGTGCTCTCTTCGAGCGCGCTTTGGTTTCGCTTCCTGGTGGCGTTTCATCGCCAGTGCGTGCTTTTGGTGCTGTCGATGGCACCCCAATTTTCTTTAAGAATGCTCAAGGCGCATTCTTTGTAGATGCGGACGGCAATCGTTATCTCGATTTCGTCCAATCATGGGGGCCTTCGATTCTCGGCCATGCGAACGCCGAGGTTGTGAAGGCAGTTCAAGATGCGGCTGCTCGGGGCTTGACCTTTGGTGCGCCACATCTTGGTGAGGTCGATTTGGCCGAGCAGGTTAAGCAATGCTACCCAGGCATCGATAAGGTGCGCTTCACGTCTTCTGGTACGGAGGCGACAATGTCAGCTATCCGACTGGCGAGAGGCATAACGGGCCGTGACCGTCTACTGAAGTTCTCTGGTTGTTATCATGGCCACAGTGATGGCTTATTGGTTGCTGCCGGTAGTGGTGCGGCCACCTTTGGCCAGCCTTCATCGGCTGGAGTGCCAGCGGACACCGCGAAGTGGACCAGTGTGCTGCCTCTTGACGATGATGAGGCACTCGATGCGTTCTTTGCAGAGTGCGGTCATGATTTGGCTGCTGTGATGATTGAGCCAGTGCCAGCTAACAATGGCTTGTTGCTGCAGCGTCGCGAGTATCTGCAGAAATTACGTGACCTGTGCACGAAGCACGGCGCGCTGTTGATATTCGACGAAGTAATCAGCGGTTTCCGCGTGGGGCTTGGTGGTGCAGCGGCTCACTATGACATCCTTCCTGACCTAGTTACGTTTGGGAAGGTTCTTGGCGGTGGCATGCCCGTTGGTGCGTTTGCGGGCCCTGCAAAGCACTTTGAGTCCTTGGCTCCTCTCGGCCCAGTCTACCAGGCGGGTACTCTCAGTGGTAACCCGGTAGCCATGGCTGCGGGTCACGCAACTTTGACTGTGCTGCGACGCGATTCGGTTCATGACTACCTGGAGACGTTGGGTCAACAACTCGAAACGCGTGTTCAGGCGATGCTTCAGGATAATGATTGGCCCGTAGCGTTTTGTCGGATGGGCTCACTCTTTTGGTTCTCTTTCGGCGGGCGGATCGCACCTACTTGTGCCGAGTGCGTGATGGACGTCGCTCCGGACATGTATCGCCGTTTCCATACCGCTTGCTTAGAGCAGGGCGTTTACATGGCGCCATCCGCATATGAGATTGGTTTCTTGTCTGCGGCGCACACCTCTGACGACATTGACACTGCTTGCAAAGCCTTCGGTCAAGCGATGGCCAAAACCTTTGAGACGGCATAACCATGAGTCAAGGTGATCCATCAGGCCACTTCTTAACTGCAGCTCGCGGCGGCAAGCCTTCGCGGCGACCGTTGTGGATCATGCGGCAGGCCGGGCGATACTTGCCTGAGTATCGTGAGGTCCGTAGCAAGATGTCGTTTCTAGATCTTTGCAATACGCCAGAGGCTGCTTGCGAAGTAACGATGCAGCCGATTCGGCGCTACGGCTTGGACGCAGCGATTCTGTTTACGGACTTGCTGATTCCAGTGCCCCCGATGGGCATTGGTTTGGACTATCAGCCAGGGCCAGTTTTAGCTCGCACGGTTGGCACGATGGCTGAGGTCGAGGCTCTAACAGTGCCTGATCCTGAGCGTGATTTGACAGCGATGCTAGACACCGTTCGTCTAGTGCGTGCGCAGCTTGACCCGTCGGTCGCCTTGATTGGCTTCGTCGGCGCTCCATTCACGATGGCGTGTTACTTGACGGAAGGTCGCGGCAGTAAGAATTGGGATCGCACACGCGAATTGATGCATCGCGATCCGGCTACTTTCTCTGCGTTGCTGGCGAAGATCGCGGATTGCCAGAGGCCACTTATACAGGCTTTAGTTGCTGCCGGATGTGATGCGATTCAGGTCTTCGACTCATGGGCTTCGGTGCTCAGCACTGAGGATTGGGCTGAGAAGTGCGCGCCACATACGGACATGCTATTGCAGACCGCGCGCGACGCCGAAGCCGTCGCAATTCACTACGTGAATGGTGCTGCACAGCATCTTGATCGCATGGCACAGTCGCCTGGTCATGTACTTGGCTTTGATTGGCGTTTGCCGATCGGAGAAGTGCGGCGGCGTGTGCCTGCACAGTACGCGTTGCAAGGTAACCTTGACCCAACCGCACTGTTCTGCGACGAAGCGACACTGCGCCGTAAGGTCGGTGCAATTTGTCGTGATGCTGGCGATCAGCACATTTTCAACCTAGGTCATGGCATCTTACCGCACGTAGATCCCGATCAGATATCAATCGTTGTGGATGAAGTAAGGAAGTCATGAGTCTAGACGTTCCACATGATCTACTGACGCGATACGACCAGCCGGGTCCGCGCTACACGAGTTACCCAACGGCGCCTGTTTGGAGCGGTGACTTTGGGCCAGATGATCATCGTGCAAGTCTGCTGCGCGCCAATCAGCAGAGTGGTGTCGGTATGTCGCTGTATGTGCATTTGCCGTTTTGTCGGAGCATGTGCTACTACTGCGGCTGCAGTGTGATCATCTCGCGCGATCCAAATAACGGCGATCGCTACGTAGAAGAGGTTCTTCGCGAAGCAGCGCTTGCACGTGTATCTCTGCAGGCGAGTCGTCCAGTTGTGCAGCATCACTGGGGCGGTGGCACGCCGACATTCTTGTCGCCCGACCAGATGGTACGTTTGTTTCAGGGACTGCTGGAGATTTATCCGCACACTGATGAAGCGGAAATCAGCATCGAAATCGATCCGCGAGTTACCAGTGTCGAGCAGTTAGAAGCCCTTCGAAAATGTGGATTCAACCGCATCAGCATGGGGGTGCAGGACTTTGACGAACAAGTTCAAAAGGCGATCAATCGTATCCAGCCGTTTGAAGAGACTCGTTACTTGGTTGAGGCTTCGAGGCAATTAGGGTTCGAGTCGGTCAACCTCGATCTGATCTATGGTTTGCCGCATCAAACTCGCCGCAACTTTAGCAAGAGCATTACGCAAGTCCTTAGCCTGCGTCCGGATCGCCTTGCTTGTTATGGCTATGCCCACGTCCCGTGGTTGAAGAAACACCAGGAAGTCATCTCGGTTGAAGATTTGCCGCTTGGTTCCGACAAGTTGGATCTCTACCTGCTAGCTCTGAATGCGTTTCAGGATGCCGGTTATGAGGCGATTGGAATGGATCACTTTGCGTTGCCTGAAGATGGTCTCGTCAAGGCTGCTAATTCCGGCAAACTGCATCGCAACTTCATGGGTTACGCGACGCATCAAGCGGAGGACATGTTGTCGTTCGGGGTCACTTCAATCAGCGAGATAGCTGGGGCGTTCGCACAAAACGTCAAGCAGTTGAATCAATATCGCGAGCATCTCAACGCTGGTCGCTTGCCAGTCGAACGTGGCATGCGTCGTAGTAAGGACGATGAGCAGCGCCGCGCGATCATTCTGGACCTGATGTGTCGCTTCAAACTCGACTTTGCAGACCACGGCGGCGCTGAGACTTTCCATCGCGTTTATAGTGGTGCACTGGCAGCGCTCGCGCCGTTTGCGGTTGATGGCCTGATTGAACTCGACGATCAGGGCATTCGCGTAATGCCACTTGGGCGTTTGTTTGTGCGCAATGTTGCGATGCCATTCGATGCCTACCTCGAGAAGCAGCGTCAAGCCAATCGGCAGATGTTCTCGCGCACGGTCTAGATGAGATGGACAGTGATCTTCTGATTGTCGGCGGCGGTCCGGCGGGTCTGGCGACGGCTTTTTGGAAGCAGCGTCAGTCGCCTAAGCTGCGCATTCGTGTGCTCGAGGCAAGCGATCATCCTGGTGGTTGGTTACGCAGCGAGCAGCGCGAGGGCTATCTCTGTGAACATGGTCCGCAATCCATACGCCCGACGGAAGAATTCACGCAACTGGTCACAGCTCTCGGGATTGAGGATCAGATAGTCGATGCGTCTGCATTGGCGGCGACGCGGTGGCTCGGACGCGGCGGCAAGTTGCTGAGGGTGCCCTCTAGCCCGGTTGGCTTGTTGAAGTCTCGATTGCTAACTTGGCGCGGCAAGTGGCGCTTGTCCCGGGAAACTCGAATATCCAGGCATCCAGCGAAGGCGCCTTCGGAATCGATGGCTGCATTTTGCGGAAGGCGTTTCGGTCCTGAATCTGTGCCATTAGTGCAGGCGATGGTCGGCGGTATCTTTGCAGGCGATGCAGAGCGTCTTGAGGTCTCGAGCGCTTTCCCAACGCTCGCGCAGCTTGAGCTTGAATGGGGCAGTGTTTTTGGTGGGCTACGTCATCGACGCAAACAGTTAAAGTTGACACAGAAAGAATCGGGGCAGGCGCAGAGTGCGTCGCCGCCTCCTGCCATGGTGACCTTTCGTGATGGCATGCAAGGGTTTGCTGCTGGGCTTGCGAGTGCAGTTGGTGATTCTCTCGAGTGTGGAGTCTCGGTGGCCTCGTTACAGTTTACGGATGGCGCTTGGACTGTGACGATGAGTGATGGCCGCGTGCATCGGGCAGCTGAATTGGTGCTAGCATGTCCGGCCAATGTTAGCGCGCCGTTGCTGGCACCTGTTGCGCCCGAGCTTGCATCGGAATTGGCTGAGATCCCGTTCGTTAGCCTCGCATCGGTTTACCTTGGTATGCCAATGCCACTTCCGCCCAAGAAGATGACTGGCTTTGGCTGCTTACTGACATATGAACCCAAGCAACCGGTGCTGGGTGCGATCTATGCGTCGCAAGTATTCCCGAACCAAGCGCCGGTTGGGCACCAGCTTGTTCGCGTCATGATCGGCGGCGCATTGCATTCAGACGTCACTCAGATGCTTGATCAGGAATTGGTGGATATGGCTGTTGCGATGCTACGGAGGCATGTAGATCCGTCCATTGCACCAACATTTACCCACGTAGTCCGTTGTCGCAGTGCAATTCCGCAATATGAGTTAGGGCACGGGCAGCGCTTGGAACGCATCAGCGAATTACTATCGGGATTTCCTGGTCTTAGCTTACGAGGCAATAGTTACCGAGGCGTTGCTGTGACAGCGCAGTTGGGTGCTGATGTTGGTTTGAGTGGTGAAGCATTCGATGGGTCGAAGTAGGTGGTGAGCTCATGAAGATTAGGCCAAACAACCTCAAGAACTTCGCTGGCATCATTTGGGTGCTGGTCGGCGGCATGCTGTTGACGCGCAGCGTCCCCATGATCGAGTTAGCCAGCGAGCAGTCTGGTTGGTCAACAACGATTGTCTCGTTGATCGTTGGTGCGTTTGTTGGTGCTGCCAAGGGACGTTTTGTCCTGGGTAAGACTGCGCGTCGCAATCGTGTGCGCATTGAGGCCCTGACAGATGCTTTCATCTGGAATGTCTTCACCGGCAAGACCTGGATCTTGGTCGCTTCGATGATCGGTCTTGGCATGTTGTTGCGCGGAGGTGCAGCAGCCGGTTGGTTCTCGTGGACGGCGATTGCCGCAATCTATGCGGGCATCGGTGCTGCCATGCTGGTGAGCTCATGGATGTATTTCCGTGTCATCCCGCCGCCGCTACCGACACGGATCGAAGATGTAGGTAAGCAGGTTCGGCGTCGCGTTGGTGTGATGGTGGCGAATCTTGGCACACCTGATGAACCAACAACTCCGGCGGTGCGTCGTTACCTGCGCGAGTTCCTTGGTGACTCTAGAGTCGTTGAAGTGTGGCGATGGTTTTGGCTGGCGCTCCTTAACTTGATCATCCTGCCGATACGTTCACCAAAGTCTGCGCGTGCCTACAAGCGTGTTTGGACAGATGCGGGATCGCCGTTGATGTTTCACAGTCAGGCAATTGCAGATGCACTCGCCAAAAAATTGGGTGACGGATTTGAGGTATGCGTCGCAATGCGATACGGCAACCCGCGTATAGCTGCAGGAATTGACCACCTTCGTGAAAAGGGTTGTGAGAGTGTCATCGTTGCATCTCTATTCCCGCAGGCCAGCAATACCACCACTGGGACCTTGCAGGCCGAGGTTGCGAGGGTTGCCTGTTTGCGCCGCGATGTTCCTGCACTGCAGTTTGTGGGACCAATGTATGAGGACCGTGGTTACATCCTCGCGATTGCTGACCGAATGCGTCTCGCCACTGCCGACAAGAACGTTCAGTTCTATGTCTTTAGTTTCCACGGTTTGCCTGAGGCTTATATTGCGAAGGGCGACCCGTATCTCGAGCACTGTCAGGTCACAGCTGTGCGTCTGGCAGAAGAGCTTGGCCTAGCGCGAGACCAGTGGGAGATGGTTTTCCAGTCTCGCTTTGGTGACGAGCCTTGGCTGCAGCCGTTTGCTGACAAATATGTCGTCGGTCTAGCCGATAAGTATGACTGCATTGCGATCGCGGTGCCGGGATTTGCAGCCGACTGTCTCGAGACGATTGATGAAATCGGAGTCGAGTTGCGCGAGGAGTTTGAAGAGGCGGGTGGCAAAGACTTGATCGTCGTGCCCGCCATTAACGATCACCCGTTGTTTATCGACGCGTTGGCGAAGCGCATCACAGATCTCGATCCTGGTTCAAGAACCGCGGCTGAAGCCGTTGAAGATCCGTCGTGGTTTGTGCCTGATAGTGAGCTTTGCTTTTCTTGCGACTGCCCGAGGCGCGCTGTAGGTCAGCCAGTGTCTGGCACGATTAGCGCCGCATGTCGATCTTGCCGACGCGGTCTCTCTCATCGAATTTGATGCTGCACGACAAGGACCGACGCATTTCGTAGATCAAAGATTTCGCCTGCAATGAATCGTTGATCGATGGTGATGGGTAGCCGACGGCAAGGAATACCGCAGCACGAGACATGCCTGGGCGAGCTTCGCCCAACACGATGGCCTGACGTTCTTGGCCAGTAAGATCTTCAGGTAGGAATAGCGGCTGGCTCGAAAAGTGCTGTTTGCGCCAAGCTGCCATCTGCATCTTAGACATCTGTGGGCTGTATCGGATCTGGTAATCAGAGCCGCTCCCATCAATCAGCTCGACCACTTTGGCACTGACCTTCTTCAGAGTCAGCTCAGTTCCTGGTGGGACGTAGTTTGGGGTGCTGATGTAGTTGTTTGAATACATCACGAAGCGTCCACGCCGGGTCTCGAAATGCATGCCAACACGCGTATAGACCTTCTTGCTCAGTAGTTCGGTTACTGCTGGATCGCTGCGGTTGGCTTTGCAGCTAGTGCTAGCAATTCCGATTACGGCTAAGAGAAGGCAGCCAAGCAAGGGCTTCATGTCACCAGTCTAGCGGGTCTAGATGACACTTTGTTGCATTCGTATCGACTGCTTTCTTTCGTCCAGCGTCATAGAGGCGCTAGAACGTGCGCAATGAATACTTCCTATCCCGAAGATGCGGACGGTGATGTGCTGAATGCGATGGCTGAATCCGGCGTCGACATGACGCAGCCAATTACGATTGAATTTGTGATTGATGCTCCAGATGAGCAGCGTGCCAAGGCAATCGAAGCTGACCTAGCGGCTGCCGATCATCCGGCGACCGCCGAGTATGAAGATGGCGATGCGGAAGAGGGCATTGATCCAGGTTGGGTCGTAATGGTTGAGCTAGAGATGGTGCCGGACTACCAGAGCATCATGAATTTGCAGGAGAAGCTCAAGAGTCTCGCCGCAGTCCATGGTGGACAGGTTGATGGCTGGGGCGCGATGGTTGACAGCCCGGAAGACTAGGGCACGCCCCCGAGATCTTGGGGGCGTCTGAGCTGGCCTCTGGCGCCGCTAAGCCTTGGCCTTTGCCTTCGCTTGCTGCTTTTCCTCTTCAGCAGCCAGCTTCTTCATGACCTCGTCGGCCCATGACTTGTCTGCCATCGGGAAGCCAAGGCGTGCTCGACTGTCTAGGTAGCTTTTCGCTACGGCGCGCGCCAGGTTGCGAATGCGGCCGATGTATGCAGCGCGTTCGGTGACGCTAATTGCACCTCGAGCATCTAGCAGGTTGAAGGTGTGGCCACCCTTGAGCAGTTGCTCATATGCCGGTAGGGCCAACTTCTGCTCCATCAGGTTCTGTGATTGCCGTTCATGCGCGTCAAACGCCTGCAGCAAAAAATCGACGTCGCTATGCTCGAAGTTGTAGGTGCTCTGCTCGACTTCGTTCTGGTGGAAGACATCGCGATACTTGAGGCCCTCCGCATACTCGAGGTCGAATACGTTCTCGACGCCTTGCAGATACATGCATAAGCGTTCGAGTCCATAGGTAATCTCGCCGGTGATCGGGCGGCATTCGATGCCTCCTACTTGCTGGAAGTAGGTGAACTGCGTCACTTCCATGCCGTTCAGCCAGACTTCCCAGCCAAGCCCCCAGCAGCCAAGTGTCGGGTTCTCCCAGTCATCTTCGACAAAGCGGACGTCGTTTTTCTTGAGGTCGAAGCCGACGGCCTTCAGAGAACCGAGGTAAAGATCGAGGATGTTTGCCGGAGCCGGCTTCAGCACTACTTGGTATTGGTAGTAGTGCTGCAGGCGGTTGGGATTATTGCCATAGCGTCCATCTTTGGGACGCCGGCTTGGCTGCACATAGGCAGCTTTCCAAGGCTCTGGGCCGATTGCTCGCAAGAACGTTGCAGTGTGGCTGGTGCCAGCACCAACCTCCATGTCGTAAGGCTGGAGCAAGGCGCAACCTTGCTGGTCCCAATACTCTTGCAGGCGGATGATTAATTGCTGGAAGGTCAGCATGACGGGGAACGATCCTATGGAACGATCGCAGAAGCGCCAGCAATCGCCGGGAACCGTTCTGGTTCCGGTGCTTTCTGCCGGGGTGCTAAGTAGCCGTTACGAACGGTTCCTTGGCATACACGGGCAGGTCTGTGGCGGGCCGAAAGTTCAAATCTGGATCGTGAACGCGGTGGCAGATGTCTCGTTTGGCTGCCTAGGTAAAATTGCCAAGAAATCCCACGAGGTGTGTAACTGTTCCCGGCTAGCTCTGTGGGCTTAGCCCGTTTCGGCAATGTCTCGGGACGGTTATTGGGTGGAGTTGGTTTGCAAGCTCGAGAGGAGCCCAGTCTCATTTTGGTTATCGACTCTGTTGTGACGCGGTCGATGGAGCACGAGTGTTCCGTTGTAGCTGTTTATCCGGTCTCTGCGGATATGTAGACCGATTCGCATCGGCGAAAGTGCCGGGGGTTAAAATCGACCGACGGATGCGCGGCGGGTTGATCGATTCCGATTTCAGAGGGTAACCTATAGGTCCCTGCTCTATTCCCGGATCGTCCCCCCGATCCTGATTGCGCTTAACACGGCTGAGGTATCTGTGCGTCTTCCTACCATCTCATTCTCCCTGACTGCGTTTGCGGTCATTGCTTCTGCGCCATCCGTATGCGCGCAGTGGGTTTCTTACACCGACGAAACTTCGTCACGTCTATCTGCATCAAACGGCCTAGTCGCCGGAGATACGCAAGAGAAGGACTATGGCTGGGCAGACCTTGATCAGGACGGCGACATTGATCTTGTCATTGTTCGTAAGTCTCCGTTCACTTCCGGCGGGCACTTTCCGAATGTCCTTCTGATGAACGAAGGCGGTGTGCTCACCGACCGCACGTCGACACTCACGATGTCGACTGTCGCAGGCAGCAATGGCTTCTTGGATGCAACCAATGACCGTGATGTAGCGATTGCTGACATCAATGGTGATGGTTGGCTCGATGTCATCACTTGCACGACTTTGACTGCTGGACAGCCGGAATACATTCGCGCCAACCGCGTTTATATCAACCAAGGCTTGAGCGGTGGTGTGTGGCAGGGCTTGCTTTTTGATGATGCCAATCGCATTGACGACGCTGGATGGGGCAACGGGGAGCACCGTTTTTGCGCGGTCTCCGCTGGCGATATCGACGGTGACGGCGACCAGGATCTTTACTACGGCGACTACCAGCAAGGCGGCACTCGCTCGACGGATGTCAACGACCGCCTGTTGATCAACGACGGCACTGGCTACTTCACGGACCAGTCGGCTGCACGCATGAGTGTCACGATGCTTGAGTCGTCGTTTGGCATGCAGGTCCAGATCGTTGATATGAACGGTGACGGCAAGTTGGACATCGTCAAGGACGATGCCCTGAACACTCCGCAGGCCGTATCCATCAGCTACAACGATGGTCCTTCGCACGGCGTTTTTGGCACCTACGAGATCCCCTATGGCAACGCGCCATATCACTTCAGTGTCGGTGATCTAAACAACGACTCGCGCCCTGACATCATCGTCAGTGACGACGGTCAAGATCGCTACATTCTGAACCTGGGCAACAACACCGCAGGTGTTGCTGACTGGTCTCCAACGATCGCTTTCTCATACAGCGGTGGTGGCAGTGATGATGGCTTCGGTGGCAACAACTTGATTGCTGACCTCGACAACGACGGTTGGAACGACGCCATCGTTACCGATGTTGACGTTGATATCGCTGGTTGCGCACGCCGTACGCACATCTTTCGCAATTTGGCCAATGCGCCAAACGTGACGCTGCAAGAGCAGATTGTCGCTGGCGAAGTCGTTGGTGGTATTCCTACCACGGCGCTCACTGGCACGCATGACATTGCGGTCTTCGACATCGATGGTGATGGCTACAAGGACATGGTTGTCGGTCGCTGCACTGGCACGCAGGTCTACATGAATGACCCGCCGATTGGCTTGACCTTCCAATTCGTTGGTGGCCTGCCATCCATGATCGCTCCGGGCTCTACCCAAACGTTGACCGTTGATGCGAATGGTATCGGTGGCGTTACGCCAACTGCTGGGACAGGAGAGTTGTTCTACTCAGTCAATAACGCTCCGTTCACTTCGGTTGCGATGACGGATGTTGCACCTGGCCAATTCCAGGCCGTGCTGCCGGCGATGTCGAACTGTGCTGACGACATTCGTTTCTATGTCAGTGCTCAGGGTAGCAATGGCTCGGCCTACAGCGATCCTCCGTCGGCCCCAGTTGGTTATTACTCAGCGATTGCGGCCGTCGGCACGACGACGCTTTACGAGAACAACTTCGAGGTCAACTCGACTGGTTGGAGCGTCGTCAACGACCCGTCGCTTTCGACCGGTGCGTGGCAAGTAGCCAGCCCAACCGGCACGACCTTTAACGGTCAGTTCGCTGCTCCCGATGACGATGCCGAGGCAGGCGCTGCGTCGTCTGCGTTCGTGACGCAAAACGGCGCTGCTGGTGGCGCTGCTGGCACGGCTGACGTAGACGGTGGTCCGACCGACCTGATCTCACCGGCTGTAGATATGGCCGGTACTGATGGCTACATCAGCTACCAGCGTTGGTTCTTCTCCAGTGGCTCGACCGATGTCTTGGAAGTGTCGGTCTCGAACAACGGCTCCACGTGGGTCACGGTTGAGACGGTTTCGGGTGTTGGTAACTTGAACAACCAATGGCTCGTGAACCAGTTCCGTGTTGGTGACTTCGTGATACCAACGGCCACGGTGAGCGTGCGCTTCCGGACACATGATGTGTCACCCGGCAGCATCTGCGAAGCAGCTGTCGACGTGTTCAAGGTGGAGGCCTTCACCTGTGACTACTGCCAGCCAACCTATTCGCTGACAACGATTGGAGCGGGCACGCTTTCGATGTGTGGTGACGTGTTGTCGGCTGCGACGCCGAACGCGACGTTGGCCGTTGAGGGCATGCCGGCCTTTGCCAATGGCCTTTTGTTCTTCGATGTCTTCCCGAATCCAACGACATCCCCATGGAATAGTTCCCAGCTTGTTTCGGCAAGCCCGGTCATTCTTGGTCCGATCTTCGGTGGCGCTACGGGCGATTTCGTGGTGCCGCTGAGCATTGGTGGGCTGTTGCCACCAGGATGGGCGCTCTACCTGCAGTCGGCCTACAGTGATGCAGCGATGCCCGGTGGCGTTGGGGTTACCAACGCGATCAAGGTTGAGTGGAACTGATATTCTGAGAGATCGGGCGCTTTCTGGTCCGATCTGTTAATCCGATCTGCTAATCGCTGCGGCGTAATTGCCGCCAGGAAGAGGCTCGCGCTTCGCAGT
>CBFIIO010000001.1:197733-269110 GCA_965662465.1 Planctomycetota bacterium | reverse complement strand
TCGACGAGCTCTACGTCCATTTGCATCAGAATCCAGAGCTGTCATTCCGCGAAGTCAAAACGGCTGCGCTGATGGCGAGAGAGATGCGAGCGGTCGGCATTGAGGTCACCGAGCATGTGGGCGGTAATGGTGTCGTTGGAGTCTTGCGATGCGGTGATGGGCCAGTCGTGCTTGTGCGCGCCGATATGGATGGTTTGCCAGTCGCCGAGGAGACGGGCTTGGCTTATGCGTCGAAGATTAGAGCTGAGAGCGCTGACGGTCGCAAAATAGGGATCATGCATGCCTGTGGACATGATGTGCACATGACTTGCCTGATGGGAGTCGCGCGGTATCTAGCCACTCATAAGGATGCCTTTGACGGCACGGTTGTATTTCAGCTACAGCCAGCGGAAGAGCGTTCCGGTGGCATGGATCGCATGATCGCAGATGGCTTGTTGGAGCGTTTTCCACGGCCGGTCTGCGCGATTGCGTTGCATACATCCGCGGACTTGCCGATAGGAGAAATTGGGATTCGCTCTGGACCTGCCATGGCAAATGTCGACAGCTGCGACATCACGCTCTACGGCAAGGCTGGTCATGGTGCGTCGCCACACATGACGATTGACCCAATTGTGCAGGCCGCCAAGCTTGTGCTGGATCTACAAACGATCGTTTCCCGAGAAATCAATCCTGTAGATGCCTGCGTCATTACCGTGGGCTCGATCCACGGAGGGCAAAAGCACAACATCATTTCGTCGGCTTGTGAGTTGCAGTTGACGATCCGTAGTTACACCGAAGAGGTCCGTCAGAAGATGTTGACGGCGATTCGGCGCAAGGCCCAGGCCGCGGCACTCTCCGTCGGCGCCAAGGAGCCGAAGGTTGTCTTTAGCGAGAGCACACCGGCACTGCAAAACGACAAAGATCTGACGGAGGCTATTAGCCGGGGCATCGCCAAGGTTGCGAAGGTGGTTGAAATCCAGCCTGCGATGGTTGCCGAGGACTTCGGCCGTCTCCGCGAACAGGGCATTCCGCTTTGCATGTTTCGGCTGGGCACTATCGCCCCAGAGCGTCTTCGGGGGATGATTGCGTCGGATTCGGTTGCTGTCTTACATAGCGGCAAGTACTACCCAGACTACCAACCGGCCATTCGTATCGGGATTAAGGCGCTGATGGCGGCAATTAACTCCGCTGGCTCGAAATAGAGCAAATTGCATCCTGTACCATTTTTCGTGAAGCTTCCGGGCCAATTTAAAGCTCTGGCAGGCTAGCCTGTTGCGCTGTGAATCTTCTCCAGCGCAAGCTGTTGATGGGCAGTTTGGTGTCCGCATTTGTGGTCCAGACTGCGCTCGTCTATCTCGATGACACTGCCTCCACGTTCGAAACACTGAGCGAGGACGCGGTGGTCGGTCGTCGTATCTGGCATGAATACAACTGTCAGAGCTGCCACCAGATCCATGGATTTGGTGGTTTCCTTGGTCCCGACCTAACCAATGCAGCGGCACGTCTCACAGATGAGCGGCTGACTCAGGTTTTGACGGAGGGGGTGGCGCAAATGCCAGCCTTCCATTTCGACGAAGACCAAAGGTACTATATCGCAGAGTTCCTCGGCGAACTCAGCTATATGGGCCAAGGCGTTCCTCGCCGTGACAAGCCACTGGATGTGTTCGCAGTTCGTTCCGCGATCGAGACTCGGCTAAAGGATGCGGACGTATCCGAATCGATCACCAGAGGAGCAGATGCCTTCATGCAAAACTGCAACGTTTGCCACGTTCCTCTACAGGCGACTCCGCTGGGGTTGCATACGGCTCCCGATCTGACGACTGTCTTGACTCGCATTGACGCCAAGGCTGTTCGCACGACAATTGTAGAAGGTCGAACCGATCGCGGTATGCAGGCTTGGGGTCAGTTGCCGGCGGAGACGATTGATGACCTCTGTGCGTTCCTTGCTTGGTTGAATGAAGACCGGGCAACGCTCGCCGAGATGGTCGGTGGCGTTGGCGTTGAGCAACCGATTCCTTGGTGGGAGTACAAATGAGTAGTTCGACTGAAATGAACCAGCCCACTGCTGAGGTGCTAGACAAGACGTGTGGCATCCAGATCCAGATGGCCTTGGCCTGCATTCTGGTCGCTGTCTTTGGCGGCGCCTTAGGAGCGCTGCACTATGTGCCGGGGCTGTCGCCGACGCTCAACGACATGGGGCTGACCTTTGCGAAATTGCGCCCCGTCCATACTGCCTTTGCGTCGTTGTGGATCTTTGGTGGCAGCATCGCGATCGTCTACCACTACCTGGCTAGCAGTCATGGTGGATTGACGAACGGTGACCGTATGCGCTTCCGTTTGCATACCGTTTGTTGGCTGGTTGCAGGCGCTGGCATCTTTGTGACGCTGTTCATGGGAATCAGCACTGGCCGTGAATACTTGGGCTTTCACCCAGTGTTTAGCGTCATCCTGCTGGTTGGCTGGATTGCCTTTGCTTGGAACCTGCTGCGACGCTTGCGTCACGGTTTCTTTGGTCAGCCTATCTACATCTGGTTCTGGACCGTTGGCTCGCTGTTCTTCATCTACACGTTCTGCGAAGGCCATGCGTATCTCCTAGACGACGTTTTCAACAGTCCCATCAAAGACCTCCAGGTGCAGTGGAAGTCGTGCGGTACGTTGGTTGGCTCGTTCAACTTTATGATGTATGGCGCGCTGACCTATGTCGGTGAGCGTCTGTCAGGCGACAAAACCTACGGCCAGTCTCCTGTCGCATTCTGGCTGTTTGGTGTCGGCTGCCTCAATAGCTTCACCAATTACGTGCACCACACATACCACCTGCCGCAGACCGATGTCGTCAAGTGGGTTGCGTTCTTAGTGTCGATGGCTGAGGTGATCATCTTGCTCAAGCTGATGCTCGACATGGCCAAGATCTTGAAGAGTAGGGATGGTGGTGCGCCATTCTGTGGCCGGGCTGGTTGGCTGGGCATGGCGAAATGGTGGACCATTGGCATGCTGTTTTCGTCCATCGTGATCTCATGGCCACCGTTTAACACGTTGATCCATGGCACACAGTTGGTCATGGGCCATGCAATGGGGGCGACTGTCGGTATTGATACGTTGGTCTTGCTTGGCACTGCTTCGTGGTTGGTTGTCGAACTGCGCGGCAGTTCTGCTTTGCCTCGTATCAACGCAGGCCTCACTAAGAAGTGCATTTGGCTGATTAGCGGTTCTCTGGCGGTGATGGTGATCTGGCTCAGTGCTGCCGGTTATGTGCATGGCTCGAGTCGTTACAATGGCGAGAGCACCCCACATTGGGTGAGCGGCAGTCGCTGGCTGTTGCCGGTCGCCGGTTCACTACTTGGTTTGGGTCTCGTGGTTGCAACCGCGAGGCTGCTATCGATGGTTCGATCGAAGTAGCGCGAGTGACTGACTGGTTCGCTACGCGATGAGCGTCCTGTTCGTATTGTCAGGCGATGGCCGAGAACCTAGTGGATTCTTTGGCGCGGACGAATCCGTTCGCGCCATCGCAGCGACTGCTAAGATCCGAAGGTATCCACGTGCATCTGACCATCGTCATGCATTCAGTTTGGTCCGCGATGCTCGCGATCAGCTGGCAACTCGTTGGATCAGAGGTCTGACCTTAGCCGTTGTCTGTGGCGCGATCGTCGGTGCGATCACGAACGCGGTGCTGTCTATCGGTTTTGAGATGTTTAGTGGCCTGAGTTCGATTGCGATCCCGCTCGGATTTTTACTCGGAGCATTCTTGGGTGCGTTTACGGCGGCTATGACCGGCACCCACACCGCCCGTCCTGGCCTGCGTGGAATGCTTAACCAAGTGCAGCCAGGTGACACGCTGCTGCAATATCACCATGAAGACCGTCAATGTCTGCAGGTGATGCGGAGCCATTGTGAGGCCCGTTCGATCCCCTGCATCTTGCTCGATTAGATCTCTAGCCGGTGCTTTGTCAGTTGCTGTGAGCCCGCAAGATTACTTGAGCAGCAGCTTGTCTATGAAGCGCTGCATCTTGGTCTCTGCTAGCTGTCGTCTTTCGCCATTAGCAGCCTGTCTTGGGTTGCTAGTGATGCGTAAGGCGCTGAATCCCGCGATTTGCTCATCGGGAGAATTGCTGCGCCGGTGACATAGTGTGCATTGTGCTGCGTAGGTCGTGTGCTTTAGCGAGCCGTAGTCTCGAAACAGGTCTTGGCTTTCCATGTCGACTTTGCGGAACTCCGTGAACGGCACTGATTCAGTTGATGAGTCATAGTCGCGAATGGCCCGGCGCGTCAGCGACCAAATGGCAAGGTCGACCCCATCGCGCGTCGTCGTTGGGTTATCAAACGCTAGTGGGGCGCGATTGCTAAGTCGCTGCGTGCGAGCTTCGATTACTAGGTCTGTTGAGCAGGGAGCACCATGATCATCTACTGCGACAATACCCTGGACCAGCAGCGCGATGGAGCGGATCGGAAGCGGCTTTCGGCCTTTGCCTGCGTGTAGCCAACTTAGTGCTGCAGTCTGATTGTGATTTGGAATCACTAGGTATATCGAAGACCATAATTGCACGAACTCAGCATCGAATAGACGACTAGATTCGCGGGCTATTTCGAGGCTGTGGTCAACTTTGAAGTTGTCCATGCGAGCGGCGATCTCAGTAAAAGTTGCGGTGCGAACAGCCTTGCTGGTTAGGACTTCTCGAGGGAGGGCGACACGCTGAATGCATTGCTTCAGTGGTTCTAGTAGTTCTGAGTTCTTGTCGATGTCGATCAACCTCCTAGCGCATCGCAGCAAGTCATGCTGGAACCAAACGGCTGCACGTGGTCGATCCCGTAACTCGCGCAAGACGCCGCCGTCGATCGATTTCAGGTCAGCGATGAATTGTTTACTACTGTTCTTGTCGAGGCCTTCGAAGGGCAATTGTCGGCTGTCGCCGCCAAACTGACGGCGGTCCTTCGCCAACCCCGCGCGCTTTCCGAAGTACCAACCCTTCATAAAGAATTGTTCTTCCGACGCGTGCTCATTAGGCAAAGCCGCACCGATTTCAGTGGGGATGCATTCCGTTAGATACATCGCCCGCCATATCCTGTTGCAGGGGTGGTTGGTATCTTTCGAATAAGGGGACCACGCGATCTGCTCGTTGCGCGCGCCAAATTTGTCCTTTGATCCCTGCTGGCGTAGCGGTTCCTCTTGCGCTGTCGTAACTGCTGTGGCGCATGCCAAAAGTAGGAGTCGGAGCATCCATAGATTGTGCCCTGAGCGTCACGTTTTGGCAGTCTAAGCAATTCTGTATTCGTATCTGGGGGTCTGCGGATATGCGTAAAGGCATGAGTTCTGCCTTTACCGCCTACTTTTCCGTCTTGCTTGTTCTGGCGGCGCCGATCGCGTCGCAGGCCGAGGTTGCGAAACCTGATGGTGATAAGTCAATTGCTGAGTTCACCACAGCTATGCGGCATCTGCCGGGCTTTGTTGACCTTCATATCGATGCGAAGGCCGACCGTATCTACCTTGAGCTCTCAGAGTTCGGTCAAGAACTGCTCTACGCGACGGCGCAGGCATCGGGGTTAGGTTCCAATCCGATTGGGCTCGACCGAGGTTCGCTTGGTCCGCAGCATGTGATCGAGTTCCGGCGTGCTGGTCAAAAAGTACTGGTGCTGGCAAAGAACCTCCGCTTTCGGGCTATCTCCGAAAATGAGCGTGAACGATTGGCGGTCGCGGAATCTTTTGCCCCGTCAGTCATCGCATCACTGCCGGTCAAGGCGGTGACCGGTGAATCTGTAGTTGTAGACGCCACAGATTTTCTTGTTCGGGATGCTACCAATGCTGGCCGTCGTCTAGGGGGTGACAAGGCGGCATACAAGGTTGACAAGCAACGCAGCGCGCTTTGGCTGGAGCGCACGAAATCGTTTCCGGATAACAGTGAAGTGGAGGTGCTGCTCACATTCACTAGCGAGAAGCCAAATCGTGAAGTGTCACTGGCTGCGCATGGCGAAGCCGTTTCCTTGCGACAGCACCACAGTTTCATCCGGTTGCCTGACAGTGATTATAAGCCACGCAGGTTTGACCCGCGTGTTGGCTTCTTTGGTCCGCAGTTTCAGGATTACGCGGCACCACTTGGTGAGTCGATGCACCGTCACCTCATCGCGAGGCATCGATTGGTGAAGCAAGACCCGCAACTGCCGGTTAGTGATCCTGTCGAGCCGATTGTCTATTTCATCGACCCAGGTACTCCTGAACCCGTGCGCTCTGCATTGCAGGAGGGCGCCATGTGGTGGGCAGAGGCATTCGCCACTGCGGGATTTTCGAATGCCTTTCGTGTCGAGATCTTGCCCGAATCGGCTGATCCTATGGACGTGCGCTACAACATGATCCACTGGGTTCATCGTCGTACGCGTGGTTGGTCATATGGTGCAAGCATTAGTGACCCTCGTACTGGTGAGATCATCAAAGGCAATGTCTTGCTCGGATCTTTGCGAGTCAGGCAAGACCACATGAAGTTCGTAGGTCTGCAAGCTCCATATTCCGAACGTGGAGCTTGTGCTGCTGCTGCTTCCCCGAGCGCTAGTTATTTGTTCGCAGCTGATGACGAACTCGCCCAGCAGGTGGCCTTGATGCGCATTCGTCAATTAGCTGCTCATGAAGTTGGGCATACTCTCGGGCTGTCGCATAACTTTGCTGCCAGTAGCTATGGAAGGGAGTCAGTGATGGACTATCCCGCGCCCATGGTGTCGGTCAGTGCCGGAGAGTTAGACTTCTCGGCCGCGTATGACGACGGCATTGGTGAATATGACAAGTGGGCGATCGTCTACGGTTACTCGCAGTTTCACGATAGTGCTGACGAAGCGGTCGAGCTCGATCGCATTGTGAGGGTTGGCCTCCGCAAAGGATTTACGTTTTTGACTGACCAAGATGCGCGTTCGTCGGCGACTGGCCATCCCCTTGCGAGCTTGTGGGACAATGGCGCGGATCCGGTGAAGCAGCTTGAGAATGAACTCCGTGTACGCGAGATTGGCCTGCGCAAATTTGGCATAGAGACGCTGCGACCGGGTGCGAGTTTAGCTTCACTTGAAGACACGCTGTTGCCACTTTATCTGCATCATCGGTTTCAGCTTGAAGCTGCAATCAAGGTGATCGGTGGCGTCGATTATCGCCACGCGATCAAGGGCGATAGCCAACTGGCTGTTGCGCCAATCCCCGAAGAGCAGCAGCGGCGTGCGCTAAGAGTTGCGCTGGGGACGTTGAAGCCGGACTTCCTGCAACTAGATCCTCGGATGCTGCAGAAAATACCGCCAGCTCCTCCAGGGCATCCGAGTACTGCCGAGCGCTTCCCTAGGACTACTGGTCTATTGCTGGATCCAATAGCTATGGCGTCTATCGCGGCAGATATGACGATTAGCGGTCTGCTCAACCCGCAGCGTGCTTCGCGGCTTGAGAATCGTGATGACGGCCAGGGGGTCAACTTCCTCGTTGTTCTCTATGAACTTTCGAAGACCGTCTTTCCTGATCAGCCAGCAGCCAATAGTGCTTTGCGTCGCTTGCAGCGTGCGGTTCAGGTTGTTCTGGTGGACCGATTGATCGAGCTTGCGAACAACTCAAAGGCTGCATCCTCTGTTCGAGCGCTGTCGGAGGAATACCTGCTGTTCTTTCAGGCTAGCACGAAGACGTTGGCTGATGCCAATGTCGAAGATGCAGTCTCACACTCTCACAACATGGCAATTCAGCGCCGCATACATGCATTCTTGGAGCGTCAAGACCGCGAGCCGGCGCGCGCTCCGGCGCTCAAACTGCCGCCTGGTTCACCGATCGGGTCAGGCCGATGAATCGCGTGCTGTCATCTCATGCAATGTGGGCTTTGCTTCTGGTGGGTTGAAGGTTTGACGGCGGGGTGCGACTATGGCGTGGCGGGGTTCGGGTGGTCCGAGCCGCTGTTTGAATGTCCTTGCTGCTCCCGGGGTAAAGAATAAGACTGTTCCTTGTCGTCTGGGCATGTAAGCGATCCTGCTTCACGAAGGTAATGAAGATCGTTCCCCCTGCAGTGCTACTGATCGTGTTCAATCGTCCCGAGATTGCACGCGGACTGCTTGAGTGCATGCGGGCTTGTCGTCCGGCGCAGCTCTTCATTGCCGCGGATGGCCCCCGCCCGCAACACGAATCGGACGTGCAGCGATGCGAAGAAACCCGCCGGGTGTTCGATGGCGTCGACTGGCCTTGTGAGGTGAAGACGCTCCATCAGGACGCCAACCTGGGTCTGAAAGCCGGGGTCATCGCCGCCCAGCGGAGCGCGAGGGCTTTTCGAAGGCGTTGAGTAGCACTTGCTGGAGGGCGGAGCCTGTTTTGTTCATGACGTGGGCACATACATTCATACCAAAGATGACGGAAAGATTGCTGACGGCGTATTCAAGAGTTGGTTGCAAGCTCAATGCGCCAGTGGTTCCCGCTGGCCTAGCGTTCGTCATTGTGATGGTCGAGGGGCGGATCTTGCGTTGCGGATTGCGGACAACCGTCACCCAACCCTGGTAGGATCGTACCTGGGCGCATGCGCAATGTTTGGTGCACTTCATCAGCAGTCGCCGGTCGGTCTTGGCTACACTGTTAGCTTACTCGAAGTAGACGCTAGATGTCTGCAGGTGATCGCATGGAAGGTTCTGCAAGATTTTCAATCCCGTTCGCGTTGATCAAATCGAATATGTCCGTGTTCCAATCTCGTATATCTAGTTTGACCCTTGCCGCAATGTGCGCATTTCCGTGCGTTGCGCAGGACGATGTGCCTACTCCAAAGCCCGGTCCTGCCATTGACTACGTCGATGCGTTCCCGGCGCAAGAGTCGTTCACGCAGCCTCTGTTTGTCGCTTTTCACGAGACAGACGCTGACTCTGCATATGTTGTTACGCAGCCTGGATTCGTGTTTAGGGTGCCGCGTGATGGCACGAAGTCCGATCGCGAGGTGTTTCTCGACCTGAGTGATCGAGTCTTGACTCAGAATTGGGAGGAAGGGCTGCTCGGTTTTCAGTTCGACCCGGACTACGCCAACAATCATTTCGTGTGGACTTACTGGTCTGAAAAGATCAAATCGCGAAAAGGCGCAATGGCGACGGGGAGTCGTAAGAGCAATCGGCAATCGGTCATTGCTCGTTACACCGTGATCGATCAAGACGGCCAAAAAGCAGTCGACTTATCAACAGAGCTTCGCATTCTCGAAGTGTTCCAGCCGTTCGGTAACCACGACGGTGGCACGATATTGTTTGGTCCTGATGGGATGTTCTATATCGCGCTTGGCGATGGTGGGTCAGCCAATGATCCCTATGGCAATGCGGAGAGTCTTGCGATGCTGCTCGGCAAGGTGCTGCGCATAGACGTCAAGAACGCCAGTTCAGAAGCGCCGTATGCAATACCGAAGGATAACCCGTTCGTAAGTCAGGAGGGTGCGCGCGGCGAGATCTGGTGTTATGGGCTGCGCAACGTTTGGCGCATGTCGTTTGATCGGGTGACCGGCAAGCTTTGGGCGGGAGATGTTGGGCAGAACCGAGTCGAGGAAGTCGACATCTTGGTGAAGGGCGGATTCTACGGCTGGAATACCTATGAGGCCGGGGAGGAATTTGGCCAGCGTCGTGGTAACCAGCCGACACCTAGCGGACACATTCTACCGGTCGCTAGTTACGCTCACAAAATGGGCCTGTCCATCACGGGCGGTCATGTCTACCGCGGCAGCAAGATCCCTGGATTGCAGGGGTTTTTCGTCTACTCCGACTTCATTACGAAGCGTGCTTGGGCATGCCGTGAAAGTGAAGATGGCGTGCATGAAGTTGTGACCTTGAAGTCGGCTAAGTTCCCACCGTCGAGCTATGCGGAAGAGCCTGACGGCGAGTTGCTCATGACTGTCTACATGGGCAAGAAGGGCGCGATCTATCGTTTGGTGTCTGCCGATAAATAGTGCAGGAATATCCGCCGGCAGTTGCTAGCGCCGCGTCAACGGGTGCTTTTCTACGACCAGCTGGCCTAGCCCAATGCGGGCAGTCGCACGGGTGCCTTCAAAATCTTCAGCTAGATTTTCTGTCGGCAATTATAAGTCCGACGACTGCACTTCTAGAATCAGTTCTGCAAGGCGCTTGGTCAGGATCGGCTTGAACAGCACGCGAGTGACGCCCGCAGTCATTGCGTCAGCCGAGCGTCGTGAATCTAGAAATCCAGATAGCAAAAGGATTGGCATGTCTGCACGGATTTCACGCGCTAGTTGGGCAAGCATGATTCCGTCCATGACAGGCATGCCGTAGTCCGTGATAAACACGTCAAACTTGTCGGCTTCCTTGCGAAGCTGCTCAATGGCGAGTGTCGGATTGTCTGCGGTGGTTACTTCAAATCCAAAACGTAAGAGTCCACGGGCGATGACGCGCAGCAGATTTGGTTCATCGTCAACCAGCAATACGCGGATCGATTCACCGTTTGGGCTAGACGCATTGTCACTCACTTGTTTGACCGTTGTTATGAAGGAACGCGAGTGTGGCGAAAAACGATTTCGGTTGGCTAGGCAATACGCGATCGATGCCAGCCTTTAGACGCATAGATCTCGATCAACAGCGCTAGGGAAGGTCTGGTATGATCTGAATGTTAGTTAAATCATATCTTTGTTCTCTCGTTAGATTGCACCAGTCATGCATCACAGTCATTTAGTTAGCATTATTGTCTTTGCTGCTGGCTGCGGAGCAGCGTTGTCGGCGCAATCGCCCGATAGCAGCGCCGCCATGGTCCGATCACTGGTTGAAGTCCGACTGACCGGCCCTGCTCAGCTAAAGCAGTTATTGGCGTTAGACTTAGATCTGGCTGGCTGTCGGCAGCCTTTGCTTGGTCAGAGGCGAGTTGAAGTGATCGCTAGACCGGGTGATTTACAGCTGTTGACTCAGGCGAATCTAAAATACCTGGTTCGTGTCCCTGATATGGAAGTAGCGCATGCAGCAGCGGTTGCTCAGCATGGTCTTGCGAGTGTTGATACTCTGACCCCGGCGATTGGCCAGGGGGCAATGGGCGGCCACTACACCCTTGCTGAGATGGAGTCGATTCTCGATGACTTCCACTCGCAATATCCCAATCTTTGTTCGCAGCGCATCAGCATAGGTCAGTCTATTGAGGGGCGCGATCTGTGGATGGTCAAGATCAGCGACAACGTAGCTGTCGATGAAGGTGAACCTGAGGTTTACTACGATGCTTTGCATCACGCGCGGGAGCCGTTGTCTCTGTCTACGACCTTATTGTTCATGGACGAGTTGCTTGATGGCTACGGTAACGACCTAGAGGCAACATTCTTGATCAATGAGCGCGAGCTTTATTTCGTGCCATGTGTCAATCCGGATGGCTACGAGTTCAACTACGCCAGCAACCCAAATGGTGGCGGCCTATGGCGCAAGAATCGCCGCAACAATGGCGATGGTACATTTGGTGTCGATCTTAACCGTAACTATGGGACGTTCTGGAATGCCCCGAACGGCGGCAGTTCGGCCAATACAGGAAGCGAGACATATCGCGGCGCTAGTCCATTTTCTGAGCCCGAGGTAGCTGCGGTTGAAGCATTTTCGGCATCGCGACAGTTTGTTCAGGTCTTCAGTTCGCACAGCTACACGGACGTGCTGTTGCGGCCTTGGGCGTATCAGGCTGCAGATCCAAGCAATGTAGCTGCCTACAACGTGCTCGGTGCGTTCATGGTCCAAGAGAGTGGTATCAATCACGGTCGCTGGGGAAGTCTGCTCTATATCTCCTCGGGCACATCGGTTGATCACCATCACGCTTCGCGTGGATCTTTCTCATGGACGGCAGAGCTTGGTCGGGCAAATGAGGGAGGATTTTGGCCGGTTGGCCCAACCATTGAAATCATAGCGCGACGACACCAGCGCATGTTCCGTAAGGCTGCATTGACTGCTGGTGCCGCGTTTGTGCTCGATTCTGTTGCAGTCTCCGAAGCAGCTAATGGCAATGGCAACTTAGTTATAGAGCCAGGTGAGACTGGTGAGGTCGTTGTCACGATCCAGAATGTCGGCATGTCTCAGGCACCATTGGTGGTTGAGCTGATAGCCGTCAGCCCAACCCTAGCCCTCGGCACAAATGTGGTCTCATTTGGAGGGATTGCCGCGTTCGGTGGTCTAGTCAATAGCAGTATGCCGCTGACGTTTTCGGTGCCAACTAACTTTGGTGGTAGCGTTGCGCAGATGCTGTTGCGCATCTCGGGTGATGGTCGAGCGCAGGACCTGCCGTTGGATGTGCTGTTGGTGCCAATGCGAACATGCATTGACGATGACTTTGAGCAAGACTTTGGGTTTAGCCGAGCTGCACTTGGCACTGCTACGACTGGGCTGTGGGAACGTGCCGCACCTTCGCAGACGACTTCGGGCGGGGTCACACTTCAGCCTGGCACACAGACAACTCCTGGCGGCTCGTTTTGCTGGGTGACCGATGGCCGACCTGGGGCTTCCGTCGGCAGCTACGACGTAGATAGCGGCTACACCGACCTGCTCTCGCCAGTAATGGACCTTTCGCATGTCAGTGCAGCATCGATCACTATGGATCTGTTCTACGGTGAAAGCGTTGGCAATGACGCCTTGCTAGTCGAGTTGAGTCGTGATGGTGGTGGTAGTTGGGGGCCGTTGTATTCGCGTAGTGTATCTACCGGCTCGTGGCTGCCGCTCGATTTGCCACTCGCCGCGCCCTTTACTTCGGAAATGGTTGTGCGAGTGCGAGCACAGGACTTTTCACCATCTTTGGTGGAGGCTTCCATCGATGGTTTCCATGTGCAGGCAGCGGTTGATGATGGCGCCGTCACTTTGTTTGGATCTGGCAAACTCGGCACGAATATGCGTGTTGGTATGAACAGCTCGCTTGGCACCTTGTTGCTGCCCATTGGTGCTTTGGGGCGTGGCCCGGGGCTGACTGCTCCGGGAGTCTTGGGGACGATGCTGTTGGATCCGGCTACCGTGGCGTTGTTTCCCTTGCAGGCCATGACCACTGATGACTACGTATCTATAGACCTGGCCCTGCCAGTACAAGCGGGCTTGATTGGAGTTGACCTAGCATTTCAAACCTTGTTGGTTGCGAATGGTTCATTCGCATTTGGTAGCAATGCGCCAGTCGTGACCTTGAACTAACCACACCCATGACGTTTGCATCTGTCCGCGTAAGAGTGCTGAGTCTGTTTCTGTTGGGTGCGTTTGTGCGGGTGTGTTTTTGGTTGGCTACGCCTGATCGCGAACTGCCTAATTCCATTGCCTATGAGGGTGATGCTCCGAAGTGGCTGCAGCTTTTGGCCGATGTGCCTGGAGATATTCACGCTGCTTTGCCGTTGTATCCACCTGGAATGAGTTGGTTGTTGCCGGCGCTTACCGATGGCCAGTCATTTGTCTTGGCTCGTCTATCGATGGTTGTGCTCGGAGCGTTGCTGGCACCGCTGTTGTATTTGTTACTGCGACGCAGTTTGTCTGAGCGAGTGGCTGTCGTTGGCGGCGGCTTAGTCGCTGTAAGCTCGGGCCTTGTCGTATTGGGTAGCGGTCTGCATTCAGATGTTCCTTATCTGTTATTGTTCCTTGTCGGCTTATTCCCATACGAGTCACTGCGACGTTCCGCGAGTGTCGTTGCAGCCATACAGTTTGGGCTAACGCAGGCACTGGCTTGTTATTTGCGAGTTGACCACTTGGCTTTCGTGGTGATGGCGTTGGTGTGGTTAGCAATTCGTGCAAAGCCACGCGGTGGCGTCAGTGCCTTGATTGCATCTGCAACGATCCTGCTGGTGTTCGCTCCGTGGCAGTTCCACATCTCAGCGCAAATTGATCGTGCGAACGCCCAGGGATTTCCAGGCCGTGAGTTGAAGGTCTTGCCGCTAGCTAACTCGTTACCGTGGGATGCTGATGCTCTAGCACTTGTGAATCAGGTCCCTGGCTTTTCGCGTGAACTTGCGTTTGCTTTCGTTAACAACACGATGAACGTTCGTGGCGCGAAGCGGGTTACGATTCGTGATTTAGCAGTCTTGGACGAGGCTTATGGGTATCGACCCGAAGCTTTGTCGACTCCGTTGCTGGCAATGTATGGGCCGCTAAACTTTTGTCTCGCCAACTATGAGACGAGCACTGGTGCCTTTTCCCGTGCGGCATTTGATCATCGGCCGCCGCTAGTCGGAGGTGTCGAGCGTTATTCGTCGATGATCCAGATTTGTCTGCAGCCGAATGGGCCGCTGCGTTTTGACTACCCACCTCATCTAGAGATCATCAACCATGGGTATCGCATCGGGATCGAACGGCTTTGGGCAAGACCTGGGTGGGCCATGTGGCTATTTGGTCAAAAGGTTCTTAACGCGTGGCGTGGTACTGCCACTGGTATAGGAAGCTATGCGTTGCCGCTCGGCATGTCTGGTTTACGAGAACCGGTAGACATGACGGTGTCGATGACCAATACAGCGTGCGTTTGGCGAGCTCTGTTGTTGGCGCTCGCCATGTTTGGGGTGTTCTGCGCCCGCAGTATATCTAGCGTCTCGTCGTTCTTACTGTTCGTTGTAGCGAAGCTGATTGCCGTCGTTCTTTTCTTCGGCTACGCCAGGATGGGTGCGCTGTGTATTCCATCCTTTGCTGTCTTTTGGGCCATTGGGCTCGATCGGTTGCTGTTCGCCCGCGTGCCTGCGGCATGGTTCAAAAGAATGCTGTGGGGCTTTGTCGTGACAGTCGTCTTGGTAGAAGGCGTTCGTTGCTTGGCGGGGGACTGGCCAAAGATGCAGCGTGTCGGCCCGGCCTCGGGCCCAATCATCGGTCGAGATGAGCGAGTGATCGTTAACTATGAGTGAGTTTGTAGCACGCGGTTGTTGGCGCTAGCCCGCGAATAACGAGCACACGGTTAGCGTTGACGAGTGTCGCCTACCTCAGCTTGTTGAGGTCTGCCTCGCACTGGTTGATCGCAGCTTGCAGTTCTTTTAGGCGGATGTAGGCGTCGCGACCTGGTCGTTGGTCCGCTCGGTCGATCATGCTGCCAAGGTAGCGCACTTGCGATTGCAGCATTTGCTGCGGGTAGGTCTCGCTTGCATTCACTAAGCGTGCGCGTATCGATTCCAGCTGTTTTCCACGTGCGGCTGGCATCTCGTTGCGGCCCATCTGACGAATGTCAGAGACAAGCTTGGAGGTGCGCTTTGTCAAATCTTGCACTTTCAGAATCAGTTCGGCCTGAGCTTGGAGATCTTCATTGGTGATGCCTTCCGCTGTGAGGCGGGGATCCATGATTAGGGTGAGCCTCTGTGTGCTGACACCATTGGCGTGAACAAGGCAGATTTCATAGGTGCCGGCAGTGACTAGTGGACCACGTCCGTTAGGGCTGTCTCGCCGCATGTCCCAGGTGTAGCGATGGAATCCTTGCTTGGCGCTTAATCCCCGGTTGCTGCTCCCTCGTCGACGGAAGGGTGCGCGCATACCTTGGTCGCGTTGTCGTTGCGGGGCACTTGCGGAGGCGCTACTGGCTTCGATTGTGCGGATGAGCTCTGGCTTGTCCTTTGATAGATCGCGGATCTCTATTCTTAAGTCCTTGCTGTTTGCTGGAAGCACGTAGTGGAGGTTCGCGCCGACGCCACGAAGGCGGGTGCGTATGGCTGTGCGTGGCGGCAGAAGGGTTACGTTGCTCAGATCTGCACCGTGCAAGCCACGTAGCGAAGAGACATCGTCGAGTATCCAGAACGAACGGCCCATCGTTGAGACAACGAGGTCATCGCGATGGATCACCATGTCTGTGATAGGCGTGACAGGCAGGTTCTGCTGGAAACTCCGCCATGATTTGCCCGCATCGAGTGACAGATACATGCCCCACTCAGTGCCGAGGAAAAGCACGTTTTTGTCGTTGGGATCTTCGCGTAGGACGCGAACTGGGCAGTTATCTGGCAGACCTTTTACGATACGTTGCCAATTGGCGCCGTAGTTATCGGTCTTGTAGAGATGTGCCGAGGAATCGCCTAGTTGGTATAGAAGCACGCATGCATATGCCGTGCCGGCATCGAATCGTGATGGCTCAATCGTTTGCACGCGACCTCCCTTAGGCATGTTTGGGGTCACGTTTTGCCAGTTCTTGCCGTCGTCCTTGGTGATGTATATTGGACCATCATTTGCGCCTGTCCAGATGAGACCTTTTTGGATTGGTGACTCGGCGATTTCGTACAGTGTTGAGTAATATTCTTCGCCAGTGATGTCGCGGGTGATGGGGTAGCCAGAGTCGACTTGCTTGTCCTCTTCGAATGCGGTCAGGTCTGGTGAGATGGTCTCCCAATTGATGCCGCCATCGCGCGATCGATGCAGGAACTGTGAGCCGTGATAGACGGCGTTTTTATCGTGCGGCGATAGCGAGATTGGCGCGACCCGCTGGAAACGATACTTGAGGTCCTTAGGGTTGTGGCCGTAGAGGCTTTCGGCGCCAACGTAGTATTGTTGCTCTTGTCCGGTGCGATGATTGTAGACACCAAAGCGTCCTTTGCAGTTTGCGTAGACAATGTCGTGATCACCCGGCTTTGGCATCGCAGGACCGGTTTCGCAGCCGCCAACAGATTCCCATAAGGCTTTCTTGCCACCTAGCGGTGAAGATGGTGCTCGGCTTGGAATGCGGATCGTCGAGTTGTCTTGTTGGCCTGCATAGACCCAGTATGGAAAGCGGTCGTCGACGGCTACCTGGTAGAGCTCAGCAGTTGGTTGGTTGTCTTGCGCAGACCATGTCTTGCCACCATCGATGGTGACGTTGGCGCCACCGTCGTTGCATTGCACCATGAGCATTGGATTTTCAGGGTGAATCCATGACTCGTGGTTGTCGCCGTGAGGCGTGAAGCGTCTTCGCCATTTTTTGCCACCATCTTTGGATTCCTGGCAACTTGTCGCGTTGACAATGAGGTGGTCGACATCGCTGGGGTCGCAATCGATGTTGCAGTAGTAGAACGGCCGATCGAGTAAGCCTCGTTGGTTGCTGACGAATGCGAACGTCTCGCCGTGATCATCAGAGCGATAAAGCCCAGGCTTTTCGGCTGCTTCCATGAGCACCCAGAGTACGTCTGGCTCAGAAAATGAAACTGCGAGGTCGCTCTTGCCGACGATGCCTGACGGCAGGCCCCCTGCGAGTTGCTGCCAGTTTGCACCGCCATCAGAGGTGCGCCAGACACCTCCTTGCTGGCCACCGCTTTTGATGGTCCATGGTTTGCGCTCTGCTTCCCACATGGATGCGTAGACCATGTCCGGGTTTGCGGGGTGGATCTCAAGATCGACTGCGCCGCAGGTGCTCGATACTTGGAACACGCGTTGCCAAGTATTGCCGCCATCTGTGGTCCGGTACACGCCGCGGTCGTCGTTGGGAGCAAAAGCATTTCCTAGTGCAGCAACGAACACAATGTTGTGATCGGTTGGGTGGATTTCGACGGCGCCGATTTGGCCTACATTCTCAAGCCCCATCAATTGCCATGTCTTGCCGGCATCCGTTGACTTGTAGATGCCGCGCCCCGGAATTACGTTACTCCGTATCCCGTCCGAGCCAGTGCCAACCCAGATTAGGTCTGAGTCTGAGTTCGCGACACGGATTGCGCCAATGGATGGGGTCTGGAAGAAGCCATCGGACACGTTGCGCCATGTCGTCCCGAAGTCGGTGGTCTTCCATACGCCGCCGCCAGTTGCGCCCATATAGAAGGTGCCAACGTTCTGGACGTCACCGCAGACAGCCGTTGCGCGACCGCCTCGAGTCGGCCCGATATTGCGGAACTGCAATGCGTCGAGATTCGGTAGTTCTTGGCCAACTGATGTGTCAATCAGCAGCAGGGAGAGGGCGATGACTAGCAGGGACTTTGCGATCATGGTCAAAAGTGGTGGGGTTAGTCAGACGCGATTACGATAGTGCGATGTTGCCAATGCCGATGGTGCATTTCGTAACAAGCCCGCCTCGCCGGCATCAGCGCTGGCTCTTTCCCTCCCGAAGCGCTGCAGCCCACTAGGGATGAAGCACACGGTTCGCTCTCAAATCGGTAGATGGTTTTGCCGTTGCCTGAGCCGGCATGAATGTCGCGACCCTTCCTTTGGCGGTGGTGTCAGTAGACCGTCGTCTCCGCTTGCACCGGGCTTTTTTAAAATGGTTGGATACACCATCTTAATAAGTCAATCGGTTAGCTGGCCTCGCACGCAGATGCATGAGCTAACGCCAATTGGTTTTGGATACGCTGTTTTACGAAGCGGCTTAAATGATGAAGATGTCACGACAGTAAGTCTGTTGGACTACCTCGTTCGTTTTGTATGGTCTGAGCATGGGAACTGGTATTCTATCGATTGCGGTAGCGATGGGGGGTTGGTGCGTGTCCGTGCAAGGACAATTCCAAGTGGCGGACGTTGCACCGCCTAGCGAGGCTGTTTCTATTTCGGCCCTTGGTCACATTGTTTGGACGCTAAGCGCGCCGGTTGACCCCGCAACTGTGAATGCAAATTCGGTCAAGGTTTGGGGCCGTTGGGGTGGGGTCATGGGCGGCACGTATTCAGTGGAGGGCGGCAACACGGTGATTCGTTTTGTGCCAGCCCATGCGTTCTTGGCTGGCGAAATGGTTACTGCAACGCTCAATCCCGCACTGTTGAGTGCGAGTGGAGTAGCGTTGCCCGGTTCGCATGCGACTCAATACTGGATCGCTACCATGCCGGCGGTCCCGACACTTAGTTTGCAATCAACGGTTGATATCCGGTTTCCCGGCGAGGGGCTGATTCGATCTTATGGTGCATATGCCGGTGATCTCAACAACGATGGTTACCCTGACTTGCTGATCCCCAACGAAGACGTCAACGATGTACGCCGTTTCATCAATGACGGGGCAGGCGGTTTTTCGGTCTTCACTGTGCATTCGCTGCCGTCTGGCTCCAAGCCGAGTTCAAACGAGGGCGCCGATTTCAACGGTGATGGGTGGGTAGACTTTGCGGTCGCAAACATCACAAGTGGAACGGTGGCTGTTTTTCTGAACGACGGTGCGGGCGATCTTTTAACGCCAGTTATCATTCCTGTCGGCAGTGGTCCACGCGGTTTGACGGTGCTCGACGCGGACAGCGATGGTGATACTGACATCGTAACTGCGAATCGTATCAGCGGCACTTTGTCACTGATTCTGAGCAACGGCGACGGCACGTTCCAGCCATCTACAAGCTTGCAGTTTGGGCTCGCTAATGAGACTGCGATTGCTGCAGTCGATGCAAACAGCGACGGCATCATGGACCTGTATGTCGGAGCTTACGGCAGTAGAAACGTGGCGACGCTGCTTGGCGATGGAAGCGGCAATTTCAGCATCGCTTCAACGATTGCTGTCGGGGGGAGTCCATGGATGATTGCGACCGGCGATATCGATTCGGATGGGCATGTTGACGTAGTTGCATGTCTCGCTGACACCTCTCAGGTTGCTGTAATTCGAAACGATGGTTCTGGTGGGCTATTGCCGCCAGTGAAGTTTCCGTGTGGCAGTTTCCCTACAGCGATTGATCTTGGCGACTTAGACGGTGATGGCGATCTCGACATCGTTGCCTCAAGCTATTTAAGCAGCAATTACTCTGTCTTTCGCAATCTTGGCGACGGCACGTTCGGCGCGGCGTCAGTGCTGCCAGCAGCGGCGGCAGGGTCGTGTGCAATCTTGGCTGATATCAATGGCGATGAAGACATCGAGATCATTGGTGTCGATGAACTCGCTGACCAATTATTCATCTTCGACAGTCCACCGCTGCAGGCTCAGGAGGCTTCGATTGGCTGCTCACTTAAGATTAACGGTGTCGGTAATACGCCAGGGTTTGGAGGTGCGTCGAGATTACGAGTTATGCGTGGCTCAAGGCTGAACGTTAGCCTCTCAGGTCACCCTGGCTCGTTGTGGTTTATGCCTGTAGGGGCCGCTCTCGCACCGGGTCTGCCGACTTCAGCAGGTGTATTGGCGCTCGGCCCTGACCCGGTCTTTCTCGTCAATGGCCTAGCTAACGCAAGCTATGTGTTGGATGGTGATGGCAAAGCAAGTGTTAGCCTGAAGGTCGCTCAGTGGCTGCCGTCTGGATTTACGATCACTTTGCAAGGCATCGCGGTGAACCCGGCTAATCGTGCAGTCGGCGTTACTTTCTCGAACCCGATTTCCGTTGTGCTGAATTGAGCTATGCAGCCTAACGATCACCGCTGTAAGTCGAGGGGGTGAGGCGTTGTTGCCTGTAGAGCACCTCCCCTGTACCGAGTCTCTCGAAGCGAGCGTCATTCTGCTGCACGGCTACGCAGCGAGTGCCGCAATACAGCGCGTTGACGGGCAGACCTTTGTCAGCAGCTGTAGTGAGGTTGTTATTCCAGATGCACCTGGGCACGGCCTTCGCGAAGATGGTCGCATTGAATATATCGCAGCGCTCGCCGATGAGCAGCGAGTTTCAGCGATCATTGAGATTGCACGTGAGTGGGTCAAAGAGTTGCTAGATCATGCTGCGGCTTGTCGTGAGCGTGGCGCTATTCGTGTTGGGGTTGTTGGTATCTCGATGGGTGGATTTGCCGCGTTAGGCACGTTGTCGCAGGCCTCTACCTTTGATGCTGTGGCGGCGGTGCTTGCTGCTCCGACGCTGGTCGATAACGCAGCTATGCCGGCTAACATTCCACCAGTGATGCTTGGAATAGCTGGTAAAGATAGTGCGGTGCGACCTGAGGCTGGCCGTCAATTCGCACGCGATCATGGTGTCGAACTTCATGAGTATCCCGAATCGGAGCATCTGATGCGGTCCGAGGATTGGCGCAATCTTTGGGGTCACACGGCAGCTTTTATGCGACGCCATCTTTTGCGCTGAATGAGCGGTAGCAGCTGTCAGATCGATCAACTTGCATAAACCCATCGATGGAGTTGCGATCCCTATCGTGTGTGACGAGCAAAGCGATTAGCCTTCCATTATGAGCGGTCCGTCAACTTGTCTTCGCCTGTCCCTAGTGGTGCTTGCTGCAGCCGGCTTTGCTGGTGCTGTAGCTGCTCAGGAGGACGCGAACTCTTCGCAGCCGAAGTGGCTTCCAATGTTCAATGGCCGCGACTTGACTGGTTGGACGCCAAAGATTGTCGGTCACGCTGCTGGCGAGAATTTTGGTGACACGTTCCGCGTAGTGGATGGCTTGTTGACTGTCAGCTATGAGCACTACGACGAGTTCAAGGGTCGCTTTGGCCATCTCTTCTATAAGGACCAATTCACGAATTACCGATTGCGTGCCGTGCATCGGTTTGTGGGAGATCAAGTCAAGGGTGGTCCTGGTTGGGCGCTTCGCAACAGCGGCTTAATGATCCATGGCCAGACTGCTGGATCGATGGGAAAGAATCAGGATTTCCCGGCATCGATTGAGGTGCAGTTACTTGGTGGCAGCAAAACTGGATTGCGTCCCACTGCCAACCTTTGCACGCCCGGTACGAACGTCGTGCGGGCCAGCAAGCTTTGGCGGCCACACTGCTTGAACTCAACTAGCGACACCTATCGGGGAGATGCTTGGGTCACCGTCGAGGTGGAGGTGCGCGGCAACACCGTACGTCATCTGATCGATGGGCATACTGTCCTGGCCTACGACGATCCTCAGCTTGATCCGCGTGACGGTAGCGCCCAAAAGTTGCTGTCTGATGGGCGCGATAAGGCGCTCACAGGTGGCACCATTTCGCTGCAGTCTGAGAGTCACCCCGTCCAATTCAAGACGGTTGAGATCATGGAACTGCAACAGCCAGGATCGTGGGTGATGCCGCTTACTACCGACGCTTTAGCTGCAACTTGTCAGACGAATGGTAATTGGACATTGGCTGATGGGGTCGCCACCTTGAAGCCTAGTGATGGCCAATCTGGCTGGCAGCGCTATGACCACTATTTGTGGATGACCGGGGAATACGGCGAGTTCGAAGCCGAGTTTGAATACCGCCTCGAAAAGAGTGGTAACAGTGGCTTCTATTTTCATGTCGGAGATGTGGCTACTCCGGTCGCGACCGGCATTGAAGTGCAGTTATATGCGACCGCACAGGGCAAGCAGAGGCTTACCGACCATGATGCTGGCGGCATCATTCCAGGTGGCCCGCCGAGTTCCAATGCGGCTAAGCCGGCCGGTGAATGGAACCACATGCATGTCCTTTGTGAAGGGGGGCAGATCCTGGTGACGCTCAACGGCAAGTTGGTGCACACAATGGCGCTGGATAATAAGAAGATTGCCGATCGCCCTGGCACCGGAGCAATTGGTTTCCAAGATCATTCCATGCCTTTGCAATTGCGCAATTGGCGCGTGCGTTCGATTTGATCGCAGTATTACTGCTCTCTCGGCTCTGCCAAGGGTGGTGATGCCGGGTAAATACGGCGGCGCGTGGTTTTGCTGCAGGATGCGCCTGCTTGGCGCATGACGCGTTTGGTGTTGTGGGCTGGATCGACTATCGTAATCCACTCAAACCCACGCACGCTGACGCGAGATCCATGTCAAATACAACCCGTCGGAACTTCATCACTACGTCTTCTTCTGCGCTCCTCGGAACTGGCTTGTCAGCTTCGGTGATCCCTAATGTCCACGTTGCTGGCCGCGAAGAAGTTCGCGTTGCATTGATTGGCTGTGGCGGTCGCGGCACCGGTGCTGTCGCACAAATCTTCAATACAGATGGTGCAACGCGCTTAGTCGCAGTGGCGGATGCATTCCGTTCCAAAGCGGAGAGCGCGGTCAATAGCCTGAGGGAGCACGCGAAGGGCAAGGTCGATGTCAGTGACGACAACATCTTCAGTGGGCTCGACGCCTACAAGCATGCAATTGACAGCGATGCCAACCTCGTCGTCATCGCAACGCCTCCTGGCTTTAAGCCCCCGCAGTTTGAATACGCTGTTGCAAAGGGGAAGCACGTCTTCATGGAGAAGCCAGTTGCTACGGATGCGCCGGGCGTTCGTCGGGTGCTGGCTGCCGTTAAAGAATCCGAGAAGAAGAAGCTGATGGTCGGTATCGGCCTACAACGCCGTCATGAGCCTCAATACATGGAGACGATGCAGCGCGTGCACGATGGTGCAATCGGTGACGTGATCTTGTCTCGGGTGTATTGGAATGGTGGCGGTATTTGGTATCGCGACCGGAAGCCTGGCCAGACCGAGATGGGCTTCCAGTGTAACAACTGGTACCACTTCAATTGGATCTGTGGTGACCAGATTGTTGAGCAGCACATCCATAACTTGGATGTTGGTTGCTGGGCTAAAAATGCTTACCCGGTCAAGTGCAACGGCATGGGCGGGCGAGAAATGCGGATGGGAGGCGATGCTTCTAAATCGCAGATCTTTGACCACACGTTCTGTGAATACACGTTCGCGGATGGCACGAAGATGTATAGCCAAGGTCGCCACCTATCGGGCGGATGGAACAATGTCGGTGAGTCACTGCACGGCACCCTGGGTACTGCTACTCCATCGGGCAAGATTGAGGGCAAGACCAATTGGCGGTTTAAGGGCAAGCGCCTTGGCGGTCACCAGCAAGAGCAGCGCGATTTGATTGCTGCCCTTACTCGCGGTGACATCTATAACGAAGGCCGATATGGAGCGATGTCGACGTTCTGTGCGATCCTCGGCCGTGAGGCATGCTATTCAGGCAAGGAGTTACGTTGGGACGATCTGCTAGAGCGAGGGCGTGAGTTGGCGCCCGGTATCGACACCTACACGATGGATTCTGTGCCGCCGGCAGTGAAGGGTGCAGATGGTCTCTACCCAGTTCCAAGGCCCGGCAAATACAACCCGTTTGCTAGCTAGGCACTGTCCCGCTTAGGTCCCGTAAGCGGTCGATACTCTGCTTTCATTACCGGTGAGCTTTGATTGCCGGTGATGCCATGGGAATTGCGAGCGGATTCGATTCCCGTCTACACTTGTGGTGGGAGGGACGGCTTGCTGAATGTGCCGATGTTTCGTTAATGGCGTCCAATTGGCGCCATCAATCATCAGCAATGCAGCGGAGACTTTGTTCAGTCGGGATTCAGGCACCTGAAGAATTGGCGCTCTGAGCTTCTCGAAGTGACGGCTTGAGGGTCATTCGGGACCGGGAATCCGCTACAAGAGGGCCATGTGCAACCCCTCAAAGTCATTGATCCTGACCGCCTTTGTGCTTGTCATGATGTCCGGATCGTGCGTTGGACAGACAGCCAAGCTCCCGGCAGGCGTATCGAAGCAAGAACAACTGCGTGGCTCCGTTACCGCCGAGCGTGAGTGGTGGGACGTCCAGCACTATGACCTAGCGCTGCAGGTTTTTCCTGAGACGAAGCGCCTGAAAGGTAGCAACACGATTGCTTTCCGGACCACCAAGGCTGGCGATCGCATGCAAATTGATTTGCAGCCACCGCTCAAGATCACGCGCATTGTGCACGGTGATATCGACCTCAAATTTGAGCGGCTCGGAAATGTTTATTGGGCGCAGTTTCCAGAAGCATTGGCGAAGGGCGTAGAAGGCGAAGTCCAGGTCTTCTACGAGGGCAAGCCGGTGCAGAGCCAGAGGCCTCCGTGGAGTGGTGGTTTGTCGTGGCGCAAAGACGTCAATGGTGATCACTTCATCGCGACCACTTGCCAGGGCATTGGTGCCAGCATTTGGTGGCCGAATAAAGATCATGGTTACGATGAACCTGACCGCGGTATGGATATTCGTGTGACCGTGCCTGAGCAGCTAACGGCAGTCTCTAATGGGCGATTGGTTGAGACCATCGCAGACGCGGATCAGAGCACTCGCACGTTCCATTGGCAGGTCAAAAACCCGATCAACAACTACGGCGTCAACGTCAATATCGGTAACTACGCTTCAATGCCTGGATCCTTCGATGGCGAGGGTGGCAAGCTAGACCTCGAGTATTGGGTGCTAGAGCATCAGAAAGAGAAAGCGCGCAAGCAGTTTCGGGAGGTGCCGAGAACGCTAGAAGCGTTTGAGCATTGGTTTGGCAAATACCCGTTTTACGAAGACAGCTACAAGATTGTCGTTGTTCCCTACCTCGGTATGGAGCATCAGAGTTCCGTCACCTACGGCAATGGCTTCCAGAACGGTTACCGGGGGACTGACCTCAGTAAGACGGGGGTTGGGATGAAGTTTGACTTCATCGTCGTGCATGAATCAGCGCACGAGTGGTGGGGTAACAACATCTCGATGAAGGATGCGGCTGACATGTGGATCCACGAGAGCTTCGCAAACTATGCGGAGAACTTGTTTGTCGAATACCACTTCACAGAAAAGGAAGCGCAAAACTACGTCATTGGCTGCCGGGCGCTGGTTCGCAACGATAAGCCAATCATCGGCACTTATGGCTTCAATCGTTCAGGCTCAGGCGACATGTATTACAAGGGCGGCAACATGTTGCACACTATGCGTCATGTGCTGAACGACGATGATAAGTGGCGGTCTGTGCTGCGCGGTCTCAACCAAGAGTTTTGGCACAAGACGATCGGCACCGCTGAGTTTGAGGCATACATGAGTCGAGAGTGTGGCTTCGACTTCGGCTTGTTCTTCGATCAATACTTACGCACAACTAAGATACCTGTGCTGATGTATGAGGCGAGTGGTCAGGCAGTCCAGGTTTGGTGGGACAACGTCGTCGAGGGATTCGAAGTCCCGGTTGTCTTGCTTCTCAATGGTGAAGAGCGGCGAGTCACCGTCACAGAGAATCGCACTGAGATTTCGTTGGCCGAGAAATTCAAGTCGCTAGAACTCGACCGCAACTTCTTCATGAAGACAAAAGAGCTTTAGCGCAATCGCTATCTCGTGTTTGCCACGATCAGCAGTGCCAACGCGGTGCCGTAGCTACGCCCCAATTCTTCGCTATCTAAGAAAGTGCCGTCAATCTCTGGGTACTGCCAGAGTTGCTCGCGGAGCTTGGTGCGCTCTTGGCCGGCTCGATCTTCAGGAAGTAAGCTGATGACTTCGCTGGTGTGATACAGCGAATGCATAAACATGAATCCGGCGATCTGGCCATCAGCGTGAAAGTCCGTGTGGCGAACCCCCTCAATTTTAGGGTAGTGCTGCCAGAAGGTGTCGAAAGCAAATACAAGTCGGTCCGTGTCACTTGCTCCTAGAGTGAGTAGAGCGGCCTCGCACATGGGCATGCGCGTGCTGGCGTTCTTGAGGTTAGTTGCTGACAGTTTGCCGCGTGCGGCGCCGCTATAGGAGAATGCGCCGTCGCTACTGCGAGCAGATGTGAGCGCGGTGGTCGCTTGGGAAAGCATGTCGAGCGGGATTGTGATGCCAGCATTTTTAGCTGCTAACAATCCTTGAACCATGGCGGCTGTGCAGAAGGCGTTGCTGTATTCGTGCGCCCAGAAGCCGCCGTCTTTTTGACGCTCGCGAGCGGCTGTGACAATTTGATCCATTGCCGCAATCAATCGATTTTGATCCGACGTGTCGGTAGCCGTCTTGTATCGGTTGCTTAGATACATGAGCCGATAACAGTCTGAGTAAACGTCTTCGTTGCGGCCGCGATTCATCTGATTGGAATCCAGCATGTAGTCTTCGCCCCGCGCTAGGGCGGCATCTATAAGTGCGGGCTCGGCAAATTGATCTCTGTTACGGTGCAGTGCTTGGCAACAGATTGCAGTTATAGCGACCCATACGTTTGGTGTAATGCGAGCGTCTGGGCAGTACGCGTAACGGCTATCTGTCCAGCCGCCATGGCTACGTTGCTGCGCCAACAAAGCGCGTACGCAGTTGTCAATCAGTTGCTGTGCTGTGAATGGTTCTGCTTGCCAATGAGTGTTGGCAGCGAGCTTCGTGTAGGCGCCCTCAGGTAGCCATGCTAAGCGTTCGTAGCCAAACATTGGCGCTCCCAGCGATAGCCCGTCGTCGATGCCGACTCGTAAGTTGACGTCGGCACGGCGTGCGTAGAGGCTCTCTGGTTCGTCCTGAACGATACGTTGGAAGATGCGAAGTGCGCCAGGTTCATCACCAGCACGAAGCCGTAGTAGCGCAAGTCGGTAGCGAGCTTCGGCGCGGCGACTTTTGCCATCGCCCCAGGATGCAGGATTTGCATCCGCTGCTTTCATGAGCGGCGTGACGGCTTCGTCGAATCGTGCCATCTGGATTAGCAATGCGCCGCGCTCCGCGGCAATCTCAAGATCTAGTTGCTGCAAGGCTTTGGGCAGACGTCTGCCGCGTCCGCGGCGCCTCCGCACCGGTGGGGCCTTGTCGGAATCTTGGCTGCTCTTGGCTTCGTTCTGCAGTCGGCTTTGTGCGATGTCCAGAGTCGCAAGCGCAGCGTCACCATTGCGCAGGCGTCGTTTGATGGTGGCTTGCTCATATGCATTGCGTGCGGTGCCGGATGCGTTGCTCTGCAGGATGGCCAACGTCCGCTGCCAGTCGCCACGATTGACCGCAGCATCTAGGTCATCCGAGACCAATGGACCATGGGCCTTATCCAGTACGTCACGTAGAACTTGGGCAATCCATGGTGCATCAAATGTGCGGATCGTGCGCAGTTCGTGCAGAACATCTCCGTCTGGCGATAAGAATAGGATCGCAGGCTCCAAAAACGTCAGCGGCTTTACTTCGAACCGATTGCACATCGCATCGTCAAATACGGTGCGAACGGGTATGAAAGACTCTTTAACGATGCGTTCGACGTCCGGGTCGCTCCATATCAACTGGCGCATGTAGACGTCGAGCACCGGTGCCCGGATCATCTGTCGTCCACGTTTGGTCTTTTCACTGATCTTGTAGACGTATACGAGTACTGGCTTTTGCGCTTGCTTGGCTTCCCTGAGTGCGCTGTCTAGCAGTTCCATGCGGTCGAATTTGCGCTCTTTGATCGTCAGCGAGGTCTTGAACCGTTGCTTGTCTAAGAACTCGGCTTCGTCGCTGCGCCATTCAATGGACTCGAGTTGCAGGCCGCGTGCTGGGTGCGCAGTCTGCTGCGCGTTGGAAGCATTGCTGATGACCGCTAGGGCGAATATCAGACAGGCGATCGTGAGTGCGCGCGATGGTAGGTGCTGCATATTGATTCTGCGCGTTTGCGCGTTGGTAGTCAGAGTATCCGCGAAGCTGTCATGTTTGATGCGTTCGGTAGATCACACGTGCATCATCTCGGTAACGTCGTTTGGTTGACCTATCGTCCCCAGATTTCTTCAAGGAGATCATGTAGTCCTGGGTCAGACTCCTTCATTTCGGCTCGAACGAATGGATAGAAGTCATTGCGGTATAGAAACGCTTCTGTGCCTTCGGCGAAGTATTCCATTTCGTTTGTGAGTGCATAGTGACGCACTTGTCGCCCAGTATGTGCTAGGACGCGTTCGTAACTTTTCTTGCCCTTCGCATTCTGAAATGCGTCGCGAATGCGCTGGTCGTCAAACCCGAGCACTTGGTCATGGTAAGCGTGTGACAGTTCATGCAAGACCACTGCGGGATGCTTAAGTAACTGGGCGCGAGATAGCAGATGTCTTGCGACCGGGATATGAACTTTCTTCGCTAATCGTTCGTCGCAGTTGTTATCACGAAGCCAGCGAGCACTTGGGTGGTACTGCATTCCCTTGAGCGTTGCATGTTCGTGTTCAATCCAGATCTGCAGCTTTCGCATTTCGGTCAGTTGCTGATCTTGGACAATTAGCGAGATCCGCTCTAGGTGATTGTCGAGCATGCTTAGAGCGCGTTTGCCAGTCGCACTGTGCTCACCTTTAAGTAATGCAGGGTCTACTTGAACTGTCCAGCCATGCATTTGTTGTGCTACTGGGTTCATGCTCGTTGGCGTATTTGATCCTGCGTCTGCGGGTTGGGGGCGATCCAGGTTGAGGGTGGCCAATGCCGCCAGGCTCATGGTAAGTGGCCAGGTCAAGAAACGGTTGCGAATGGAGTGCATGTCTATGAGTCCGATTTGGTCCGCGCATGGTATCACTGCGTCCCATTACTTATGAGCAATCTGCTACTACCTCTTTTGGTTACTGGGGCAATCGCAGCAACTTCCTGTGCGGTGCCATTGTCTGCCGACGATGTGCAGCCCAATATTGTCTTCATCATGATTGATGACCTCGGCTGGATGGACATTCATCCGCAGGGCAATGAGCAGTTTGTGACGCCAAATCTGGACCGGTTTGCTAAGCAGAGCACTCGATTTACTGATTTTTACGCGGCAGCCCCCGTTTGCTCGCCTACTCGCGCGGCATGCATTACTGGATTAGCGCCGGCGCGCTTGAAGGTGACGAACCACATACCTGACCGTTGGAACTTCTACGATCAGCCGGCAAGTCAGAAGCAGGCGCCACGCGTAGGACGACCGTGGGGGCCGGCCAAGTCGCGTAATGTGCTCGACAAGCATTATCGGACGATTGCGCAACGTTTGCAGAAGGACGGATACCATACTGGGTTCGTTGGCAAGTGGCATCTAGCTGGCCCTGATTGGAACACGACCGATACTTCGATGTTTCCTGAGGCTTATGGGTTCGACATCAACGTCGCAGGCAATGCGATGGGTGGGCCAGGCACGTTTCACGCGCCAATCAAAATGCCTAACTACAAGAAGGGCGAGAAGGGCGACTACCTGCCGAACATGCTCGCGAAGGAGGCCGTTGATTACATGGCCTCGGTTAAAGACGACGAGCAGCCGTTCTTCTTGTGCCTTTGGACTTACACGGTCCACTATCCGATTGAAGCGACGCCAGCGCTTTACCAAAAATACACTGAGCAACGCAACCCCGACGGATCCGTCAAAGAGCCCGATATGAAAACACGCTATAGGGCGATGGTGGAAGGTATGGATCAAGCCGTTGGCCGTGTGCTGGCGGCAATCGATGACCTGGGGATGGCTGACAATACGCTGGTGGTATTCACTTCAGACAACGGCCAAATGCCGGGAGCATCCGTTGCTGATCCACTGCGCGCCGCCAAGGGGTATTTGTATGAAGGCGGCATCCGTGTGCCCATGATGATGCGCTGGCCAGGGCGTATTCCTGCTGGCGCATTGTCGTCGACCCCAGCGATTTCGATGGATTTCGCACCGACGTTTTTGGCGGCAGCAGGCATCGATTATGAGGCGGACGAGTTTGATGGGGAGAGTCTGCTGTCGTTAGCTTCGGATCAGTCTAGATTGCATCGCGACGCGATCTTCCTGCACTTCCCGCATTACTGTTATCACGGCAAGAACGATATGGCATCCGTGGTTCGCATGGGCGATTTGAAGTACATCCACCACTGGGATAACGCCAACCATGAGCTGTTTGATCTGCGTGCCGACATTGGGGAACGCAACAACCTCTACTCGGCGCAGCAAGGCGTAGCCGCGCAATTAAAGGCACGCCTGGATACATGGTTACGCGATACCGAGGCAGAACTACCAAGGCGATATGAGACGATTCCTGCCGGTGAGATGCCTGGCAAGAAGCGCGCTGGCTAGGGTGCGAACCAGCCGCCTGGGATAGCTGGCAAGAACGGAAGCTTGACTGCCGGTGGCCAAATCCCCACGCCAAGTGTCAGTCCTAGTGCGTGTAGTTCGAGACCTTCACGCACACCTAGTTGCGCGCCAATGAGCATCGTTTCAAATTTGACGCCGGTATTGCTTGAGGTCATGCCTACGTCTAGCCATGGCGTGTAGTCTTTGCCTAGTGCAGTTGTTGGCATCACGATTGGTAGCTCGACTTCTGAGGCTAGCCAAGTGATGAACGAGTTGCTGTTTGGACCCGGCCATGGCCGGTAGCTATATACGTCGGGGTAGCGCTTCGCAGCTGGCAAAATCTTCGCTGCAATTTCTGCCGCACGTTGTCCACTCCAGAGTTCTTGCACGGCTACCTCGCGCCCCCATCGCAGGTCATCGAAGACTTTGCTAGCGCTCGTTTCCTGCATGACTATGTAGTCATGGTCGTTCCATTCGACGCGATGCCAAGTTCCTGCGTAGTAGAAGTCTAGCCACGTGTGCTCGGCGAACCGGGTGAACCACGGAAGCCAGCTTCGAACTGGCAGGCGAACCGTCTTTAGCAGGATAACGGGGTCTGCCTGTTCGGCCGTCGACGGTCTAACGGCGCAGCCAAAAGTGACAATTGTTGTAGCGTAAGCAACGCTGCGTAGGACTGTGGCTCTTGCCATTCAATGTCACATTACCCAACCGCCGTAACGGTGCTAGTTCCTCGTTTACGGAATCCCTAGCATGCTCATTGTAACGCTAGAGGCCATACTAGACATATGGCCTACATCCAGCAGGTGTCAGATGAAGATGCAGTTGGCGAAGCAAAGCGTGAGCTAGAGATCGCTGCAAAACGGGCGGGTCGTGTGTGGAATATCGTCCGTATCATGACTCCCAACCCCGCCGTGTTGCGTGCTTCGATGCAGCTCTACAAGGCGATTATGTATGGTGAGTCGCAGCTTTCGCGTGCTCAGCGCGAGATGTTAGCGGTTGTAGTTAGCGGTCGAAACGGCTGCGTGTATTGACTTCGAAGTCACGCCCATGACCTCCGTGCAGAGGTCGCTCACTTTGCATCAGAGGCTGAGGCTGACGCCTATGTGGAAACGATCGCTAAGGATTGGCGGTTTGCCGACCTGAGTGATAGAGACCGTGCACTCTGTGATTTTGCCGAGAAGCTAACGGCGGACCCGGCGACGATGAGTCAGCGTGAGGTTGATGCCTTGCGTGACGTCGGGTTCACAGACGCCGCGATTCATGATGCAAGCCAAGTCATCAGCTACTTCAACTACATCAACCGTATCGCGGATGCTTTAGGTGTTGAGCTAGAAACGTTTGTTCGCGCTTGGGGCAGTGATGTCGATTGCTGACCTTGAGACAAGATGCAGTTGCTTAGTGACTACCGTGTCCAGCTAATAGGCATGATCGTTTGACAAGTGATGCACTGATGAAGTTGACGATCCCATCTTCGGTGGGGCCATTATTTGCGTTTGCCTCTGACCGCGGCATACGCGCAATCGTGTTTAGCGATGCAGACCCAGGCCGCCATGGTGTCCTGGGTCAGGTCGTTCCCGCTTTTGAAGGCGGGGTGGCGCATGCCACACTGCTGGCTTTGGCTGATCAAATGAGGGAATACTTTGCTGGCTTGCGGTCGGAATTTGACCTGCCGCTGGATCCGCGAGGCACCGATTTCCAGCTGCTAGCCTGGCAGGCATTGCGCCAGATTCCGTTTGGTCAAACACGTACCTACGCAGCTCAGGCGCGCTCGATTGGCAAGTCGTCGGCGTATCGCGCGATTGGCGCAGCTAACGGTCGCAATCCGTTAGCGATCGTCGTGCCCTGTCACCGTGTCATTGGTGCCAGTGGGGCCTTGACAGGGTTTTCAGGTGGCCTTGATCGCAAGCGTGCTCTGCTCGCGCATGAGGGGGCCCTTGGATCCTCACAGGAATTGCCTAAGGCTGACTAGCTGCAGATCGTCGCCTGATCGGCTGGCTAAGTGACGTCCAGGTGCTGGTTCGTCGTAAGCTTTAGGCTGCTTCTTGGGTGGTGGTTGGCCGCCGGCATGAGGTGACCCTTATTCGATTAGCTGGATCTTGGTAGCAGTTATGGCAACCTTAGCTGCGATTGATCGATCTGTTTTAGGGCGCCCCCAGATTCGTGCTTAGGCCCCTTTTGGGTCGGCAATTCGTGCCGTAGGCGGCTCATTGGGGCGTGTTAGTCGTAGGAATGCAGTGGCAGCTTAGCTGTGCTGAGTTGCACGAAGAGGTGTAGCTCGCCACACTGCTTGTCCCAATGACTGAGCAGCCAAGCAAGCCGTATCCTGAAGTCAGTGCACAGGCCAACTTCCCCGCTATGGAGAAAGAGATTCTCCAGCAGTGGAGTGATGACGGTACCTTTCGACGATCGGTCGAAGCGCGTGAGGCTGGAGCCAACGAATACGTGTTTTACGATGGCCCTCCATTTGCGAACGGCCTTCCTCACTATGGGCACCTTTTGACTGGCTTTGTCAAAGATGTCGTGCCGCGCTACCAGACCATGCGCGGTCGCAAGGTCGAGCGGCGCTTTGGTTGGGATTGCCACGGTTTGCCAGCAGAGATGGAGGCCGAAAAGCAGTTGAAGATCAGTGGCCGTGAACAGATCACCGAATTAGGCATAGATAAGTACAACGCGGTCTGCAGAGAGAGCGTGCAGAAATATGCCAGCGAGTGGCGCAACTATGTGACTCGCCAAGCGCGTTGGGTCGACTTCGACAACGATTATAAGACGATGGACCTCTCCTACATGGAGAGTGTCATGTGGGCCTTCAAGACTCTGCACGACAAGGGGCTTGCTTACGAAGGTCAGCGCGTGATGCCGTATTCGTGGTCGATGCAGACACCAGTCAGCAACTTCGAAACGCGTATTGATGACTCGACTCGGTCGCGCCAAGATCCAGCTGTCACAGTTAAGTTCAGGCTGCACCGCAAAGACTCTGATCCGGGTGATCTAAACATTCTAGTTTGGACGACGACGCCGTGGACGTTGCCTTCCAATCTAGCGCTCGCAGTGGGCCCGGATATTGAATACGCCATCCTGCACAAGGATGGTGAATACTTGTTGATGGGGGAGGCCACCCGTGCCGCGTATGCAAAAGAGCTTGAGGGCTTCGAGGAGGTCTCTAAGCTCAAAGGCGAAGAGTTAGTCGAGCGCACTTACGAGCCGATGTTCCCTTATTTCAAGGGTCGTGAGAGTTGCTTTCGAGTCTTGCCTGGTGCGTTTGTGGATACCAGCGAAGGTACGGGTGTCGTGCATATGGCACCGGGATTTGGTGAGGACGACCAGAAGGTTTGCGAGGCGAATGGCATAGATCTCGTGTGTCCAGTTGACGATCGCGGCCGTTACACGAGCGAGGTTTCAGATTGGGAAGGCGTGCTGGTCTTTGATGCCAACAAACCAATCATCAAGGTTCTAAGAGAGCGCGGGGTCTTGGTTCGCCACGTGACCTATGAGCACAATTATCCGCACTGTTGGCGCACGCGCGAACCGCTGATCTACAAAGCCCTTCCCGGCGCTTGGTTCGTCAAGGTGACCGAGATCAAAGACCGCATGCGGGCCCATAACCAAACGATCCGCTGGATCCCGGAGCACATTAAGGATGGCCAGTTTGGTAAGTGGTTAGAGAATGCGCGCGATTGGTCGATCTCTCGCAATCGCTATTGGGGTTCGCCAATCCCGGTTTGGAAGAGCGACGATCCGGCCTATCCACGCACTGATGTATACGGCTCTATCGCCGAATTAGAGCGCGACTTCGGGGTCAAGGTGACGGACCTACACCGTCCATTTGTTGATGATTTAACGCGACCTAATCCGGATGACCCGACTGGCAAGTCCATGATGCGTCGCGTCCCGGAAGTTCTTGATTGCTGGTTTGAGTCCGGCTCGATGCCGTTTGCTCAGGTGCACTACCCGTTTGAAAACAAGGAGTGGTTCGAGAGTCACTTCCCAGCTGACTTTATCGTCGAGTATGTCGCGCAGACTCGCGGCTGGTTCTACACGTTGGTGGTGTTGGCGACGGCATTGTTTGATCGGCCACCCTTCAAGAATGTGATCTGCCATGGTGTTGTCCTCGACGCCGATGGGGCCAAGCTGTCGAAGTCCCTGCGCAACTACCCTGATCCAGAGGAGATGTTCGAGACGGTTGGCTCGGATGCCTTGCGCTGGTTCTTGATGTCTTCGCCCATTCTTCGAGGTGGCGATTTACAGATCAGTAAGGATGGCAAGCAGATGCACGAGGTCGTGCGGCTGGTGCTCAATCCAATTTGGAACGCCTACTACTTCTTTACTCTCTACGCGAACACTGACGGCGTAAAAGCTCGCCTGCGATACGATCAGACCGCGGTATTGGATCGCTACGCCTTGAGTAAGACCCGCGCAATGGTCGACGGCGTGCAACAGCGAATGGACGAGTATGATCTCGCTGGTAGTTGCCAGGAGGTTAAGGAGTATCTCGATGCGCTGAACAATTGGTACATCCGCCGTAGTCGACCTCGCTTTTGGGGTGAGAGCGGGGATGCTGATCGGCAGAGCGCGTATGACACGCTCTACACCTGTTTGGTGACGTTGTGTCGTGCGGTTGCACCGATGTTGCCGTTGCTTGCTGAGAAGGTTTATACCGGTTTAACTGGCGAAGACTCCGTTCATCTAACGGACTGGCCTGATGCGAGTGTTTTGCCCCAAGACCTACAGCTCGTCGCCCAGATGGATCGGGTTAGGGATGGCTGCTCTGTCGGCTTGGCGCTGCGCGAGAGCGCCAAGCGTCGCACGCGTTTGCCGCTTTCTACGGTGACGCTTGCCGGCGTGGATGCGTCAGCGATGCAGCCCTTTGTCCACTTGCTGCAAGACGAGCTCAACATCAAGGAGGTTGCATTTGCAGATGACCTTGAGCAGTACGGCGCCTTCCGCTTGCAGGTAGACGCAAAGGCTCTGGGGCCAAAGTTGGGCAAGCAAATGAAGGGTGTGCTTGCGGCAACCCGTTCGGGCGATTGGAAGCTCGATGGAGATCGGGCTGTCGCCGGTGGCGTCACTTTGGAGGCTGGCGAGTTTGTGCTGCATCTCGAGCCTAAGGATGGTTTCACTGCAGCCGCATTGTCGAGTAACGACATCGTGCTAGTGCTCGATACTGAGGTGACTCCTGAGCTTGAACAGGAGGGCGTCGCGCGAGATTTCGTGCGCTTAGTCCAGCAGGCTCGAAAGGACGCGGGCTTCCACGTTAGCGACCGAATCACCTTGACTGCCAAGGTGGATGAAGCCACTAAGCAGGCATTCGAGAATCACGCCAGCTACATTGCCGAGCAGGTGCTTGCTGAGGGCATCGGCTTTGCATCTGCGCCAGAAGGAGCGTTCTCAACGTCAGGTAAGGTTGGCAGTGATGGCGGCGCAGAAGTGCAGTTTGCGATCATTAAGCGCTAGCGAATCGCGTGCTTCGCGCTGCCTGCCAGACGCGGAACCGGTGCTGCTAGCCTCAGCAATGCGGCCCGCGTGGGTGATGGGGGACTGTTTAGCTGCCTAGCGATTTCTCGATCGCGGCTTTGACCCGTGCTTTCGTTTGCTTGTGTCCTGACTCGGACCAAACGAGTGCATCGTTTTGGTCGGTGATCACCATGCCGTGGATGTCGAGGCCATACTTCTTGATCCGCGCCAGATTGGCGTCGGTCTTGCCGTCTGCAACGACGAACTTCATCTTGCCTTCGTAGTCACTTGCGAACCCATTCACGATGGGAACGACTTTGCTGCAAAGGGGTCAACCGTCGAGGTTGAAGTAGGTCAGCGTCAGGTCTTTGCTTGCTGGTGCAGCGACTTTGGTGGGGCTGGTTTCGCTCTTGCTGGGCGTTGGCGTCTCGCCAGCGCCGCACGCGACCAGCATCAGGCTGGCCATCACAGCTAGGATTGATTTGATCATGCCAATAAGGCTAACCGGGAGCGGGGGCGCTGAGAATGTTCTTGGCAGCCAAGATGTGTATTCGCTCCAGCGGCAGCGTTTCCCCCAATCTGGTGCTGTTCTCCCCATTACTGGTGCCAGAAGGTCTGCTGATCGCAACTGATCGTGGAATGAGCGCGTGCAGTGCTTCAACAATGGGCGCGTCGCTGTTATGGTCCCTTCCCTACCTGAAGAGGAACGGTCACATGGTCAATTGGTCACTTATCGCGTCGTCACGCTCCTTGTTCGGGAGTGTTATGGCGCTTGGTCTTCTGTTGCTGTCTGGATGCCAGACAGTGAATCCCGTTCAGGTCGACGCGAGCTTTGTCGCGACGCCTGAGTTCACTGCGAATTGCCCAACCGTGCTTGGTGTGCTTCCTATCGAGGACGGCACCATTGCGGGCACGGCTGCGCGTCACCTGACGTTTTTCCGTCAGGAGGTCAACCGGCGCTTGGTGGATCGCGGCTACTCATCGACAACTGCTAATTGGGTCGATGCCTCCCAGTTGGGTGCTGCGCCGGTCGGAGAGTCCATTTTGACGCCTGGGCGTCTTGAGTCGCTCGCGAAGCAGAGCCGGGATGACGGTGTTTTGGCTATCCGAATTGAAAAGTGGGACGAGTCGAGCCTCATGGCCGACCGGCGCATTTACTTTGAAATCGGTGCCGCCATGATTTCCAGCGACGGTAAGCAGTTGTGGAACGGTTCTATCAAGGGCAACGTAAAGGCTGGTGGGCTAGGAGCTTCGCCACTTGGGCGCGATGCTTCGGCTAGGTCCTGCGCCGAGATGGCGGTCTCGCAGTTGCTGCTTCGCTTGCCTGATCGTGTCGTGAATTGATTTCCGCTTCGCCGTGTGGCTCGGCCAAACCGCGGGCAGTTTTTCAGGTGGCTCTGGCTTTCAGGTGGCCCTGGCTTGCTTTTGGCCCTGTTTAGCTGGTGGCCCTGGCTAGCTCGGCCGGATTGTGGTGCTGCGATGCAGCATGGCCGGCTGACCTTCTTGCGGTAAGACTGCGTTTCAAGGTTCGGCCACACCGTAGCTGCAGGGTCGTTATCCGGTTTTACCGGATTAAGATTTGATCTGTGGTGGACGTAATTTCCCGCCGCACTTGCGGTCGGGGTAGTGCTCTCGCTATCCTACTGGCCCAAATGGACCGCTTTGGTTCATTGATTTGCCCTGTCGGGTCTACCGGCTGGGTCGACCGCGCACCCGGAATCCCTGTTCTGGAGCGTTGGTTCTGAATACCTAACTAAGGACACAGGGATGACTATCAAACTCGACGTTAAGAAGCAGATCATTGTTGAAAGCCGCCGCCATGAAACGGACAGCGGCTCGGCAGAAGTGCAGATGGCAGTGCTTACCGCTCAGATCAAAGAACTGACAGGGCACATGCAGCGTCATCCAAAGGACTACCACAGCCGTCATGGACTGCTGGCGAAGGTCAACCGCCGCAACAAGCTCAGCACATACCTGCGTCGAACTGATCCTAAAAAGCACGCGGAAGTAACCGCAAAGCTCGGCCTGCGCCGATAAGCAGGGAGCATGCGGGTGCAACCGCAAATGAGGAGCACCTAACATAGAAACTCTGAGGCGCACAAGGCGAGTAGCTGCGTGTGCCAAGCGACGCGGGCATGGACGCCCAAAAGTCGTCGAGGCATGTTGCGACAAGTTCATTAGGAACTCGTCAAAGCAGTCGTTGGCCACTGTGTCGCCGTTACTAAGCTGACGCCCAAAAAGTGGTGCAGTTTTCGATACGCGCTCGCGGACGGATGTTCCGCCGCAGCGCCCCGCGGCAATTTGGGCGATGTAGTCCAAGGCGCCATTTTGCGTTGACGGCTTGGCCAGAAGGGTCAGGGTTGGAAGCGAGTTCCCCAGGTAGGGGCATTCCGACGACCGTCAGCAGGGACTGAATGATCAGTCAAACGAAGTTTAAGAGATAATACTCAATGGCAACTAAGAAGAGCGCCGACGGCGCGAGTTCGACCAAGAAGGCCGCCAAAAAGGCTCCGGCCAAGAAGGCTGCTACCAAGAAGGCTTCTGCGAAGAAGGCACCCGTTAAGAAGGCTGCAGCCAAGAAGGCTCCAGCCAAGAAAGCTCCAGCCAAGAAGGCTGCAGCCGCAAAGGGTGGCACCGGAGCGGTCCAGTCTGCTGGTCCGTTCATTGTTGAACGTCAGATCGGCGGACGCACGCTGACCCTCGAAACCGGCCGCATGGCCAAGCTGTCTGACGGCGCGGTTGTGTGCCGTTACGGCGACACGGTTGTGTTTGCGGCGGCGAACAGTTCCGCGGCGCCGGACTACATGGACTTCTTCCCGTTGACTGTCGACTACCGCGAGAAGACCTCTGCGATGGGCGTCATTCCGGGTGGCTTCTTCAAGCGCGAAGGTCGTCCATCTACGAAGGAAATCCTTACTTGTCGTATCATCGACCGCTCGATCAGGCCGATGTTCCCGGATGGTTTCCGTCGCGATGTGCAGGTTCTGTCGCAGGTGATCGCCTCCGATCGCGAAAACGATGGTGATGTTGTCGCGGCAATCGCGAGCTTCGCTGCGTTGGCAGTTAGCTCGTTGCCACACGGTCGTTCGCTCGGCTGTGTTCGCATGGGTTACATCAACGACGAAATTGTGATCAACCCGTTGTGGTCGCAGCTTCAAAGCGAAGAGAACAAGCTCAACCTCACGGTGTGCGGCCACTCGGATGCCGTCGTGATGGTGGAAGCCGGCGCGAAAGAGATTAAAGAACCCATCGTGCTCAAGGCGCTTTCCAAGGCGCACGAAGTCATCAAGGTCATCGTTGAGATGATTGAGGAACTGGCGGAGATGGCTGGCAAGCCGAAGATGTCCTTCGAAGCCCCGGTCAAGGACGAGAAGCTCACTGCCAAGATTGAAAAGGCATGCGGCAAGGACCTGCGCAGTGCGCCGACAACGCTTGGTCCGAAGGCCGTTCGTGGTGCAGCCATCAAGGCCGCCAAGAAGGCTGCCACTGCATCGTTCCCAGCTCCTTCGAGCGCCAATGAGGCCGATGCTAAGGCTTGGGACAAGAAGGTCGGTGAGATCATCGGCACGATCGTTAAGAAGGGCGAGCGCGATTCGATTCTCGATGGGGTTCGTGCCGATGGGCGCGATTCCGAAACGATTCGTCCGATCACTATCGAAGTTGGTGTTTTGCCACGCGTGCACGGCTCGGTTCTGTTCACTCGCGGAGAAACCCAGGCTCTCGGTGTTGTCACTCTCGGTGGCGTTGACGATCAGCAGATCATTGACGGCCTGATGCCTGAGCCGCGTAAGCGATTCTTGCTTCACTACGCGTTCCCGCCGTTCTCGGTTGGCGAGACCAAGCGCATGCTGGCGCCGGGCCGTCGTGAGATTGGTCATGGTGCGTTGGCTGAGCGTGGCCTTGAGCCGCTACTGCCGGACGCTGGTGACTTCCCTTACACGATTCGCGTCAACAGTGAGATCATGGAGTCCAACGGATCGTCATCGATGGCTACCGCATGTGCGGGCACGCTTGCGATGATGGACGCTGGTGTTCCGATCAAGCAACCGGTCGCTGGTATCGCCATGGGCCTCGTCATGGAAGGCAAGGATTATGCAATCCTGTCTGACATCCTGGGCAGTGAAGACGCTTGTGGCGACATGGACTTTAAGGTCGTCGGCACTGGGCGTGGAATCACGGCTTTGCAGATGGACATCAAGTGCGAAGGCCTCACCAACGAGATCCTCGCCGAAGCTCTCGACCAAGCAAAGGAAGGTCGTTTGCACATCTTGCGCGAAATGTTGAAGGCCTTGCGCGCTCCTCGTGCCAAGGTCAGCTCGAATGCACCGCGTCTTGAGTCTGTGCAGGTGCCGAGCGATAAGATCGGCCTCATCATTGGCCCCGGTGGTAAGAACATCCGGTCGATGCAAGAGACGTATGAGTGCAAGATCTCAATCGAAGATGGCGGCATGTGCACTGTCACTGGAGTCAACGGCGAGAAGGTCGACGCTGCCGTCAACCATATTCGCATGATGACTGCGGAGATTGAGCTCGGCACGACCTACGAAGGCCGCATCACGGCTATCAAGGAGTTCGGCGCGTTCGTCGAGATCCTGCCTGGTCAAGAAGGTCTCGTGCACGTCTCTGAGCTTTCCAACGACTTCATCCGTGCTGTTACCGACGTTGTGAAGATCGGTGACACCGTCAAGGTCAAGGTTATCGCGATTGATGACTTCGGTAAGGTCAAGCTTAGTCGTAAGGCTCTACTTGATCCCGCTGAGGGCGGCGAAGCTGCTGCGGAAGGTGGCGCTCCGGCACGCGAAGAGCGTCCGCGTCGTGACCGCGATGATCGTGGTCCGCGTGGTGATCGTCCTGAGCGTCCGCGACGTGATCGTGACGAAGAAGAGCGCCCGGCTCGCGCCGGTCGCGATGACGGCGATCGTCCAGCGCGCCCGCGCCGCGATCGTGATGATGAGCGTCCAGCTCGCGCCGGTCGCGATGACGGCGATCGTCCAGCGCGCCCGCGCCGCGATCGTGATGATGAGCGTCCAGCTCGCGCCGGTCGCGATGATGGCGATCGTCCAGCACGTCCGCGCCGCGATCGTGATGACGAAGATCGTCCGTCTCGCTCTCGTCGTGATCGTGATGACGGCGATCGTCCAGCTCGCCCGCGCCGCGACCGTGACGATGAGGATCGTCCAGCGCGTCCGCGCCGTGATGATGAAGACCGTTCTTCGCGTTCGCGCCGTGACCGTGATGATGAAGATCGCCCTTCTCGTTCCGGTCGTGACCGTGATGGCGAGCGTTCGTCACGCAGTCGTTCCTCGTCATTGCCAATGGCTGAGTTTGAAGACGCTACGCCTCCGGCTGCAACTGGTGAGCTTGAGTCGATCGACAGTGTGATTGGTGAAGAGCGCGGTGGACGTCCATCACGCGGTCCGCGTCGCCCACGCCGTCGCGACTGATCATTGTGGCGCTGAGGCGCCCCGATGCGTGCCCCGCGGCTTCGGCCGCGCGCGGCCGCCAACCTAATCATTTCCGCACCTCCGTATTAGATTGGGGTGCGGGAGGCGATGGCTGAGGCCGTCAATGGACGGCTGGGTGTAGATACCATCAATGGTATTTTGTCACGGCTGGTGCCGCCGCTAGGATGCTGACGTGATGGCACGTCCGCTCGCGTCTGTTTTTTCCGCCACGTTATTGTGTGTGGCCAGTTTGGCGCAGGCGCCAGGGGCCTCGCTAGAATTGGCCATCGCCAGCTTTGCGCCGACCGTCGACGGTGACTTGGCCGAATGGAAAGGCTTTGAGAGGATAGAGTTCGGGCGGGATCAAGTGTTCCGTGGGGCCGGCAATTGGAGCGACAACAAGGATCTCTCAGCCCAGTTTTTGGTCAGCTGGGATAACAGTCGGCTCTACCTGGCCGGAACTGTCTTCGATGACCAGATAGTTGGCGGAGAGATTGTTGCGCCCGATCAGATCGACTGCCTTGAGCTTCATCTGGGTCCAAACAAGCGTGATTCTCTAAGTCTCACGGATCGCAGTGTGCTTCGCCTGTTCCCGCTGGTGGCGCACCGTCCGTGGGTTTGGGGTGGTGCTGATCGTGGTGTTGTCGAGGACGCACTGCAGCCAGTCTCGCAGTTGGCAGGGATCAAGGTTGTCGGGCGAAGGTTGGACGCCGGGTCGTTCGTTTTTGAGGCTGCGATTCCATTCCATCACTTTCCAAATTTGACGGCTGGGGCTCGAAGTCTCGGCTTTGACTTGGTTCTGAGAGATTTTGATGAGGGCAGTGCTGAAGAGGCGACGGCAATGTCATGGACGAAGGCGGATCCGTTTGAAGCGGAACTGACAAGTCTGCTGTCGTTGGGAGCGCCTGGTTTGATGGCGCCGTCAGCGGTTGCAGTGCCGCTGCTGTCGGATGAATTACTAGGCGATTTGCCGTATCTGCTTGTTCCGCTGCTCGCGCTGGTTGCGTTGATCGTGTTGTTGCGCGGTTGGGCACGCCTTCGGGGGCGGCTGCGCTGGCTGCGGACGGCGCTGATCTTGACTGGTGTTGCGGCCTTCTTGGTTGGTCTTTGGTTGCCCGCATTGATGCCTTCGTACCGTGCTGAGGAGCAGAGAGAGCGTTTGCAAGCGAGCCTCGATAGGTTGCAGGGGCTGTTCCCGATGTTGGAGGCCGGGTCGCTAGAGAGCTATCGTGGTGCGAGCCGCGACCGAGCCGTGGTCGATTTGCTGTCGGGTCGTCGAATTGAGCGGCAGCGATATGCGCAGTATCGATCTTTGGTTGACATTGCGCCGGAGCAGTTTGGCCCTGCTGTTCGTTCATTTGATGGCCTGCCAGTGCGCTGCTATTGGTTGCCACTGCCATCTGATAGCGCCGCCAGCTTTCAATTTGATCCACCTCTGCGCGGTCGCAAGCTCAATTTGGTGTTGGCGCGACCCTATTCGCCATCGTTCTCTGTGCCAGCGTCTGAGCCTCTCGCCGTCTTGGACGTAGAGATTGATATCGATGGTGGCAAGCAGGAGAAGCGGATTGATTTAGGATCGGCGTTCGGCGATGCGACTTCCTTGGGAAGAGATTTTTGGGAGGCGCAAGTCGTCACAATCGATCTCGGTCAAGAAGTGCGTTCCCTTGCGGAATTGCGTTCGCTGGCAATTGGTTGCACTGGCAGTCCAGACATTCGTCTCGTCGGCATCTCTTTAGAAGGGGTGCAGCAAGGCAGCATCGAGCCGCTATCGCTTGGGGAACCTTCTCGTGGCGGTATCTTGACCGACTTGCGGGGGCCGCTGCCGCAGGATGCTGGCATTGAATTAGAGTCGGGCGAGGTTGCGAAGGTGACCATTCCCGAAGGACAGGAATCACCGCAGGACCTATGGCTGTTTTATCGAGCAGTTTACCCGGGGTTGCCGACTGCAAATCCAGGCGCTCGCGTAGCCGAGGCGGTGCTTTACTTTGCGGATGGGCGGCAGCCAAAGACGATTGTGCTCGAGCATCAAGTGTCGATGTTCTACGAGCTCGCGGTGCACAATACTCGTGATGATCCTCCGAGCGATGCGCAGGCCTCGATTGGGTTGACTTGGGTTGACGAGAGTCAAGAGCGTCACATCAACCTTGGTTATCCCGTCAAGGAGCTGCCAACGGATACCGCCTTGACGGCCATCGAGTTTCGCAACTTAGCTGATTATCGTGTGCGATTCCGTTCGGTAGTGTTCGTGAATCAGCAGGCCGTAGCGCCGCGGGATCCGGACGATTCCCCGGTCGAGCGTGAGGGGGGCAACATTTGGTTGCCGGCACAGCCAGAGTTGCAGGATGTTGTCATCTCAATCTACCGTACAGGTGAGTTGAGCGAGTCGACGCTCTTGCCAGATGAGCGTCAAGATGTGTTGACCTTGCCGCGTGGAGTAGGCTCCGCAGAGTTGGCTGAGGCAGCTTCGTTGCTTCCTGCAGGGGGTCGGCGCTTAATGATGTTTGCGCCTTTGCGTGGTGATGGTTGGGATGGTGCTGTGCTCGCAGTTTCGTCAACCGACGAGTCATGGGCTGCTTCCGGGCAGTTTGCGAATCGTCTTGGCTTATTGCTTTGTCTGTTGAGTATGCCGTTCCTGTTGGTTCTGCTAAGCGAGCTGCTTGCGGTCGTCACCAATTTGCGCTTCCGGTTGATGACCGTGATGTCAGTTGCGTCTTTGGCGCCGCTTGGCTTGTTATCACTTGTGCTGGTGCAGGTGTTAGAGAGTCAGCATGCAGCGAGTGTCGAGGAGGCGACTAGCAGCACTGTGCGCAGTACGATGCGGCAGCTTGAAGATGAAAAGAGCGGAGTTAGAGAGTCTGCTAAGCAGTGGCTGCGGGACTTGGCATCGTTGGCGAACGACGCCTATATCAAAGGCGAGGTGCCGCCAACGGTTCAGGTTGTCGAGGATGAGTTGCAAAGCTTGTTATCCGGTCAGCTGCCACCTGATTGGCGCGAAGGATTCTTGCGGCTTGAGTGGCTACCGCCAAATGCAGATGGTGATCCGGTGGTGCTTGTCGCTGGCGATGAGCGGATGAATCAGGCGGAAGCACCTGTCCGTCTAGATCCCGGATTGTTTATGCAATGGGGGCGCTTGATGCTTGGCGTGCGAGCTGAGCAAGTTGTCAGAGGCGGGACCTTTTCGTTGACTGCTGGCCGTCCGCTCGACGGCAGTTTGCTAGGTGCATTAGCGCCTGGTTATGATGTTTTGTTGACAGATGTGCGTGGCTATCCGTTAGCTGGTAGCGAGGGCCGGGGTAGCGCCGATCGTCTGCTGCAGGAAGCCTACAATCCTCCGACTATGTCTGCGCGAGAAGCTGCGTTGGTCACCAGCGATGAGACCCGACAGCCAGTGATTCAGCGAGAATCGGCGGCAATGGGTGACTACGTGATGGGCTTTGAGGTCTTGCGCGATTTGCAGGAGACGCCTCGTGGCTTGCTGGTTGTCGCAATGCCAGATGAGCGTGCGACACTGGACCTTGCAATCGGTCGCATTCCATTGCGTGCTTTCTTCTTGTTGGTAGCGGGCTCGCTAATTGTGTTGGCAGCCTTCTTGTCGTTCGTAGTTAGTGGTCGTATCAGTAGGCCAATTGAGCGGCTGGAGAAGGGTGCAATCGCGTTGTCGCGGGGTGTTTTTGAGACGCATGTACCTGCGGATGAGGGCGGTCAGGTCGGCCAGTTGACTCGTGCGTTCAATCAAATGGCTGTGGATTTGAATAGTCGCATGCAAGATCTGCAGGCGATCAATCGAATCATGGCTGACTTGGCTGCCGAACATGATGAAGGGACTGCAATCGAAGTATTGCGTCGTTTCTGCGCAAATCAAACTGGTGCCGATGCGGTGGTCACAACCATGCTTGATGACTCTGGTACTGCGCTCGTGTTGCATGCCGGAGGTGAAGCTGTAGGAGAGCGGATCGATCTAAGTGGCTGGTCGATTGTTTCATTGGTTGGCCCATTCTGCTGCCGCGCTGAGCAGGGTCGGTTGCCAGCGCCGTGGGGGGAGGCGCTGCCGCAGTGCGGTGCCTTACTGGGGCTGCCGGTCGTGTTCGCTGGGCAGACGCGTGGTGTTGTTTTGCTAGGCTTTGATTTGGATGAGCCGTCGCCCGTAGACCTCGAGTTGCTGGCGACGGTAGTTGCGCAGGCAGCTAGTGCCTGCGAGCGTTCCCAGCTGCAGAGGCTTGCGGTGCAAGACCCAGTGACTGGGGCATTCGCCTCGGACTACTTCTACCGTCGCGTCGTGGATCAGGTCTCGCAGGCGCAGTATCTGGGGCACTCGCTTTCCTTCTTGGCTTTCCGCCTTTCTGAGCGCAATCGAAGCGCTGGGCGTCTCCAGCAGTTTGTTCACTTGCTGTCAGATCGCTTACCAGACTCGGCCGTCATTGGTCACGGTGGTGAGGGCCGCTTCTTCGTGGCCTTGCCGGGTGCTGATCGGCAAATAGCAGAGGTGGCGCGTCAGGATGTTGCGGCCGCATGGCGTGCGGAAGGGCGTCGCGAGGGTATTGAGGCAGGTGGAGCGAGTTTCGCGAGTGCGCTTTCGGTGTTTCCTGTTGAGGCTGCCTCGGCCAAGTTCTTGTTCGATGCAGTTCGTGCGCAGTTGGAGGTTGATCCCGTGCGCGAGGCTGTGGAGGCGGAGTCTGACGTAAGTCTGCTCCAGGCCGGAGTGACTGCAGTTAGTAATACGATGCGTCCCGTGTATAGCACCCTGCGGCGTGTTGCGCCGACCGACCTACCGATCTTGCTTGAAGGTGAGACCGGTGTTGGTAAGGAGGTGCTGACAAATCTCGTGCACCGTTGGAGTCGCCGTAGTGGCGGGCCGTTGGTCAAGGTGCACTGCGCCTCGTTGTCAGAGACTCTATTGGCTAGCGAGTTGTTTGGTCATGAGCGCGGCGCATTCACTGGTGCCGATCGCCGTAAGACAGGTCGCTTCGAGCAAGCGCATGGTGGAACGCTCTTTCTCGATGAGGTCGGAGAGATCCCCCTCGATGTGCAGGTCGCATTGTTGCGGGCGCTGCAGGAAGGCGAGATTGATCGCGTTGGTGGCACGGAATCCGTGAAGGTTGATGTTCGGGTCATTGCCGCGACCAATCGAGACACCAAGCAGATGGTCAGGGATGGTCATTTTCGCGAAGATCTTTACTACCGCCTGCAGGGGATGGTGATTGTTGTGCCCCCGCTCCGCAGCCGACGCGAGGAACTGTCTGGCTTAGTGCGTCACTTTGTGATGGAGATCGTGTCTGAGGGGCACGCCCCGCTGCGTGAGTTCACCTCCGATGCAATGGATGAGCTCTTTGGTCAGGACTGGCCAGGCAATATCCGCCAGTTGCGCACAACTGTCTTCCGCGCTCTGGTGTTGGCGCGCGGGGCGGTTGTCCGCCGGCATGACATTCGGGCCGCTCTGGTAGGTGGTTCGGCTGAGGCTTTGGCGGAGCTTCCCCCGCTGGCGGCTCAGGCTGGTGAGGGCTTCGGTGCCAGTTCTGTCCCCGGAGAGCAGGTCGGGGATGCCGTGCTAGGCGATGCCGATGCTGTGAGGGGGGCTTTGCCAGCTGATCAGGCGGAATCGCTGGTTGCGTCGCCGCGTCCAGAAGTTGAGCCTGAGCTGGTGCCGGAGTTGGGCGAGCGGCCGGTCGCCTCGGTTAGCGGGCAGGGAGCTGATGGCTTAGCGCCCCGGTTGCTGGAGCTGTTGTCCCGAGTCCGGGAACTGGGGCGATTTACCACCCAGGATCACATGACCAATTCAGGGGCTTCTCACAGAACAGCTCTCCGCGACCTTCAAGCACTTGTCAAAAAGGGGTTTATAGAGCGTGTTGGAAGCCGGAGGGGTGCGTTTTATCGGCCATTAGGGATGCTGGGTGAGTCTTGGCCAAAAGAGTCCACGGATGACTAGTTTTATCCACATGCTCCCAAGGGTCGTCTTGAATGTTTTTTTATAGTTCTTAAGCCCATTCCTCGAATTGCCTTAGGTGTGTGGCTATTGGATTGGCGAATTGTTGGGACCAATGCTTGCTGTCGGTGGATTGCGCGGTTGGCCGATTGAACCTATGGAAGGTCTTGGATTCGCTCGCCGCAATTGATTCTGCCATGCGCATTAACCTGATTCTTATCCTCAGTCTTTTCCTGACCGCAGCCCTAGCAACCACGGCGCATGCCCAGGTTACGCTGAAGAAGCGCGCTGTGGTCTACACGGGTAGTGCTGCCAACACGACGGCACCAGCAACCGTGTCGGAAAAGAAGGTTCGGGGTGCTACGCCCGAGTGGCAGAAGATCGAGGGCGAGGGGATTGACCCTCAATCAGCGCGCGGCAAGCAGCTGATCACTCGAATGAATGCTCGCATCAGTAAGGCAGTTAAGAGCATCGCGGATTCTGAAAGCTGCGACTTGGTGACGCGGGCCAAGGATCTGAAGGACGACCGGGGCCGCACGGTCACCGATTTGACGGACCTGGTGGTCGCCAAGATTGAGGAATAGCTGCTTGGCTGTGAAGGAGTTCGCGATCTTCGGGCGATCATGCTGCGAAATTGCGAAACCCTGCTCGGCGGCACGTCTGCCGACATTTCGAGTTCGACTGCAAAGACCGTGCGGTTGCTCAGGAAGCACTGAAAGTCTTCGCTCCAGCGCGTCGCCTACCTCACAATTGTAGATCGTGCCTCCTCCCTCGCTAGATCCTGACTATCTGCGGCCCAAACTGCTGGCGGTCGTTTGCATCCTGACGACGCTTGCCGGTGGATGTGTCAATGCCGGGCCGCCTAAGCGTCTCAATGACACGACTGTGCAAAGTGGTGTTGTCGGTGGCAGCGCCAGGAGCGCAGGGCCACTTGCATGGCGTTTGGGCGATGATGTACCGCTGGACTCAGGGTTGACGTCGCAGCCACAGGGCCAGGATCCTGAGACCCCGGCCCAGCGAGATGCTCGCTTGCGACTGCAGTTTGGAAGCAATGTCCTGATCGCTTCTGACGGGGCCGTAACCAAGCAATATTTCTTGGCCGGTGACCTTGCCGGAACGTTCCTGAAGTTAATTACGCCAATCACGCCAGACAAACCGCTGATTGCCGCGGCGCCAATTCCCAAGCCAGGCACAAAGGTTGGTGGTAAGGACGCTCTCAGCATTCTTGGCCGGATGTTGCGCGAACACATGGTGGACGTCACCTATGTGCCGGACTTCGAAGTTCTGAACGGCGCCAAGCTGGTTGACACCAATAACAAGCCGCTCACTGCCGTGACGGGTTTGCCGCCTACTTCTGGTGCTAAGGCTCCGACTGTCTCACTAGCTTTAGTTACCGGTCAGCCGGCGGGTCTCGCAGCGTTTGAAGCCGCGCTAGACCTCTTTTACGCCAGCATTCCACAGGTGGAAATCAGCGTGCTTGTCGTCGAATACAACGTTGCGGATGCGTTGTCATTTGGGGTTGCCACGCTGGACGCGAATACGCCGATCCTAGGTAATTTGACTAGTAGTCAGCTGGTTCGTTCCTACACGTCTTCATTTGCCGCTAACCAGCCGATCGTCGGCACCTCCCCAGTTGCGGACATCGGTCGTATTGTGCTCGGTGGTATCCACGACTCGTGGCAACTGAATGCCATCGTCGAAGCTCTGGAGGCAAACAACCTCGCGGACATCACCAGTTCGCCAAAGTTGGTCGTGCGCAATGGTGGCATCGCCGCGATCTCAACATTGACGGATGTGCCGTTTCCCAAGGCTAAGTTTTCCCAGTTAGGCCAGGAAGTCGCGACGGAGATCAGTTTCCGACCCGTCGGGGTGAGGATGAATATCATTCCGGTGATTGCTGGAACGGACTCGGTGATTCTGCAGGTCTTTGCGGATGTCTCAGCAGTGACCGGGTTTGCCGACACGAGTCCGATTGTGACGCCGGTCACCAGCACTCGAACAGCGGTCACGACGGTCTATCTCAAGGATGGGCACACCCTGGTGATTGGTGGGCTGAAGTCGAAGACCTTGTTTGAGACCGAGACGAAGGTGCCGATTCTGGGCGATATCCCAGTGCTGGGTTTCCTGTTTCGATCAACATCGACGAATCGCAATGAAACCACGGTCGAATTCCACATCACGCCAAGAATCGTCCTAGATCGTGGATCGCCGAGTATCGGCAGCCAATTCTAGGGTCTTGTGTGCAGATCTCGCCTGCTTTGGCCCGCGCTGAGTAGGCAGATTCGTGGCAGCGCATACTTGATTGTGTCCAGTCTCGGTCTCGTTGGAAGGAAGCGCTACACTAGTCGTCCTATCTAAGTTGATGTCGGCCACCTACTCACAATCTCCAGACCGTTCTGTCGATACCACCGCTGCTAGGGATCGTGAGCGGGGTGTCGCGCTAGTAATGGCGCTGATCTTCTCGATCCTCCTCTACATCTTGGTTGCTGAGCTTGTTGTCTCAAGCCGCATGGTGCGGGCAACTGGCGAAAATGACGCGCTGCTAGCGCGTATGCGGAGCCAGATGCAGTACCAGTTGAGTGAAGCGGAGGACAAGTTGCTTTCTGATCTAGTCACTGAGGAAGAGGGCGGTGAAGATCCCGGCGGTGCTGGTGGTCTTGGCGGGCTTGCTGGCGGTGCTGGCGGTGAAGGTGGCGAAGAGGAGGCCGAGGAAGACCCGACGGCCAATTGTGATTCGAGCCGTGATGCTTGGTTCGAGCCAGTCGGCCACCCCGATAACGATCTAACCACCTACGTCTGGATTGAAGACGAGAATCGCAAGCTGAACATCCTGGCGTTGTGGAGTCCTGACCCGGATTTTGCGCAGCTGTCGCGCGAGCGAATGATCCGGTTGATTGATGGGCTCCGGGAAGACACGGAGTTCGATGTGACCTCGGGAAGCGCAACTTCCATTGTTCAGTCGATCATCGAGTGGGGGAATCGCCCCAATACCGAGCAGATGCCGACGCCCGAGTTGAAGACAACCGACGACATCAACCGTGATTTTCATGTGCCACTACATCTCGATGAATTGATGATGTTGCCAGATGTCACGCCGGATCTGTTCTTCGATAAGGTGCTCGATAAGCGTTACTACCCTGGGCTCGAATCGGTGTTGACGCTGTGGACGTCGACCCTGGCCGACCCTGGTAATCCTGAGAAGCTTGCCCGTCAGCGTGCGGCTCGTGGCGAGCCGGCACAGGAGCCTGAGTCTGAGCCTCCGCCAGTTGCTGGCGCCGCGGGCGAGGAGCCACCACCGCAGCCCGAGGGACTTGGTATTCGTATCAATGTCAACACAGCATCTAGACCGGTGCTGCGGGCCTTATTTGATCCAGTGCGTGTGCCCGATCGTGTAATTGACGGCATCATCCGTTATCGCAACGAGGTCGACGAGGAAGCCACAGAAGAAGCCAATGACGAGAGTTTGACGGAGTCAGCTGACTTTGGAGATATGCAACTCGGCACTCAGGCGTTGCGCAACTTCTTCGAGACCGTTGATGACTTAGAAGATGTAGAAGAGTTCGCGCAGATTGCGGATGAAGAGGTCAAGGCGGAAATTATTGAGGCGCTGACGACGAAGTCTGAAGTGTTCTCTATTCACATGGCATCGCTCTTTAAGCGTAACCAAGATGAGCGCAACCGGGTCTACCTGGTGCGTCGTGCCCGATCTCTAGTGTTGCGTTTCGAAGGTGGTGAGGAAGGATCGATCATTCAACTTATCCCGTTCGAGGAGCGTGTTGGCTTGCGGCTCCAACCGGTAGAAATGCAGGACGATGTCACCGTGGACTTTGCACAGCAGTACATGGAGATGGATCAGTTCGCTACGGATGAGCGAGCTTGGAACCCGTTCTTGATAGATTTCTATCTGCCTCAAGATATCCGTGAAGAGTTTGTAGGCGGGCGCTAACAGGCATCATGCCAAGGCCAGCAGATCCATCTCTGCGTGAGCGTCTGATCGCATCTGCGACGATCGAATTTGCAGAGAGTGGCTATTCAGGAACGACGCTCGACGGAGTTGCTGCACGCGCTGGGGTTACAAAGGGTGGTCTCTACTTTCACTTCGCGGGTAAAGAAGAACTCTTCTTCGCCGCGTTGGATCATTGGCGCGAACATCGCCGTCATGAATTGCAGATGCAGGGGCCTGGGGCAGGTGGTGCCGTTGTCGCACTGCGGCACTTTTTGGCCGGCTATCTAGCGTTCCATTTGCGTGAACCAGCAGCGACCCATCTTCTTCGCGTCTTGACAACCGAGTTACGGGGCCGATTTACAGCGCGGTTGCGTGAAGACGATCGGCAAGAGCAGCGATGGTTTCGCGCTCGAGTGCGTGAGTTGCTTGAGTTAGGAGCGCGCGACGGCACGCTTTCCGCTCAAGATCCCGCGTTGACTGCCTTCATTCTTTGCGGCGCCGTGACGGGCATCCTCGCGCAATGGCACAGTTCGCCTAGTGACGTCGAAATGCATTGTGATCAGGAACTTCTGGCGCAGCAGTTGGTGCGACGATTTGCGACCGGCGAGATGCATTCTCAAGCAAAGGACGGAGATGATCGTGCCGGCCTTGGCGAAGGCGAGTTTGACTTCGGCCGTTCGCGTGACTTGTAGGTCAGCGACAGGCACACTGTAGATACGTGAACTCTCTTCCTGACAACTTTCTGCTGACAGTGGTTATGCCCGTCTACAACGAGGAGGCGACACTGCGTGAAATAGTCGATGCGGTGCTTGGCGAAGCCACCCGCAAGGAGTTGATCTTGGTCGATGACGGCAGCGTTGACAGCAGCCGCGCGATCCTTAATGAGCTGGCACTCTTGCCCAATGTTCGAGTGATCGAGCACGATAAGAATCTCGGTAAAGGCGCAGCTCTACGCACTGGCTTTGCCGCTGCCGTCGGCGATGTAGTAATCGTGCAGGATGCAGATCTAGAGTATGACCCATCTGAGTATGCAGTCTTACTAGCTCCAGTCATTCGTGGAGATGCCGACGTTGTTTATGGCTCTCGTTACTTGGTTGACGAACAAGATCCTGCGCGTGAACGCGACGGCTTCGTGCACTACCTCGGCAACCGTGCCTTGACGTTCATGAGCAATTTGGCGACTGGTCTGAATCTCACGGACATGGAGACGTGCTACAAGTGTTTCCGGCGCGACGCGCTTGAAGGCATTACGATTCGAAGTCGTCGTTTTACAGTCGAGCCAGAGTTGACGGCTAAGATTGCGCGGCGCGATGTGCGCATCTGGGAGGTGCCGATTCGCTACCGAGGTCGTGACTTTTCCGAAGGCAAGAAGATCGGCTGGCGGGATGCAGTCGCGGCGATGTGGGCGATCATTCGCTATCGCGTAGCAGATTAGTTGGGTGCGCGAGTATGCCTGTAGCTTGACGGGTTGCGGCGTGCAATTCGCTGAGACTTATAGATCGGAGATGCCGCTGTTCTTCGATTGATCGAGGTCGATGAATGATTTGCCGACGCCAAGTTTGTCTACTGTCAGCAATGTAGACCTCTGATTCTTGTCCAGCTCGGTGTCCTATAGACTCAGGCTTGGATGTAGCGACCCTTGATCGGCAGTATGTCTTTCATCGCATTGCGCGAATCGACAACGAGGGCTGCATTGTCCCCGATCATTTGCCAATCAATCACCGAATGGTTGGTGATGATCAACACGCAGTCGCAGCGTTTGATGGAATCAGCATCCAATGCAACCGAGTGCATCCTGTATTCCATGTATTTGCGCATGCCTGCGAACAACTTGACGTGCGGGTCGTGATAGGTCACATCTGCGCCTTGCTCGAACAATAGCTTGATGACCTCAGCGGCCGGAGTTTCTCTGACGTCGTCGACGTCCGGTTTGTATGCCAGCCCTACAACTAAAACCTTGGCGCCGCGAAGCGCCTTGCCGTGATCGTTTAGGCCTTCCATTGTGCGTTGGATGACGTATCTCGGCATCGAATTGTTGACCTCACCAGCTAGTTCAATAAAGCGCGTGTGGTGCCCGAACTCGCGCGCTTTCCAGGTTAGGTAATACGGGTCAATTGGGATGCAGTGGCCGCCGAGCCCGGGCCCCGGATAAAACGCCTGGAAACCAAAAGGTTTGGTCTTAGCCGCGGCGATTACCTTCCATATATCGATGTGCATCGATGCGAACACTGGCTTGAGTTCGTTGACAAGCGCGATGTTCACACAGCGATAGATGTTCTCAAGTAGTTTGGCCGCCTCGGCAACTTCGGCGTTGTCGACGAGATGGACTTCTGTAATTACGGCGTTGTAGAGCATCGCCGCCAGTTCACCGCTGACCGCATCAATGCCGCCAACGAGTTTTGGGATCGTCTGCGTTGAGTGGTCTTTACGGCCCGGATCTTCACGCTCTGGGCTATAGGCAACGAAGTAGTCTTCGCCAATGGTGAGGCCCGTCTTTGCGAGGATGGGCATGCAGTCTCCGCGCGTGGTGCCGGGATACGTGGTCGACTCAAGCGTGATGAGTTGCCCCTTTCGTAAGATCTGCGCGACCATCTCGGTCGACTGCGTGATGAAGCTAATGTCGGGGTCGCCATGTTTGCCGAGTGGGGTCGGCACACACATGATGATTACGTCGGCATCGACGAGTTTCTGTGGGTCGGATGTCGCACGAAACTTGTCTGATCGTGACATCTCGGTTGCGAACTCGTGCCCAAGGTGTTGTAGATACGATCTGCCGCTATTGAGTTCGTCGATCTTCTTTTGGTCAATATCGAAACCAACGACTGGGAACTCTGCCTGGAAGAAGGCGCGCAAGAGTGGCAGTCCGACGTAGCCGAGTCCGATGATGCCAATGGTCGCTGTGCGGGACTTGATCTTCTCTTCAAGCTTGGATGCGGGGGTGGAAGGCGTCATTGGTCAGGCTTAGAAGTATACCCCCATAGCCATTCGAGCCATCGTGTCCTAACTCTCCTTAAGATTTAGCGGCTGGCATATCGTCTAATGCGGTCTGCAGGTTGGCGATTGTTCATGGAAAGCTGGATCGATGTCTGCTCTGCAGTTGCTGCCGAGTTGTGAGATCTGGCAATCTTGATTGGATTCACTCTGCTGAACCTATTCGACGACTGTTGTGCACGTTTTCTATACCGACCCATTTACGTTTCCACTGCCGCCTGAGAATCGCTTCCCAGTTGCTAAGTATCGCTTGTTGCGTGAGCGAATTGAGCGTTGGCCAGCGACAACAGGGGTGCAGTTATTGCTGGCACCGCGTGCAAAGATCGATGAATTGACATTGGTGCACACGCGAGAATTTGTGGAGTCCTTCGCCGCAGGTGATCTTGGTGTGGATGCTATGCGTCGCATCGGATTTTCTTGGAGTCCGGAACTAGTCGAGAGGTGTTTAAGGAGTTGTGGCGGTACGATCGCGGCGGCTCAAGTTGCCATGCAGCATGGCCATGCTTGTTATCTGGCGGGCGGCACGCACCATGCGAGGGCTGATCGCGGTGCTGGGTATTGCGTATACAACGATTGTGCTGTCGCCTCACGAGTGCTGCAGCGTGACCTGCAAGTTGGGCGGATTCTGATTGTTGATACTGACGTTCATCAAGGCGACGGGACTGCTGCAATTTTCGCGGATGATGACAGTGTGTTCACTTTTTCGGTGCATGGGCATGAGAACTTTCCATCGCAGAAGGCTTGTAGTGACCTCGATATCGCGTTGCCTTCAGGCACCGGAGATGAAGAGTATCTTGAGCATTTGCGTTATGGACTCGACGAGGCTTTGCGTCGCAGCGACCCCGAGTTTGTGTTCTATCTCAGTGGCGCGGATCCATTTGTCGGAGACAAACTAGGTCGCCTGTCTTTGACCAAGGTCGGTCTGCGCGCACGTGACGAAATGGTCTTAGGAGAGTTGCAGCATCGGAAATTGCCACACGTGACTGTGATGGGTGGCGGGTATGGCAAAGACATTGCCGATTCCGTCGACGTTTATGAGGCAACCGTCTCGGCCGCCTTGGGCGCAGATCCGTCGTAGTTCCCGCTATGTGGCTAGCACTTTGCCTGCGTCGTAATTGCTGAGGTCGCAATGCTTGCGATCTAGGTGGTTGATATCTATCTGGAAGTCAACCTGGCATAAGTCAGCGCCATGGCTGTTTAGGGTTGCTACCGAACAACTCGACCGCGGATATGAACCGTCTTTAAGCGCACTAGCCCAAGTGATAGGTGGGTGCCCAGCCAGTCAAAGAGGTTTGCTCCTGCGCTCACGCGGAAGTCCGTAACGCTTTGGATTTCTTTAGCGTCGCCGCAGTGCTTGTTGAGTAGCTCGGCAACCTTCGGCTGTTTTTCTCCCAGCAGGCCGTGAACGTACATTACATACTTGCTCTGCAGAGAGAACTCTTCGCCGGCGTCATCTGTGCTTGGGCTCGCGTAGACTGGGTAGTCTACTCCTTCGAGGCTGTAGTGCATGGAGCTACAGCTGGTCATTGCTAGCAAGAGGAAGGCTGAGGCAATGCTTTTATACATGGTGGTTTGATCGCTCTACTCTGCGGAAGGGTTTCGCCGTTTTTGACGCGGCTGTTACCGATGGTTTTTGGAGCCTGTAGCTTTGGCGATGCCCAACGCCGGACTGCAAATTGCCGGACTGCAAATTGCCCGACTGCAAATTACAGCGTGCTGCTTACGGCAGGAACTCTTTCGAGTTCTTCAGCTTGTAGGGCAAGTATTCCTCAATCACGAAGTTAAGGCCATGCTTGGCAAGTGCCTGTTGCTCAGCACGAACACCCATCTTCAGCATCATTTGGATGGCTTTTTGCCAAGTCTTGTGCGCTTTGAAGAATGGATCGTTCTTTAGGGCGTCCTTGGCGCGCTTGATGTCGACTTCCTTGAGTGGGTGGGTCGCATCCTGAAGTTCGAAGTCAAGGATGTCCTGTGGCGTCACACCTAGGTAGCGTGCCTGCGGAACGCAGAAGAATTTGTTTAGGTGCACAGCGTTACCGGAGCCGACTTTGAGAGTCCGGTAGATGTTTGAGATGCCGTATGGATCGCAGTCATTGAAGCAGTACACGGGCAGCTTCTTTTCATCGGCAAGTTTGCGAATGAAGCGCCGCGTTGATCGCGTCGGGACGCCACTGGTGCCAATGATGATGCAGTTTTCTGAGCGCCACCACTTGTGCTCGTGAAGGCGGGCAAACATGCCGCCCGTTTCGATCACGAGAATGAACTTTGCTTTGGTCTCGAACTTGAAGTGCTCGACTGAGGCCGGGATCGTGTAGGAGCCACTGCCTTGCTTTGTGCAGTCAATTCGCTCTTCTTCCCCGGTCTCACGGTCCCGGTCGAGCACGATCAGGGCACCGGCGACACTCCCGCCATGCTCTTCGGGTCGGAACCGCAGTTGCTCACGGGCAACTCCTTCAAGGCTGAAGAGTGCCTCAATGTCGTCCATCACCGTGTCGGATTCCGGCTGAGACATGAACTTCGCGTCGCCCCAGTTCTTGGAGACGTAGTAAGCCTCTCGCTTAGTTGCGAAGTCGTCTTTGACGACCATCTCTTTGCTGAATGACATCAGCTTAAGCGTCTGCGCGAAGGTCTTGACGGTGTTGACTGTCAGTGTCCTTTCGATGCGACCGCGGCCCATCTGGAAGCCGCCTTTCTTGTCGTATTTCGCGTTTTTGAGGGAGCGCTCGGGGAACTTCAGTTCTGGCTTGTCGAATTTCTGGATCTTGGCGAAGACATGCTCTGCGCACTTGTTGATCTCGCCGACCGTGACTTGGTCGAGCTTAGTCATTGGTTTGCGAACTTTCGGCGGGGCCGGCTTTCTGGTGATCTTCTTACTCTTCTTTGCAGCCATCGTCGGTCTCCTTGAGCTCGTTGCCTGCGGCCAAGTCTCGAGCCGATCCGGCTGTGCGCACATGCGCCAACCAGCCAACCGCCTTCGCTACGTCCACAGGTGCAGATGACCGGACTCTGACCAGTCCGGACACCTGCGATCCTAGCCAGCATGGGGGTCGTGTGCGAAGCAGTTTCTCTGACTCCTGCCCTCCAACGATCTAGATGTGGTGCGGTCTTTCGCGTTGCGTGCCCAGTAGATGCCGAGGCCGGTGCCAAGATTGGGCGAGCGGGGTTCGTTTTTTGCCATTTGCAGCGTTGCGAAAAGTTGTGGCCTTTCAAGATACCCTGCTGGGGCAGTGACAGCGGTTTCGAGGGACTCAAGCTGTGGGCCATACCTCGCTAGAAAAAGACTGAGTCAAGTCAAGGTCTGGTGGTCGGTCGAAGCCCTTATTTTGAATCGACGCATTCGCGTCCGTATAGCCGCTGCACCAGTGGTCGAATATGTCGAGCCCACACTGCGTATCCGCGTTTGTTTAAGTGCAATTGATCGCGTCGGAAGAACCTGAGATCTGGTCTGCCGTTTGCGTCAACTAGGTCTACTGTTGGATCGACGAACTCAAGCAGTGGGTCTGTCTGGCATTCCATACGAATTAGTCGATTTGCTTCACGGACGATTGCGATGTGCTCCTTGCGAGCCATGGTTGGTGTGATCGCAATATTGCAGATCGTTAGCTTGTGATCTTGCCAGCGCAATCGCTGTACGAGCTGCCGAAACAGCGAGCATACTTGTTGAGCAGATTTTGGTTTACTGCCGGAGATGTCATTGGTGCCGCTGAACACGACGACCAGGCTCGGTTCGTGTTTGCTGATAAGGTCGTCTGAATAGTAGATCGAGTCGAATAGTCGTGATCCGCCAAATCCTCGATTCAAGACCGGCATCGGCTGCATGTCGGCGGCAAGTGTTTTCCACAAGCGTATGCTTGAGCTTCCAACAAACACGACACCACCCTTTGGTGCTGGGTTCGCCTCATTCATTGCCAAGAACTCTGCGATTTTAGGCGCCCATTTTGATGGGTTCGCGCCGGGCGGAATCACCAGATCAGGCCGAGGCACTTGGCAGGCTGTCAGCAGTAGGGCGCTGTAGAGGGTGGCGCAGCAGATGTGTTTCACGTGCAGACTATAGCATTGCAGATAGGCCGTGCTGGCCGTTAGCGGCTAGGCCGCAATCGTTGCCAGTAATCTTGACTGATTGGCAATGGTTCGGCGAATACTGAGCGTACTAACAAATCGGCAGCCCATGGTGCCGTTACGGCACCGCGTGATCCGTGAGCCAGTGATGCAATCGACGGAATGCTTTCAGGTTGCTTTAAGGGACCGACTATCGGTAGGCGATCATTCGAAGCAGTGCGAATTGCAGTGAAGCGACGAATGGTGGGTTGTTTCGCAAGGCATTTAGCGATGTCGGGTAGCGTGACAAAATGGGCGTGAATGCGAGAATCGTCGGCTTCACGTTGATCGAGATTGCAGTCGTCTCGATCGAATGTTGAGCCTATCCAGGCTGTGCCGTTGTCATCGGGCGGCGATAAATATCCTGAGGTGCAGAGGACTACGCTGGGGTTGGTCAGCGCAGTGTCCCAGTCAACGGCAACCGCTTGGCCACGGATACTTTGTGTGGCGATGCTGATGCCCGCATCGCCGGTTGCATCAGCTGTTGCCAGCACATGGAGATCTGCGGGTTCGTCGGTTGCTTCGGTGCACACCCGTATATTTTTATGATGGAGTAGGTCGCTACAGAGTCCGCCGAGATCACAGGTTCCTGCTGTCGGTATCCATGCGGCCCCAAAGGGAATGTTGGTGCCGCTACATTCGCTGGCACCTTTGGAATCGAGCCATGACACCAGATCGCTGGTTATTGGGTTTGCGCAACGTTGCTTTAGGCGTGCTTCATCCTCGGCATCCGCAGCACAAAGCATTGCGCCGCATTGTCGGAATCGACCATCGCCGACCTTGTTGAGCCAGTCCGTCGTAAAGCGGAATGCTTGCGCGATGATTTCGGCGTCGGGTGTGCTGCCGGGACCTGCGACCCATAGGCGCGGGCGGACAATCGCTGCTTGGATACCAGACGCTCCAGCAGCGACTCCATGCGGATCTATAACGGTCACAGCAACGCCACGCTCGGCAAAGGCGTGGGCTATGGTTGCTCCCGCTATGCCGGCTCCATGCACTTGAACCCTGGTTAGGCGTTTGTCGGTTGCCGAAGCCAGTCTTGCGGCATTGCCAACTGATGCGAATACTTTGCGCGTACCGCGCAACATCTCACGCTTCTTGCCGAATCCTGGCTGGCGCTCAATGTTGAAGCCAGCGTCTTGAAGGTTTCGCCGGACCTGACCGGCAACCGTGTAGGTTGCAACTGTGCCATTGCATGCGGTTTGATTTGCTACTTCGCGCAGCAGTTCGAAAGACCACATCGCCGGGTTGCGTGCTGGTGAGAAACCGTCGAGGAACCAAGCATCGGCGGTAAACGAGTGATTTCGGAGCGATTCCGTCGCATCGCCAAGCAGGACGTGCAGGCTGATGCGACCCTCGGCGAAGGTAGCGTGATGACTATGCTGTTTTGATTCTTCTGCGAGCGCTATGCGTAGCTTTCTGGCTTGCCCTTGCAGCGTCTCAGGTAGCTGTGCATGGGCTGCTTCAAGAACCTCGGTGGCCAGAGGATGCTGTTCGGTGCTGACAAAGACTAGCCTTGCTCCGGCCGGTGCATGACGGGAAAAGCATTGGGCTGCCACCAAGAAGTTTAAGCCGGTGCCGAATCCAGTTTCGCCGATGACGAATGTGCTGGTTGTTGCTTTGAAGCGCTCGACTAAGTCGTTGCCGGACACGAATACGTGCTCTGTCTCACTGACCCCATCGCCAGAGAAATAGATGTCTCCGTAGAGTTTGGAAGTCAGTCGTCCGTCGTCGTCAAAATGTGCGTCTTCGCGCATAGCGTGCACACATTGTAATGCGCGCTGCCGAGATTCCGCCCTAGTTGTTTTGTGGGCGCGGACGATTGCGTGAGTTCTGCGCCACGACGCCGTTCTATCGGTGCGTGACGAAGTTGGTGTGCTCGCTGCTACAGCTTGCGGCTGCGCTCGAGCACTTCCGTCAGGTTGCCAGAGGTTGTCGTGACCTCCTCTTCATCGAGATCCAAGATCTCCTTCAGCGCTTCGACCACGGTCGGGATATACATCGTGATGTAATTGCGCTTTTTGAACTCGTTGGCCAGTTTTTTGCCCTTGCGGACGTGTGTGCCTAGTTTGCGCCCACACTCCATCAGTGCACGCTTGAGCTCTTCCATGATCTCGTCATAGCTGGCGATAGCCTCCTTTGACTCACTTGTGAAAGGAACCCAAACCGAGGCAATGTGCACGAAGATGACCATTGGTCCAATGGGCAGCGCGCCTCTTGGCTGATGCAATCCGTAATTTTTCCAATTGGTGTTGATCACCGCTTTGGTGATTGCGCACGCCGACTGTTGGAATACGAGGGGCACGCGGTTGGCAAATCGGATCATTCGAACCGGCTCATCCGCGTTGCCCATCAGTAGCTCTTCGTTTTTCTTGACCGATTTCTCGTAGATCTTACCGCTTTCGGTCATCTCCAACGTGTCGCCGGGGCGGCCGTAGGCAATGCCAACTTCTACGGCAAACGGGCGGCCTCGATACACCACTGGTTTGCGAGATGCTGCGTTGAAGAAGTCCGCTTCGACCTCTTTTTTGAGTCCGGCGATGATTAGCTCTTCACCGATTGGTGCGATGCATGTCAGCGGCGGAGACTGAATCTTCGTGGCTTCAATCGCATCTTTCAGCCTCTGGATGGTCTTGTTGTCGAGGCGGCGTGGATTGCTGTCTGGGTTGACGCTGGCCTTCGTGCAGATCTCTCGAGCGACACCGAGGCTGACTCGTGAGAAGTCTTGCTGCAAGAACGCGCTGACCGTGCGGTTCTCGCTTTCTTGAATCATCTTGAGAAGGATACCTAGCTCAACGCCATGCGGGTGCGGCTTGATCTCTTCGACTTCTTTCGGCAGTTCTTTGGTGTTGCGGACGTATTCGGTCACGGTGCCGTCTGGCTCAGTGAACGTCAGATTGACGTGCGGGTTTGATACCGCCATCAGCTTCAAGAACTCCTGTACACTGCGCTGGCCGCGGCGGTACTCGCCCTCCATTGGGATTGCGACTTCCGTGCCGTGCTGCTTGCCTTCCCACTCGATTTGCTTGTCGACGGCCTCGGGACGATTTTTGCCGGTGTCGATTCGAATCGTATACTCGATTGGTTGCGCCCGCTTGCCTGCTTTGCTGCGCACCTTGACCGGCTCACCAGTAGTTAATTGGCCATACATACCGGCCGCGCTGATCCCGATGCCTTGCTGGCCCCTAGACTGGCGTAAGCGATGGAACTTGCTGCCATAAAGCAACCGCCCAAATACGTGTGGCACCTGTGCCTTGACGATGCCGGGACCATTGTCCTCGACGATCATTTTGAACTGCTTTTCGTTAGAGCCGATGCGTTCGATAGTGACCTTGATATCCGGCAGGATGCGCGCTTCTTCACATGCATCTAGGCTGTTGTCGACTGCTTCTTTGACTGCAGTCAGCAGCGCCTTGCGTGGGCTGTCGAAGCCGAGCAGGTGGCGGTTTTTGGTAAAGAACTCGCTGACCGAGATCTCCCGCTGCTTCTTTGCCATGGTCTCCGCGTTGACCACTGACTTGCCGCGGGTTTTTTTCGGGGTGGCTTTCTCTTTGGTTTCTGTCATCGGGTCGTCGGTTTCTCCGGCGGCGAACAGATTTTGCTGTCCGGACGTCGTCATGAGTTGCTCACGTTTTTAGATGTTGCTCTGGATCGATCAAGCCATGCGGCTGGTGGCGGGGAGCTCACGATACGGCCGGGCAGCTTTTTGCTGGCCAAGGCCCGATGGGCACCGAAGGAGTCTTCGCCTATTCGATTGATCACAGTTGCAGGGGGGCCGAACTCTGACCAGCTCGGGCTTGCCGATCCTAGCGAGCGAAGGAGTCCAGCGGAAAGCACAAACCAGGGTGGATCTTCTTAGCCGTCTCTCCAGAGCGGAGCTGCGATCGGGTCGGTAGGTCGTGTTTTTGGGGGGTATAGGCCGACAAGAGGATGCTGCGGCAACTCTGGGAGCCGGTCTCAAATAACGTGAAATCGTTCGGTCGAACGTGCCTTTAGCTGATGATTTGTGGGGTGATAGACCTCATCCAAGCATGATTTGTGGGCGGATGTAGAATTTTGAGACGGGCACTTTGGACTAGCCTGAGGCATGACCGGTGATTGGCGCAATTACTGATCTGCGATGGTAGGCTGCTAATCTACATGGTTGCTCACTCACCATTTTTGGATCCGAATGCCGGCAAGCGATTGTCAGTGTTCCGCCTGGTGAAAGTTGCGCTTTTGCTTTGCCTCGCATTGCCGATTGCCTGCAAGCATTCAGAGCAGCAAGGCCCAGAAAGCCTAGAGAGCGGCACGATGCGGTTGCCGCGGTCTCTTCATGAGTTGTCAGGAATGACCGCAATCGATGCCAACACTTTGGCATGTGTGCAAGACGAGCTCGGTGTAGTGTTTTTCGTAGATATCAGAGGTGAGCGGCCTGTTCAGTCTGTGCCCTTTGGGAAGAAAGGTGACTACGAAGGCATTGCGCTCGCAGATGGATCCATTTGGACCTTGCGAAGCGACGGCAAGTTGCAGCAGCTAGCCTTCGATGGGCATCGGCTGCGTGTCGAAAAGTCTATTAAAGTGCCGTTTGATGGTGAGTTTGAAGGCTTATGCTTTGATCCCCAGAGCAAGCAATTGCTAGTTTTGCCGAAGGGACCAGTCGGAGGTAAGCGACGAGAAAAGACTCGCCGTCGTGTGCTTGCTTGTGATGCACTTCTTGGCTCTGTCCTGTCCAAGCCATTCCTTACGCTGCGGGTCGACAAGATCGAGGACCAGATCGAGGAGCGCGGATTTGCTGCGCCGCGTCGAACAACTTCGAAAGGCAACTTACGAGTAGACCTCAAGCTGCTGAGCAGTGAATTACTCGTGTTGCCAAGTGGCGACTTACTGTTGTTGTCGCCTAAGGACCATTTGCTGTTGCGACTGGATCGGTCCGGCAATGTTGTGGCCACTCAAAACTTGGACATGGAATTGTTGCCGCAGCCTGAAGCGATGGCCTTGCTGCCAGACGGACGTTTGCTGATCGGCTCAGAGGGTCGTGGCCGTTCGGCATTGATTACGGTCGTTCCGATTCCTGAATGACACGTTTGGCTGGGTCAAATGGTGGTGTTGCCGAAGGTGAGCCAGGCGGAACCCAGTGGTTTGTTTATGTGCTGATCTCTCCGTCTATTAACGCAACCTATGTCGGTATTTCGATCGACGTGCAGCGGCGATTGCAGCAACACAACGGGGGATTGCCGGGCGGCGCCAGAGCGACAAGGCGTGGTCGGCCGTGGCAGATAGCCACTAGTTGCGGTCCCTTGGAGTCGCGCGGTGCTGCTCTGCAGCTTGAGTATCGCATCAAGACGGCGCGTGGTCTTGAGCGCATTCGTGTTGTTGAGGAGTGGACTAGCTGTCGTCATTTCTCGCCCAGCTAGGGTAGGCTGTCCCAGCAGTGCGATATGAAGTGAAGTTGGTTGGGTCTCAGCATGACTACGAGCGTGTGCGGGCAGAGTTGTGTCTGCTGGAGACGACTCTCAAGCCGTTGTATACGCCTCGCATTGTGCAAAGCATCTACTTTGATACGCCCGAGGGACGTGCGGTATCAGAGAACCTCGCGGGGATTTCGACCCGCACTAAGTTGCGGTTGCGGTGGTACGGCAAGGAGACCAAGGCTGTCTCTGCGCAATTCGAGCGCAAGAATCGCGAGAGTAGTCTTGGCAGTAAGGATACCCACCACCTCGATGAACTGATCGATATCGCTGGTGCTCGGCGATCGACGTTCGTTCGAGAATTACGCTCTCGCTTACCGGCAGCAATGGCAGATGCATTGCACGGCCACGAGCCTGTGCAGTGGATCCGCTACAATCGTGAATACATGTCGAGTCACGATGGCACTTTAAGGGTCACCTTAGATCGTGATGTCTCGGCGTTTGATCAGCGGCTAGAGAGAGTCATTACGAATCGTAAGTCTACGCCTTTGCCAAAACTTTTGATCGTGGAACTCAAGGCTGAGGAGGACCACCGAGAGTCGATTGAGCGATGCTTACAGGGGATCGACTTGCCGCCGAGTAAGTGTTCTAAATTCGTGATGGCTTCGGCTCCAGATGAAGCACCTATCCCGTCTGAGTACTGGTAATGCGAGATTCGATATAGCGTGCTAGCGCGGTAGCGCCTTGCCCAGGGCTGTTAGCCATGCGTGCACTTCCTTCTCTGTTAGATCGGCTCGATATAGAGGCTGCATCAAAGCTGCGATCGAATTCTTTGGGCGGTTCGCTTTGATCCAGTCCGAGTTCTCTAGCAGGCGTGTTAGCGAATTTTCTACTCGTTGCAGCATCTCGGTCGTTGCCAGTGGTGCTCGAGTTCGCTGTTCGCTCGTCGTAGATTTGTCTGAAGTTGCGCGTTCACAGGCTGCATAAAGTTCGGCGCCGTAGATGCTGACCGAGTGCGATAGGTTGAGCGAGGTTTGCTCTTTCGCGGTTGGCACTGTGGAGACAACTTGACAACGCAATAGCTCTGCAGGGTCTAAACCGTTGATTTCTCCGCCAAACAGTAGTGTTGGGGCGCCGCGGTCAAGGGTCATGTCTGCAACTTCGCGCGGTGTCAACACACGTGTGCCTGGCGGTGGTTCGTTGCTGGTCCCGACTATCCAGCTGGACTTAGATAGAGCTGTAGTTAGGTCTGTAGCCTGTGCATTGTCGAGGATGTCGTTTGCTTGCACGGCCATTTGGTAGGCGTCATTCCAAGAACCAATCTGTGAGTCGACAATGGTCAACTTCTGCAATCCGAAGTTCTTCATCGCTCGTGCTACCGAGCCCAGATTGCGGGCCCATCGCGGGCGCAGTAAGACGACGTCTACATCGGCGAGCAGGCTGTAAGTAGAATCGGTCATTGGTGTGGCCTAGCGACTACCAAGGCGTCGGCGCAAAATCTTTGAGAAACTGGCCCCAGCAGTGGTGGCCTGTGTTGAAGCCAACAAAGATTGGGTCGACGCAGCGGGCTGCTCCGTCGATTGAATCTAGTGGCGGTGCAAAGCGCTGGGCTTCTTCTTTCTCAACAGCCTTTTCAAAATGGTCTTCATCGGTAACCCAGCCGGTGTCCACGCTGTTCATGTGGATGCCGTCTTTGACGTAGTCGGCGGCAGAGGTTCGGGTCATCATGTTGAGCGCTGCTTTAGCCATATTGGTATGCGGATGCCGCGTTGTTTTGAGGGCGCGGTTGAACTGACCCTCCATCGCTGACACGTTGACGATGTGTTTGTCGCGGGTCGGAACAGCCAGCATTAGCGGTTTAAGCTTGCTGTTGAGCACGAATGGAGCGATTGAGTTGACTAATTGAACTTCTAGTAGTTCGACGGTTGGCACTTCGTTGAGGTGCATCCGCCATGAATTGGTGCCGCGGAGATCTAGTTGCTGGCCCTCACCGTCTTTGATGCCCTCGGGGAAAAGGTGGCTTTGATCGCCTTCACCTAAGAGGTCTAGTTGGCTGAGCTGTGCGACGTTATTGGGTGATCGGTAGATCGCCAGAGCGCGTTTAGCCGTGTGCTCGCCAAGCAGAGACTGAAGTTCGGGAGCCAGTTCAGATGGGTTCTCACTTAGCGCCATCTCTTTGTAGTAGCCAGGTGGCCGACGCACCGTTTGGCACGCGTTGTGGATCAAGAAGTCGAGCCGTGTTTCTGTCGTGAGTAGTTCGCGGCAAAAGTTTTCGACTGTTGGCGTATGGCGCAGATCTAGTGCTCTCAGGTCGAGTCGGCTTTGCCACTCATCAAAGTCCGGTTCTGCGGCGAAGCGACGAGCCGCATCACAAGCAAAGCGAGTGGTTGCGATAACGCGAGCGCCTGCCCGCAGCAGATATAGCACGATTTCGAAGCCAATCTTGACTCGCGAACCGGTGACAAGCGCGACGCGGCCACTGAGATCAGCGGTTGCATTGCGCTTGAGCCAGTTGACGTCGGCGCAAGTTCGACACATGGAGTCGTAGTGATGATGCAGCTCTGTATACTGCTCTTTGCACACGTAGCAGCCTTTTGACTCGTTGAGCACCGCACGCTTTTCCTGCGGGCGTTTACGGGCTTGGTGCTCGAGTAGGGCTCGTTGCTCTTGTGTAATCGCGAGTTCTTTTGGTGCGAGAGGGAAGGCAAGAGCTCGTTTCATTGCCCGGTTGCTGGTGGCTTCGAGGGCGCGGTCGTCTTGCTCGCGAACTTTGCGCCTTTCCTTGCCGCGTCGTGCGTTGGCCAGCTTGCGGCGAGATAAGCGATCTGGAACTGCAATCAGGCCAGCCGCTTTACGCAGCCGAATCAGGTCGTCTTTTGACAGTTCGGCCAGGCCTTCTTGGGCCGCCGCTAAGCTTTCGAGCCACTCAATATGGGCCAATGTGGCCGCCGGATCACTTGCCGCACGATGGCCAGCTTGCTGGCTATTGCACGGCGCTTCGTCGTGAGATTGGTCGTCCATTTGCGCTTTGGACGGGTTTGGGTTGTTTGGCGAATCGCTCGACATTGGCGGAAAGCACTCTAACGAAGAGTGTCGGTGTCCGAAACGCTGTCGTTGACGCCCATGGGTATAGCCCGCATCGTGGCTGGTGACGTGACAGCTTCGATCAATTGCAAAGGTCTCGCCGCCAGCTATGGCGCGAGAGAACTATTCTCCGGCTTTGACCTAGATATCGGGCCAAACGATGTAATTGGTCTTGTTGGGCCCAATGGGACCGGTAAGTCGACATTGCTGAAGATCTTGGCCGGCGTGCGTGCCGCCGATGCTGGCACGGTGTCGGTTGCTCCGAAGACGGCAGCGATTGGCTACCTGGCGCAGGAGCCAGATCGCATTGATGGAGAGAGCGTCAGAGAGTTGTTGGCGCGACGTACCGGAGTTGCGGTGGCGGAAACCGCTATGAATGTAGCTGCCGATGCGATGGCTGATGGCAAGCCTGGATCCGATGATGCCTATTCGGACGCACTGGAGCTCTGGATGGCGCTCGGTGGGGCAGACTTAGACGAGCGCACTGCGTCTGTCGTTGCAGACCTTGGGCTCGACGTAGATTTAGACATGGCGATGACGTCGCTGTCTGGTGGGCAGGCTGCTCGGGCTGGTTTGGCATCGCTTTTACTATCTCGCTATGACGCGTTTTTGTTGGACGAACCTACGAACGATCTCGACATCGATGGTCTCGACCACCTCGAAGAATTCGTGCAAAACTTGCAGGCGCCCGCAGTCGTGATCAGTCACGACCGTGAGTTCTTAACTCGCACGGTGACCAAAGTGGTCGAAATCGATCGCAGCATGTTGCGAGTGGCGGTTTATGGCGGCAGCTATGAGTCGTACCTGGAAGAGCGCGAAACGGCGCGTCGCCATGCTGCCGATGCGTATGCTGATAATAGTTCGCGTCGTGTCGAACTCGAGGCGCGTGCTAGGCGACAGCGTGCGTGGATGAGCAAGGGTGTTAAGAACGCACGTAGGAAAGCCATGGATCGCGACAAAATTGGTCGCGCGTTCCGCAGTGATGCTACTGAGAAACAAGCTGCAAAGGTCAAGCAGACCGAACGTATGATCGAGCGGCTTGGCGAGGTGAAGGCTCCGCGAAAAGAGTGGCAGTTGCAGTTTTCTATTCTGGCTGCGCCGCGCTCGGGTGACGTTGTTGCCGTTGTGAAGGATGCGGTTGTGAACCGTGGCGCATTTACGATGGGGCCGATCAACCTAGAGTTGCGTTTGCGTGATCGGGTTGCGATTACCGGCCCGAACGGTGGTGGTAAGAGCACCTTGCTAAAGGCGATGCTGGGACGTCTATCTTTGACAAGTGGCTCGGTGACTCTCGGCAGCAATGTCGAGATCGGCGAGGTCGATCAAGCGAGAGAAACGTTTTTAGGCGAAGCGCCAATGGGTGATGTCTTCGCTGAGCAGGTGCCCAGCTTCACTACTTCGGAAGTGCGCACGCTGTTGGCGAAGTTTGGTATTGGAACAGGTTTCATTACCCGTTCGGCTGAGTCGTTGTCGCCAGGTGAACGCACCCGAGTAGGGTTGGCGCTGCTGCAAGCGCGCGGCGTCAACCTGTTAGTGCTAGATGAACCAACCAATCACTTAGACCTTGAGGCAATCGAGCAGCTAGAGCAGGCCATGGAAGCTTTTGATGGCACAGTGCTGCTGGTAACCCACGACCGCCGGATGCTAGACAATGTGCGCTTGACCCGTAGGTGGCACGTAGAAGGTGGTCAGGTTCGCGAGATTGCTGCTGATTGATCCGGTGTTGGTGCTTGTATTCGGGAGTGTGTCGCCCATGCGACAACCTTGCCGGATACACGGCTCGACGCGGCCTGTCAGCTGTCTAGCTGTGCTGGACTATCGATCCATTGTTCGCGTTCGATCCAGCCCATACCGCCAAACCCTGCTATCCAGCGGATCCGTTGGCACTCGAGCAGCCATATGTTGAAGTTGTGGGTGTCGCGCATCTGTTCGGCATCTGGGAATCTTGCAAAGTAATGAGCTTCAGCATCAGATTCCTCCTGACCTGTTGGGCGGCGGGCTTTGACTAGCATGGCATGGCGGGCACCCGCTTGCGGAGTTTCGCTAGCGGATGGATCCGCGAGAAAGATTGTGGCGCGCGCGTCGGATACTAGGTTTTTCGAATGCTCCGAGATGTCTGACAGAAATACTGCTAGGTCGCCAGCCGGTAATATTGTGTATGGCACGATAGATCCGAATGGCCAGCCCTCCATCGCTGCGTGAGCCGTGCAGAGTACCGCATTGCGTTGCTTGGCAAATAGGTTGCGAACTGCAAGAAGTTGGGCGTTGGTCATTTAAGAATCATCGCGCTTTTCGCGATGTCGCAATGGTCTGTTGTTCTGCTTTGCAGAATTAAACTTGTCGATTCTTTGTGGCCTCCTCGCATACTTGCCGTCATGCGACCTATCATTGTCTTTGTCATATCTGCCTTCGCAGTTTCATGCAGTGGCGTGAGTGTCGCGCCGGTTGAGAGCAAGGGTGCTGGTCAAGTTGTTACGACCATGTCGTTGGGGAGTTTCTCCATCAGCCTGACTGTCAAAGATCTCAAGGTCTCGAAGATCTTCTACGAGAAGTTGGGCTTCGTAAGCTTCCATGGCGAAGAGGCGCATGGTTGGCTGATCATGAAGAATGGTGCGGCAACCATCGGTTTGTTCCAGGGCATGTTCGACGCCAATATCATGACCTTCAATCCTGGCTGGAATGGCATGGCGGAAGAGTTGTCACAGTTTATGGATGTGCGTGACATCCAGCAGAAGTTGGAAGCCTCTGGCGTTGCTTTGACGAAGCGCGCTGGGGGTGGCGATGGTCCAGATAGCATCACAATCGTGGATCCCGACGGCAACGTGATCCTGATTGATCAGCACGTGTCGCGGCCAATGTAGTTGTGGTTACGGCCGCACTGCGGGGTTGATCTCAGCGGCACTTTTGCAGCCTAAACTAGCTGGTTGGGACTGAATTGACTGACTCCTGAACGGAGGAACGTGACGGTGGTCGCTTGATTTGAGTGCTCATTCTTCAATCTCTAGATGCTGGTGAGCATGTGCTGACCCGTCCAAATTGGGTGTCAGTGCCTGATGTAAGACTCCCGGGAAAAAGCTCAGGTTTTTTTGGCCCGAATTGCGTCGGATCTGGGCGTCTCGGACTGATTGCTTATTCTCTCATGTCACCGGTGGTTGGGTAAAGATGCCGACTTTGATTTCGTTGATTCGGCTTTATTCAGCCGCAGCCATGCGCCGGGGCGTCCACAGTGTCCGTCTGCTGGCTACACTGTTACAGTCCCGAGCAGAGTTCCTGCTACGTCCTGTCCTTGCTATGCACCACCAGATCACACGTTGTATCTTACTTTCTTGCATTGTTGCGCTGCCTGCGGTGGCCCAGTTGCTTCCAGATGCAGTTAGCCAGAGGTCTGCAACTGCAGAGATTCGGCTCAGGTTTGCATCGTTTGATCCGCTGGTCGGTGCGCCTGAGATTCCATCCGTGCTGCGTAGCACCAATGAGCAGGGTTTGTGGATCGTCCAGTTTCACAAGTCTCCGTCTGCAGCCGACCGCACGGCAGTCGCTGCACTTGGTGGACAGATCATCGGTTACCTGCCAGACAATGCTTATGTAGTGCGGATGGCTGTCACGACAGCAAGAAGCGCGCGTGGCATCTTGAGCGTGCGTTGGGTTGGGAGTTACGAGGTCGCCTATCGAATCGACCCTGAGCTGTTGCAGCAACAGGTGTATCTCAATGCCGCTGCTGTTCGCTACAACATGGTCGTCGCCGACAAGCACAGCGACAAGCCGGCGTTGATGGCGAAGATCGTCGCGATGGGTGGTCGAATTGATAGTGAGCACACTGGCAGTATCTTGGTCGAAGCGACCTTGACGGGGCCGCAACTCTTGCAGGTGGCCGGCTACAACGAGGTCTTGTGGATCGATCGTTGGAGTGCTTCAGAGCGTGACATGGACAATGCTCGGGTCCAAGGCGGTGGTGACTATGTAGAGACGCAGGCCGGTTATACTGGGCAAGGCGTCAACGCTCATATCTACGAGGGCATTGAAGCAACCCACCCTGACTTCAGTGGCGGTGTGACCAATGTTCTAAGTGCAGGTGGGGCGGATCAGCACGGGCATTGCACTGCTGGCATTGTATTTGGTAACGGCACTAGCAATGCTGCAGTGCGCGGGATGGCACCGGATTGTGGCAAGTTCTTCACCGAGGATACAACCGCGACCGTTTCTCGTTGGCAGGTCTTTGATGACTTGGTCAATGTCCACAATGTTTCGCACACGACGGCATCGTGGGGTGGCCAGCGGACGTTCAACTACAACTCAATTTCGGCCGAGTCTGACGACATTGTGTTCGATCACGATTTGACGTGGACGCAGAGCCAGTCCAATGCGGGCAACCAAGATTCACGGCCAGAAGCTTGGGCTAAGAACGTGTTTTCTATCGGCGGCGTGCAACACAACGACGATTCGGACCCAGCCAATGACTCCTGGCAGAACGGTGGTGCCAGCATTGGCCCGGCCAACGACGGCCGCATCAAGCCTGAGATGTGCGCTTACTATGACAGCATTGGTACTTCGGACTTGAGTGGCTCGGCGGGTTACTCAAGTGGCAATTGGACGTCCTCGTTTGGTGGCACGTCAGGTGCAACGCCGATCGTGGCTGGCCATAACGTGCTCGCAATCCAGATGTTTACCGATGACTCAGTGACACCCGGAGTCGGCCCGTTTGGCAATGCGCTGCGAGTTCCCGGTGGCTCAGTTCATGAGAACCGCCCTCATTTTACGACGTTGAAGGCACTGCAAAT
>CBFIIO010000001.1:183040-197723 GCA_965662465.1 Planctomycetota bacterium | reverse complement strand
ACAGCTTCAACAGCACCAGCACCGACAATCTGCGCGAACACCAAGGTTGGGGTGGTTTCCCCAGCTTGGCGAACATGTGGGATCAGCGCGCTAAGACGTTCATTGTTGATGAGACGAATGCGCTTCAGCAGGATGAGATGGATGTCTGGCAGATCACGGTTGCTCCCAATGAGTCAGAACTGCGTATCTGCCTGAACTGGAATGAGCCGGCGGCAAACCCGTCAGCCGCAGTGCACCTAGTTAATGACTTGTCGCTTCGAGTTACGGATCCCAGCGGAAGTCATTATTGGGGTAACGAGGGGCTGCTTGACGGTGTTTGGTCGACGATAGGCGGCACCGAGGATGACATTAACCCAATCGAAAATGTCTTTGTCCAGAATCCAATGGCGGGCACTTGGTACGTGCAGGTGATCGCCACAGCTGTTGTTGCGGATAATCGCATCGAAACGAGTGAGGTCGATGCCGATTACGCTTTGGTTTGCGTTGGTGGTCCAGGCCAGTTGGCACCACCCGGGGTCTTTGCGGAAGTCGAGTCAGTCGGGTTCGGCTGCGATGGCTCCACTTGCCTTGATGCAGTCTACGAATACCCCACGTTTGGTTTGGCCAACTCGGGTGTGACGTTTGCTTACCAAGCTGGTGACTATGCACTGGAGACATCGCAAGCTAGCTGGATCCCAGTTGCTGGTCAGAATCTAGGCATGAGCGACAACACCGAAGTCGTGATGAACCTTGGTTTCACGCTGCCTTATCCTGGCGGTTCGACGTCTTCGCTGCGTATCTGCGCGAACGGTTGGGTTACGCAAGGCTTCTTCTTTGGGGCCAGCAATCTCGTTCCAACACCAGCAGAGTTCCTGTCCCACACAATGTGGGCGCCCTTGTGGCATGACCTCAACCCTGGGGCAGGTGGTTCCGTTTGGTTTGATAGCAGTACGCAGCGTGCAGTTGTGACTTGGTTCTCCGTGCCCAACTTCTTCAACTCTGGCTCCTCAACGTTTCAGGTCCAGTTCTGGGCGAATGGTGATGTTCACTATCTCTACCAGAACATCAGTGTGGCTGGTGACTATCTGGCTGGTTTCTCCAAGACGACCAACGATGATCCCGGCAGCGTCGATTTGCAGGCCGTGGCTGGAACTGGCCTCGGTATATGCTTGGCAACGCCAGATATGGAGTTGGATGTCACCGCCCGACCGGTCTTGGGTACGACGTTTGACTTGGAGACAACGGAGATTCCGACTGGAACGTTATTTGGCCTGATGCTTTTGTCGACGAACCCGCTGCCAGCGATCAATCTGACCTCGCTTGGTTTGCCCGGGTGCGAACTGTACCAGACGGTTGATGCAAGCCTTTACTGGGCGCAGGTTGGGCCGAGTGCGTTGGTCTCGTGGCCTTTGCCAAGCAACGCAGCGCTTGCTGGTTTCGAGGTGTTCTGCCAGTCGGCCTCGTTTACGCCGGGCGTCAACGCCTTTGGCATGGCTGTGTCAAACGGCCTCAAACTGCTAGTTGGAATCAACTAGGGCGGCAGGCCGGGCTTTTAGGGCGGTTCCCGCTGCTTGGGACTCTGTATCAAGGGAGACTCCAGGTGGCGAAGGCGGCTAGAAGCCTTCGGTTGTTCACCCCGATTACGTTTGGGCAACCCGCTGCGCCTACGGAGATTCGCGGCCACCTATGGGTGGTTGTGGATCTCTAACCGCGTTGTTGGTGGTTTTTTTGTGAGTCAAACGCAATTTCATCGCGCGTGTTTTTTTGACGAGTGCTGCTGTCGACAAGCGATGGGCCCGCGGAGTTTTGAAGGTCGTGCGTCGATCGTTTGATGCAGCGATTGCGCAGTCATCAATTGCTTTCGTTGCTGATGCAAGTTTGATGCGGTAGCGCGATCTCAGGGCTTTCGATCCGGGCAGTTTGTAGCCGTCGCATGAGCCTCGTTCGTCTAACTTCGCCAGTCGTTGTTAGGTCGCAATGTCGGGCCGTCAACCCTGGCAGCAACAGCCCTTATAAGGTTTGGCAATTGCTACATCGCGCGTCAGTTTGGTGATGGTTGCGACCTTGACTACCCGAGTTGGTATCCCGTGACCCCGGTGCTTTCTTGTTGATGAGTCTAGTGCTTTGAGCGAACTGTTCGCTCCGCGTTAGCGCTGTAGTAGCGCCTCTGTAGCAGCGTCATTTGACCTGCGAATCCGGTGAGGTCGGTCTGATTTGCGACAGTAAGACGCAGCACGGCACCATCTAAGTTCCATCGATCACGACATTTATTCAGTATTCGTGTTGACCACTTAAACCGAAGTTTTGACTGCGTACACGGCAATTGAGCCGATGCAATTTCGTGTGCTAGAGTCCGAACGGCAACGCATTTACCTCCGATGTTTGTCGCTCATCTCATCTCGTTTCGAAATAGCGGAAGATCATGTTAAAGGTCCGTTTGCTTCATTCTCTTTTGGTCGGTTGCAGCTTGTTGGCTAGCAGCTTCAACGACCATCTTATTGCGCAGCAACCAGCAGCTAAATCTGAGCAGCACTCTGCTTGGCGCAACGGCCCTGCGTGGCAGCAGTTTGCTGATCAGCATGGCAATCAATGGCAAGTCGAGTGGTCGAATGCTACCGCAACGCCAAAGTCGCTGTGGGGCAGTGGCATTCCACTCGTCGATTGGAGGACGAACTCACTGGTGGAAGCGCGACGTCATGCGCATCAAGTGTTGCTCGACAATGCCGAATTGCTCGGCATTGGGGATTCTGACTTTCGTGAATCAATCGGTGCCCGCATGCATCGTGTCTGGACCTTTAAGTTCCAGCAGTACTATCGAGAGTTAGAAGTCATTGGAGGTCGAGCCGATGTTCGGGTGCACATGGTTGGTCGCGTCCCAATGATCGGCAGCACTTTTTGGCCGATCCCAGTCGATTTCGTAACTACGCCAACCATTGAGCCGGGCAATGCTTGGTTGCTTGCATGGAGTGATTTGGGGGAATTGCCGAGCAACGCGGCGCAGCCGACGCCTTTCGCACCGCCGCGTTTGGTTATCTGGGGTGACATTCACGCCTCAGGCCCGGTACCGGTACACCTTGCCTGGGAAGTTAGCGTAAGCAACATAAAGGACTCTGGTGATGGCAAAGTTGGCCGCTATTACATCGATGGCCATAGCGGCAAGGTTCTGACGTTTGTCAGCGATAAGCACGAGTGTGGCTTTGTTGGCTGCAATCTTGCAAGCCATCGGCCTGTCGACCTACCAGCATTGCCGTTGCCTGCGCCAGTAAACACGCTTGTAACGGTAATGGGTTGGACGCGCCTCGGCATTGATGCTGGAACACCGTTGTCAAACGTTCCGATGCCAGGTCTGGAGCTCAACGTGCCAGGCATCGGCGCAGTGGTTACCGATGCGAACGGACAGTTCACAATCGATATTTCATCAGCTGTATCGATTTCGGTTGGCAGCCTTAATGGCCGCCATCACGGGGTCATCTCTGGCACTGCCGCACCTAATAACTCGTACGTGGTCAACCCGGGTGTCGCGACGACTATCCAGTTGTTAACTCCAGGAGCGTCGATCAATCAGGCTGCGCATACGACCACTTCCTGGTGGGTTGATGCGACGAATGAGTTTGCCCGTTCGATTCTTGGTAACTCGCCCCAGATCGCTACCGCGAGCAATATGGGGGTCACGATCAACATTGCCAGCACCTGCAATGCTTACTACACAGGCAATACGATCAACTTCTACCAAGCTGGCGGTGGTTGCTCTAACACCGCCTTCTCGACGGTTATCGCGCATGAGTGGGGCCATGGTCTTGATGACCGTTATGGCGGTATTTCGCAAGTCAACGGGTTGAGTGAAGGCTGGGGCGACATCCTCGGTTGTTATCTGGTAGATAGCCCGGCTCTTGGCAGTGGCTTCTTGTCGGCCGGAGTCCCGCTGCGTGATGCGAACAATACTACACAATATCCTTGCTCGGGTTGTGGCGTGCACACGGCTGGCCAGTCGTGGATGGGCTTTGCCTGGAAGCTACGTGAGCGACTTGCGACGACGATGGGCAACCGCAACGCGGCGATTGCTCTGAGTAACAACATCGTGATCAGCACAATTGCTGCTGACGCCACTGATCAACTGGGCGCTGTCCGCGAGGTTTTCATTGCGGATGATGATGATGGCAACCTCGCCAATGGCACGCCGAACTACACTGATCTTGTTTGGGCTTGCGATCAACATTCGCTGCCTTATCCGGGGCAGTCGTCCAGTGTTCCTAACGATGAGTGTGTTGACGCGATTCTGCTGGTTGACGGTGTGAATGGCTCATTCAGCTCTACTGGTGCCTTTACTTCGTCACCATCATGGAGTTGTGCCTCAGGCGGTAACGATGTCTGGTTCTCTTACGTCTCGAGCGGCAATGGTACGCTGACGGTTAGCACCTGCGGGCTTGCCACTTACGATAGTGCTATCCAGATGTTCTCTGGCAGCTGCGGTTCGCTCACAAGCGTCGCGTGCAATGACGACACTTGTGCCTTGCAGTCTACTGCAAGCGCCACAGTATCTGCTGGTGTCTACTACATCCGCGTTGGCGGATATAGTGGTGCAACGGGATCATTCAGCCTCAGCGTCTCTGGGCCAGCTGCGCCCCCTGCAGTGCCGTCGGCGCCAACCGGTCTTGGTGCCACTGCTGTTGGTGCGACGCAAGTCAATCTGTCTTGGACTGACACGTCTAATGACGAGACAGGTTTCCAGGTTCAGCGCTCTACCAGCGGTGCAGCGTTCTCGACGATCGCATCGTTGGGTGCTAACTCCACGAGCTACAATGACACTGGGCGTTCACCAAGTACGCTTTACGCTTATCGCGTTCGGGCCGTCAATGGTGCTGGTAACTCCAGCTATTCCAACACAGCATCGGCAACGACCGATCCAGCAGTGCCGTCAGCTCCGACTGGCCTTGGAGCCAACGCCGTTGGCTCCGATCAGATCAATCTCGCTTGGACAGATAACTCCAGTGACGAGACTGGCTTTGATATTGAGCGTTCGGCCAATGGTTCCGCGTTCGGGACGATTGCGACGATGGGTGCTAACTCGACGAGCTTCAGCGATACTGGGCGTTCGCCGAGTTCGACTTACTCGTATCGTGTGCGTGCCGTGAATGGTGCGGGTGGCTCTAGCTACTCCAACGTTGCGACTGCTACGACGGGCCCGGCCGCCCCTTCTGCTCCATCTGGACTGAGTGCCACCGCAGTAAGCTCGACCGAGGTTAGCTTGGCTTGGGCTGATACATCTGGCGATGAAACTGGCTTCGAGGTTCAGCGTTCTACTAGTGGGGCCGGGTTCTCAACTGTCGCAACGTTGGCTGTCAATGCGACGAGCTATAGTGATGCTGGCCGCTCACCGAGCACCACCTATGCGTATCGCGTTCGTGCCGTCAACGCTGGCGGAAACTCTGCGTATTCTAATACCGCATCGGTCACGACTAATCCGCCGCCGCCGACTGCACCGTCTGCCCCTACTGGGTTGGGTGCTACTGCGATTGGTGTCGACCAAGTCGATTTGGCTTGGACCGATACTGCTAGCAATGAGACTGGTTTCGAGGTTGAGCGTTCGACGAACGGTTCGCCGTTCGCAGTGATGGCTGCCTTGGGCGCTAACTCGTCTAGTTATAGCGATACGGGTCGTTCGCCAAATACGCTCTACGCATACCGCGTGCGGGCATTCAATGCCGTCGGCAATTCGGCCTATTCCAATACGGCATCGGCTACGACGGATCCAGCGGCACCGACCGCACCGACTGGGCTAGGTGCTACAGCTGTTGGGTCCGATCAAATCGACTTGGTATGGACTGATACATCAAGCGATGAGGCGGGCTTTGAGGTGCAGCGATCGAACGATGGTGCGGCATTCTTGACGGTCGCGACGTTGGCTGCAGATTCGACGGACTTCAGTGACGGCGGCCGTTTAGCCGACACGAGCTACTCGTATCGTGTGCGGGCGGTGAATAGTGGTGGCAACTCGAGCTTCTCTAATACTGCCACTGCTACGACTGATCCGGCTTCTGTCCAGACGTTTGTTGCGACTGCCCTGCGTAGCAGTCACGGTGTCGTTACTGGCACATTGGCCATGACGACGGCAGATGATGGTGTTTACCAGGAACTGAAGGAGAGGACGCGAAACCGTCGGAACAGCCTGAAGTTTGAATATCGCATCACGAATGTGCCGACTTCTGGATTGCGAACGCTGCGTTTGCAGGCTCACCGAACGGTGTCGCCCGACAACGATACGTTCCGTGTGCAGGTGCGGAACCAGGGATCTTGGGTTCAGGCGATGGTCATCACTAAGCAGGTAGACGACAACGTCTACCAAGAATTTGTCTTGCCGAGCACTGTTGGTCGCACAGTCAGAGTGCGTATCATTGACTCGAACAACACTCGTGATGCGGTTGGCGAAGACACTGTGTTTGTCGATCAAGTGATCGTCGAAGTTCAGTAAGCATCAGCATGCTCAGTTGATGGTCACGATTCTGGAGCGGGCTCTAGAATCGTATTGTCCTAAGCAGACTGAGTTCGCTACATAAAGATGGCCAGTGGCGCACCTAGGCGACACTGGCCATTATTCTTTACCTGACCGCTTGGGCGGTGAATTGTCCTAGTTGTGACTAGGGTCAATCAGGTTGGCTTAGGGCTGGATATAGATGCGGCCGCCGCGAGGCAATTGGTATGCCGGTGCGTGGGTCATCGTGGTCCATGGTATTGCGATGCCCTGTGCGTAGAACTCAAGACCCGCCAGTGCTGGGGTGGTTGGGATCGGAACCGTAATCGTGCTCTGGAAGATGACGACGATCGGCAGCAAGACCGCCAGAGTCGGATCACCATAGAAGCGGACCGGTTCGGTCGAGGTCGTTGGGCGTGAGTAGCTCTCTGCGATGTCCCAGACCAAGCTGATGCCTGACGGTAGATCTGCGCTCAAGTGGAGGTTGTCGCCGACACGCGGCTCCCGCGGTGTGACTTCCGTTGTGCCTAGGAACGGGACTGGTGCGTTGTCTGTTTCGTTCGTGAAGCCGCTCAATGCGCTGCCAGATCGATAGCAACCGGATAGGTTGGCTGGAGCCAAGAATGATTGGCTGTCGATGTTCGTGCCGATAAATTGCGAATCTCTAATTACAACAGGCGAGCGGGCCAGTGTAGGCACGTTGATTGAGCAGTTCTCGTAGCGATTCCAGACCAAGTTTGGCAGTGCACCTTCGATGTCGAAGGTGATCGTGCCGTTCTTGTATTCGTTGTTTTGGTGCCAGAAGCGTGGCGAGGTGGTGCCACCAGCCATCAGAATGTCGCCATCGAAAGACATCTCGCTGCCATGCACATCAAATTGCGCGGTGCGCGGGTGGGTCAGCAAGCAGTGCTTGTTGGGACCGGCTACCCAATCACTGTGGTGGTGGTGCACCATGCTTGTGCCGGCTGAAGTTCCTTCCATGTCGACGACGTCGCCGGAGCAAGTTGCATCCGTATAGACAATCCGAAGCATCATCAGCTGAGTCGCCGTTGGCGCTCGAGTCGACTTGGCCAGGGTCTCGCCGTTGACGAACGAACTTCGCCAGATCGACCACATGGATACTTGCCCGGACCCACCTGCGAAGAAGCTGCAGCCCAACGTAACGCCATCCATAGTGATGCGCTCGTTATCGCTCATCAGCGTGCCATTTGCCGTTTGATCATCCATTCGGAAGCCCACCGGCATATTGCGCATGGAACAGTCGCGGACCATCATTTTGGTGCTGTCGTTGCCAGTGCCCAGCAGCCGAATTGCCGAGCTAGTTTGGCCTTCGAACTCGCAGTTCGAGACCATAGCCATTTGCATTGCCGGTGGCCCACTAGGTGCCATCTTTGCGTCGATCGCAATGCCGCCGTTTTCGAAGCGGAAGCCATAGATCATCGCGAAGCGAGTGCTTAGGGAGACGATCGCTGACTGTGTGCCGCCATCTAATATCGGCAACGTGCTGGCTGTCGGAATACCGGTCACCCTGACGATGCTGGTGGAGCCAGCCAGACCCGTTAGGCTCGTTAGGGGAGCCTGGATCGTGATGACCGGGGTATTCGCTGCATCTACGATGATTTCTGTAGTTGCCGAAGTTGTCGCGACTCGCGCTTGCTCAGCGGTCGACAGGTTCGAAAGTAGTAGAGTTCCGTTTGCTAATCGGATGGCTTCGTCGAGAGACAAAAGCGAGTCGCCAACGAAACCGTGCGAATGCGGGTCATCAACAATGGCGGTAAACCCGGGCCCTTGGCCGCCGGCGAGACAGGCTGCTATGCAAGTAGATAGAATCATCATGTTAGGTAGGACTTCTTCAGGAAGTAGGATACCAGATTTTAGAAAGAATGTTGGTGCTGCGGACTTACGTGAGAATTACGGGTATTTAGAAGGTGTTTCGTCGCGGTAAAAGTGCCGACTTTCCATGCCAGCGCAGTCTCGATTGCACACCTTCGGTGGGCTGCTTGACCATTTTTGCAGCAATAGGATACCTTATGAGTGCGCGCTGTCCGATCTGCCCCTGCGCAACTGGCCTGTCATGATCATTAGCATTTTGTCTGCGTTGTCACTTGGAGGCTTCACCGGTCCGGCTCCAGCTTTCCATGCCGTAGCCTTCATTACCGATCCGTTGTCGCACGGAACCGTCGGTGACAACCTGCTTTCGTTGAATGAGGCCATCCGTCTCCACAATGGAACGCTTGCTCTAACGCAGCTATCAGCGTCTGAGCAGATCCAGCTTAGTTTGCTGCCAAGTACAGGTCTGACAACTGACATCACTTGGATTGAGATCGATAGCGAAGCATTGCCAACAATCACTGTTGAGCAAAACCTCGATACGATCGTGAATACCGCGTTTGGTTTGTTCATTCGCGGTGGGGGTGGCCCGGCGGTGATTGATTTCAGCGGCGCAGGCGTCACTCGTGGGTTTCATTCAACGAGCAGCAACTTAGTACTGCAGGATCTTCATTTTTTGGGCGGCTCATCAGGTCTAGAGCTGCTCCAAGCTGATGCGACTGGTCAGCCGGGGTGCACGCTCGACGGTATCTTGTTCGAGGATCAGTCGCTGTTTGGGTTGAAAGTTGTTGGCACGCAGCCAAATGCGATTGGCCGGCTGATCCTTACGGATTGCGAGTTCCGCAATGTAACCAATGCGATCAAGTTCGACGAAACCGTTGCTGATCGCATCACCATATTTGAAGCCCATGAAGTCCAGATTTTCGGGGCCGACACCGGTGTCGACCTAGCCGTTGGTACTGGTGGTAATGCTCGATTTACATTCGACCGTGTGATTATCGAGAGTAGCTCGGTCGGCATCGATTTGGTTGCTCCTGCGACCAATGGGCGACCGTTGCTGATTGAAGGCAATCACACGCGAGTGCGTTCTCCTGTATGTGCTCGGTTCGATGGTGCGGATGATGCTGTTACTTGGATGCAATGCGGAATGTGGAACTTGCTCGCTCCAGTCGGCGGCATAGCCCTTGAGTTGGGTTCTGTTGGCAATCAGGTCTACGGCGATCTAAATGAGTTTCGCTGTGTCGGTGATGTGACCATTGCGACTGGCGGCGCGCCGTTGCCGTTGAATGTGCGTAATATGCGATGTCAGGATTCTACCGTCGCCTTGTCGACAGCTGCCTCGCAGTCATTTGCAGTCACGGAGTCGCGCTTTCGTAATTGCATAACCGAAACGTTTGGAACCGGAACGGTGTCTTTCGTCGATTCAAGCTTTGAGGGCGGTGGACTTGGTTTGACGTCGCCGGCTGGGCTTCTGCAAGCAAGTGGCTGCTTTATCGCAAATGGTGGAGCTGGCGTTACTGCCAGCCAATCGTTACCGCAAGCCCATCTTGGCTCGATGGAGGTCACCCCAGATGATGGAATCATTGGCGGCGTAGTGCAGTTCACTGCAGATTTACCAGCTGGATTGATTTGCGGATTCGCTCTTGGCGAGGTCCCTAATCTATTGCCGGTATTGCCCTCTCCGTTCTACGTCTATGTGGACCCTTCGGCCTTTGTGTTCATGCCTGGTGTTTACCTAGCGCAGCAGAGCACCTCTTGGAGTGTTCCAAACCTACCGCAGTTTTACGGCTATGATTTGGTTGTGCAGCCTGTGGTGTTTCCGCTCAGCGGTGTGCAGGCGCCAGCATTGCAGTTTCCTCCCGGCTGGCGTTTCATGCTGCGCTAGGCGGTTGCTCTAAGCGGCGGCTCTAGGCGGTGGCTCTAGGCGGTGGCTCTAGGCGGCGGCTCTAGGCAGTGGCTCTAGGCAGCGGCTCCAGGCGGTGGCAGTCGTGACCTAATGTCTGTGTATGCAGACTCGTCCGCTGCGCAAGTTTCACTTGCCGAGTTGCAGTGTGGCGCAGGCGACGCTGCTTGGGTCCATGCGTTGTTGTAGTGACTCGTAGATGGCTGGCACGGTGCGTGGCAATGTTCCACGAAAGACCTCCTCGTCATTCTGCTTGACGATGATTTCGCGGTCTAGATCCAACAACTTGTCGCTGAGGCGGACGCGCACTGCTGTGACACTGTCACTTTTCACCGTGACGGTTTGCTCATTCACTTCAGCTGTGATGGTCTGAGCCAGTTGCGCGTTATCCCCAGCAACTGATAGCCAATAGAACCGCTGGTGGGGGCGGCCCGTTTGATGCCAGACCACTTTCTTTGGCCACGTTGCGCGAGTGTGCTTGGCCATCCATGGCACCGCAGCAGCATCTTCTCGATCCATCCAGTGGCCTTTTCCCGCGATGATGTGGGTTTCGTGCAGGTAGGCTCCGGGGTCATTAGCGGCCAACTTGTCGAGCTTCTTGCCCCATTGGGCAGCGATTGCATTGCGCTTGTATGCGCCATCTTTTGCGCCCATCCAAATCATGAACGGTAAGTTTCGAAGGCTCAGCATCGAGACGCCGTTGGGGTGGCCGGCCATCATTGATGCGGCTGCAAATCGGTCAGCCATACGCGGAGCCAGTTGGTAAACACCGTCTCCGCCAGCGGAGTAGCCCATTAGGTAGACGCGATCAGGATTGACGCCACGTTTGATCACGTAGTTGCTGATCAATCGATCGAAGAGGGCGTCAATGTGGCTCTCATGCCACAGGTTCCAAGTATTGCTTGGGGCGCGCGGAGCGACGTAGATTCCTTCCTTGGGGGTGTAGAGACTAATTTGGTTTCGCCATTGTTGATCGTTTGTTGCCGCGGTTGTGCCGCCGCCACCATGCATCGAGATCCATAGGCTGTGGCCACCCTTAGGAGCTTTACCAATTGTCCGCTCGAGCACCTTCATCACTTTGCCGGCGGCTTTGACACTAGACAGCTTGATCGAGCCGGATTGGTTTGCGTTCGTTTGAGTCCATTCTGACTGTCGCGATACTTGCGCTTCTGCCTTGAGCGTCTCGAAGATCAATTGAGAGATTGCTCCAGCATCTTCCTTCGTCAACTGCTCTTGGGGTATTGCCGATGCCCGCTGTTCTGGCGGTAACTTGAGCCAGTTCCCGACCTTGGCAAGGATTGTTTTGCCAGGTAGTTGGTCACGTGTTGGCTGCTGCTGGTGCGCTGTTGCAGCGACGCACGAAAGAGTAAGCAGTGCCGCGCATGCGGTTTGGACAAATCTCATCGTGCTAAGGGTATGCCTATCGCTGCATGGTTCCATGCAGGAAGCCTCCTGTTTATCGGTCTACTCAGGTTGTTCGACGAGTTTTCAAAAAGCTATGGATTGCAGCCGCCGCGAATAGCGTGCCTGCAACGACATAGCCATTCGTTCCGTCTTCAGCACGGGCCGCTATCGCCAAGAAGCAACCGGCAACGCCAAAGTAAGCGCCTGCAGCGATCATGGCAGCGCGCTTCACCTTTTCGTTGTTAGGGGTTTGGAGGTTGGAACTCATAGAGGCTCGGGTCGGCGGTGGATCTCTGGCCCATGTCGGTCAGAATTGTGCGAATCTACCATTTGTTGGTCGGTTTCGAATCCATATGCGCTGCTTCAGCGCGATCATTTTTTCCCCTAGGACTGCTGATTGATTACTTATCTGTGCCAGTCAGTCAGTTGACGCAGGAGTGCTGCCGTGGATTGTTGCAGGCTCTCAAACGTCACTCATCTTCGCTATGTCCAAGATACAACTGTTGCTTCTCTCTATTGCGTTCGCCGCGCCCATATCAGCCCAAGATAGCTGGACCAGCTTATTTGACGGCAAGAGCCTGAAGGGCTGGACGCAAAAAAACGGCACGGCTACCTATGAAGTCATCGACGAAACGATCGTTGGGACGACTGCTAAGGGCAGCCCGAACTCGTTTTTGTGCAGTGATCGTTTCTATGGTGACTTCGAACTTGAGTTCGATGTGAAGTTGCTAAATGACTCGCTCAACAGTGGCGTGCAAATTCGCAGTCACTCAATCCCTTCTTATCGATCTGGGCGAGTTCATGGCTATCAAGTCGAGGTCTCGACCAATGGCGAAGCCGGCTTCATTTACGATGAAGCACGGCGGGGTTGGCTTAGCAAGGATCGTGACGACCCAGGTCGTCGCTCTGCATTCAAAAGTGGCGAGTGGAATCGCTATCGTGTCATTTGTCTTGGACCTTCGATGGTGACCTGGATCAACGGCGTGCAGGTAGCAAGCATTGTCGATGATTGGTCGCCAGCCGGCTTCATTGGACTCCAGGTTCATTCGGTTGGCGGTGACCCAAAGTTTCAAGTCGCCTGGCGTAACTTACGCATCCGTGAACTTGGCGATGGTGGTGGCTATGCCTCGCTATTCAACGGCCGCGACTTGAGTGGTTGGAAGGTTAATGAAAATCCTGATTCGGTCACTGTGAAGAACGGTGCCATGGTTGTTCGGGGTCAGCGGGCGCACGTATTTTACGACGGTCCGGTCTATCAGCATTCCTTCAAAAACTTCGAGTTGCGCGCATTGGTTAAGACCAAGCCGAATGCGAACTCAGGCATCTACTTCCACACGTTGTTTCAGCCCAGTGGCTGGCCAGAGAAGGGCTATGAGGTGCAGGTGAACAACTCGCAAGGTGATTGGCGAAGAACTGCTGGTCTATATGGCATCGACGACATTAAGGAACCACCGGCGAAGGACGATCAGTGGTTTCAGATGGTGGTTAAGGTTGACGGTAAGCACGTCACGATCGCTGTCGATGGCAAGCAGCTAATCGACTACCGCGAGCCAGATGGCGTGGAGCGGCCAAAGAACTTCGCCGGGCGCTTGATCGACCGCGGCACCTTTGCGTTGCAGGTGCACGATCCGGGTTCAGAAGTCTGGTACAAAGACATCCGCGTCAAGCCTATGCCTGAGTAGCTCGCTCGGCATCAACTACTAGGTCGCCACGCAGGGTTGGCACTGCGTCGATTGAGCTGTCTCGTCGCGATCACGCCTAGTCGGGTGACTTGCTAATGAGCACGCGAGATCTTTTGCTGCTCACGCGACTGGGCAATGATCTGATTGGCTGACTCAGGGTCAGCTTTGCATTCGAGTAGTGCGCTAAGCAGCAGTGGCGCAACGATTGTTGCATCTGATTCGATGACGAACATCGGCGTCTTTTCGGTGAGTTTGTCCCAGGTGATTTTCTCGTTAGGCGTCGCGCCTGAGTAGGAACCGTAGGACGTTGTCGAATCACTTATCTGGCAGAAGTATGCCCAAGGCTCGGCCTGTTGCTCTAGATCGTATTTGATCGAAGGCACGACACAGATGGGGAAGTCGCCAGCGATGCCACCACCGATCTGGAAGAAACCAACCCCCTTGCCCTCAGACAGATTCTTGTAGTCGTCGTATAGGCCGGCCATGTATTCGATGCCAGATTTCACGATGCTTGCACTGCACTCTTCAAGTTTGACGTGGCTAGCGAAGATGTTGCCAAAAGTTGAGTCTTCATGGCCCGGGACGACCATGGGCAGCTTCGCTTCGGCCGCTGCCATCAGCCAGCATTCGTCTACATTGCCGCGATAGTCATTGGGGTCGAGCTTCTGGATGAGTTCATAGAAGTATTCGTGCCAATATCGTCGGTCGCTGTTCTTTGTCGCGTGTTGCCACATTGGCACCAGGATCTGTTCGACGGCGCGGAATGCTTCATCCTCAGGAATGCTAGTGTCCGTGACGCGGCGCATGCGCTGGTCGAGAATGCGGGTGTCGTCCGCTTTTGTCAGGTAGCGGTAGTCAGGGAAGTCTTTGTAGTGATCGTGGGCGACAAGCCGAAACAGGGACTCTTCGATGTTGGCTCCGGTCACCGACATGCCGTGAACTAGGCCCGCGCGAATTGCAGGCGCTAAGGTGATGCCAAGCTGCGCGGATGACATGGCTCCAGCAACTGCCCAATACATTCGCCCGCCGCCTTGGATGTGATCCCAGTAGGCAAACAGGGCATCGCGTGTCGCGCGCGCATTAAAGTTTTGGTAGTTGCGAGTAATGAACGTGAGGATCGGAAGGCCGGAGGTCGCCATGGTGGTGACTCCTATAGCAGGTTAGGTCACTGATCACGAACGAAGTCTGCCACCGCTAGTTGGTGCTGTTACGAATTGGCCTAGCGGCTTGCCAAAAATGGCAGTCCGGCAGTAGGCGAGTCGGGCATTTTCGGGATTACGAGTTGCTTAGGCCAGTCAAGTGGACCAAATGCCCAAAAACTAGCTAGACTGAATATGTCTGCTGCCGAACCCCGCACTGATCTTCATAATGCTCACTACCGTATCTCGAGTTGCCATTGTCACTTGTGCTGTTGTT
>CBFIIO010000001.1:67047-183030 GCA_965662465.1 Planctomycetota bacterium | reverse complement strand
ATCTCAAAGTGTGGGGGCTAATTCTGGCGATCAGGTCCAGATCCGCTACGCATCCTTTGACCCAACCACGGATACTCCGGACATCCCTGTGGCACTACGCAGTGCCCGCGATCAGTCGATGCGCATTGTACAATTCGATGGCATTCCGACAGAAGAAGGCCGTCAAGCGATTGCTTTTGCTGGCGGCAAGATCATCGGCTATTTGCCTAGCAATTCCTATGTCGTGCGCATGACGGCTCAGCAAGCGGAGCTTGTGAGGTTGTCTCCGATGGTGCGTTGGGTTGGTGACTACCATCCAGCCTTTCGTCTTGATCCCGCGCTGATCCAGGCCAACGTCTTCGCGTTAGATGTGCCAGTTCGCTACGACATCGTTGTTGCTGATAAAAGAACTGACAAGCCATCCCTTGCCGAAAAAGTGCAAGCGATTGGTGGCGTCGTTGAAGATGACCATGACGGAGGATTGCTCTTCAGTGTTTCATTAACTGGCCCACAACTACAAGCAGTTGCCGGTTTCGACGAGGTTCTCTGGATCGATGCATGGACCCCGATTGGTTACGACATGAACAACGCCCGGGTTCAGGGCGGTGGTGACTATGTTGAATCGCAGGTTGGCTACACCGGTGCGGGCATCAATGCCCACATTTACGAGGGCGTGGAGTCAAGCCATCCAGATTTCACTGGCGGTGTAACGCCGGTTAACAGTTCGAATACTGCTGCGTCGCACGGCCACTGCACGGCTGGCATCGTGTTTGGCAATGGAAGTAGCAATGCGAGCGTGCGTGGTATGGCGCCCGATTGCGGGAAGTTCTTTACGAATGGAACCTCGACATCGCGATACCTCACGTTTGGTCAACTCGTAAATACCCACAACGTGTCGCATACGACGGCTTCTTGGGGCGGTGGCCGCACCTTCTTTTATACTTCGACGTCTGCTTCCGCCGACGACATGGTTTTTGATCACGATCTCGCTTGGACTCAGAGTCAGTCAAATGCTGGTAATCAGGATTCGCGACCTGAGGCGTGGGCTAAGAACGTGTTTTCGATTGGTGGCGTTGCTCACGGCAATAACTCTTCGGCCGCCGATGACTCTTGGGCGGGCGGCAACGGCAGTACTGGCCCTGCATCAGATGGTCGTATCAAGCCGACGCTGTGTGCTTATTACGACCAGATAGGCGCATCCGACCGTACTGGGGGTGCTGGCTACTCGTCGGCTAGCTGGTATGGCAACTTCGGCGGCACTTCGGGTGCGACGCCGATCGTTGCTGGGCATAACGTGCTAGCGATCGAAATGTTCACCGATGAGGTTCTGCCTGGCGTTGGCCAGTTCGGTAATCCATTGCGGGTGCCAGGCGGCACCAGTCACGAAAACCGTCCACACTTCCCAACGCTAAAGGCACTGCAGGTGGTCAGCGCATCGCAATACGCGTATAGCTCGGCGAGTAGTGACAATCGTCGTGAGCATCAAGGGTGGGGATTCCCGAACTTGCGTACTATGTGGGACAACCGCAACAAGACGTTCATTGTTGATGAGACGGATGTGATCACTCAGGGTGTGAGTCGTCAGTGGGCTATTGCTGTAGTTGCTGGTGAACCTTCCCTAAAGGTGTGTCTCAACTGGAGCGAGCCAGCTGCCAACCCGTCGGCGTCTCAACATCTGGTGAATAATCTGTCGCTCAAGGTGACTGCACCGAATGGCACAGTCTACTGGGGCAATAACAATCTGGAGGACGGTGTCTGGTCTCTTGCTGGCGGTAGCGAAGACATGATCAACTCTATCGAGTGCGTGTTTGTTCAGAATCCGGCGGCAGGTAATTGGAACTGTGAAGTTATCGCGACTTCGGTTGTTCAAGATAATCACGTGGAGACTTCAGCTGTCGATGCTGACTACGCGTTAGTCGTTGCCGGTGGTCAAGGTACCCAGACACAGTTTGCGCAGTTCCAAAAGTTCGGTGCTGCATGTGCGACGTCTGTTGTGTTGCCGTCGCCACCGTGTTTCTCATGGAACGGACCCGGTCCTGTGCTGACGAGCACCGGCTCAGCAGAGTATGCATATCGGATTGCCAATACGTCGAGGCCGATCCAAAGCTTCGATTTCTATACGCAGTCAACTGGTGGCAACGTCACTGTGCCCGTACACATCTACGCCGGATCTCAGCCGTCTAGCATCCCGGTTGCTTCGACAACGATGACCGTGGGGGGAACTCCTGGGTTCTATAGAGCGTCCTTCTCGCCGTCAGTCAGTGTCGTTGGAACGTTCTCTGTGGCGATTGATATGACGGCTGGCACTCTGCTGTCAGGAGAGCAAGCAACAGGGCAGTTTAACCTAGTTTTCACCCGGACTGGTCCGGCAAGCTGGGCCGCCGGGGTCCAACGCAATGCTTGGTTCGTGACGTGCGCGCCGCTCTACAAGATGCCGGAGCTAAGTAACAGTGGTCTGCCTGTGCTTGGTGCTACTTACAACCTAGACCTTGCCGAGGCTCCAGGGGCTACCTTTGCGGTGTTGGCTTCGGGCCTTTCAGATCAAACCTGGTCAGGTGGTTCTCTGCCAGTTGCACTACCGGGGGCACCAGGTTGCGATCTTCTCATCGATCCAATTGTTTTGAGTGCCTCGATGACTTCCGCGGTTGGCACTGCGAGTGGTGCGATTGCCGTGCCAAACTCAGCTGGGTTAGTGGGGACGGATGTGTTTCATCAGTGGGTGATCCTCGACGGTGCCGCGAACAGTCTCGGCTTAGTTACTTCCGATGCCGGTCGAGCGCGCATCGGCAACTAGTCTCGAAGTGCGCGACTCAAGGCAACGCCGCTTGAGTCGCACTACCGCGCCGCTCGCTATGCGGCTGCGGTTGCCGGGGAGATCAGTATTCCTGCATGGTGCGAGCCACGGTCGCCTCAAGAGTGCTGTCTTACTTTGCAGCCTTTTGCTTAGCAGGCTTACTTGCTGCCAACATTGTCTTGACTAGTTTCTGAACTGCGCTTGCTGGTAACGCGAGAGTTTCGACGCGGCCTGCTCGAGCGATGTTTATCCCTAAGGCCTTGCCAGTTAGATCTACAACTGGTCCGCCGACTTCGCTGGGGAGCAGGATGGCATCGTGTTGTAGGACTTGTTGGAAGCCGCTGCGCACTTCACTGAGTTCGCCCCAGACTTCTTCCTGACCTGATTCTTGGGCGTTGTTGTTTGTGCCCAGCTTGACATCGAACTGCTGCTCATTGTCATTGCGAAGCACGGTGACGCTCACGCTGTCGCCGGGTTTGCAGCTTCGGATCTTCGTTCGAAGTGCTGGAGAGTCCGTGATCTCTTCCCCTTGAAATTTGATGACCACGTCGTTGGCAAGTAGGCCCGCTGCGTTTGCGGGGCCATGGGCCACCACCTCTGCTAGCTTTGCTGGGCCTGAGTTACCGTTGGCAAAGCGAATGCCCAAGAACGCAATCGCTTCGGTGTATTGGTAAAGCGGCGTGCCCATGACCCCGATTCCAATAGGTAGCTCACTGCCGTCCGGAGATGCCAAGAAAGCACCAGGTGTAGGGACCTTTGTTTGCCATTCGATCGCATCAAGATTTGCCGATGAAATCCGAAGCAGGGCGAGGTCAGCAGGCCTATCGAAGCCGATTAGGTTTGCCTCCCAGGTTTGCTTGGCTTTGCGACATTGAAGTTTGGCCGATGAGTTTTCGCCCTGTGACTTGCGAGTCAACTCACTGTACTTCGACACTACGAGATCCTTGGCGACCGCGGTTCCGAGTATGCGTGCCTCGCCATCGACAAGAATTTCGACAACACTGAGATTGGCGCGCTCGATGATCGGCGCATATGCCTTTTTCACAGCCTCGCTTTGGCTGAGATTTTCGATTCGTTGCGCTGTGAGTGGCGCTGCAATTGCGATTGCAAGCAGCGTCAACCTTGCCCGCTGGCAGATCATCGGCTTTCTCCCATCGTCGCTTGGAGGAGCAACTCTATGCCTTGGCCATTGCGTTCCACGATGACGTTGATCGTTTCACCGCTGCGGAAGTCGCGCAATACTCGCAGCACGGAGCGGCGATCGGAGATCTCAGTGCCATCCATTTCAAATAAACGGTCCCCTTCTTTTAGGCCTGCTTTGTCGGCAGCGCTGTCCTTCGGGACTTCACCAAAGACTGGGCAGCCCTCACCGTAGGTTAGTGGCACACCAAGTCCCAATCTGCGGCGGCCGCGACCACGGGCTTGCGTGACTTTGCCTTCTTGTAGCTCAGACCATTGGTCTACTAGGGCATCAACAGGCGCGTGCATGTTCATTGCAAGGTTGCGGTTGATACGACTGTTAATGCCAACGACGCGACCTTGCATGTCGAACAGTGGGCCACCGGAATCACCGGCTTGCATGGTGCAGTCGGTGACGAGGTAGCCGGACTTGGGAACACGTAAGACTCTGCCAAGGCGAACTGGCGCCGAGCGTCCAGATTTTTTGCCGCTTGGGTGCCCGAGCATGATTACCCACTGTCCGCGTTTCAGCTCTGCTGAGTTGCCAATTTCGACGGCTGGATGGTCGCCCGGCGTCGTGACTCTGACTAGTGAGACATCACTTTCGTGATTGGCGCCGAGCGAAGTGCCGCGTAGTCCTTTGCCATTCGCTTGTGTCATGCGAATGGTTTGGTCGGCCATCATGGTTACGTGGGCTGCGGACAGCACAAAGCTTTGGTCGTCACGACGAACCAGCACGCCGCTGGCGCCCGGTAAGGACACGGTTGCCGGCAAGACTTGCTGTACCAGCTGTTGCACATGCGCCTGCATGGCTATTAGCTCCGCCACGTTTTGTGGATCGTCACCAGCCAATATCTGACCAAGTCGTTGCGCAGAGCAAGGCGCTGGGAAGTTCTCTTTACCAGCTGGTGGGTCGGTTTGGCCGCGGAGGTTCGCGATGGGCAGCACCGCGATGATCATCGCTGTGCTCACCAATAGTTTGGATCGTCTGATCATGTTGCTGTGCAAGTCTAGCCTTTATCTGCAGCGGCAAGCGCTGGTGACCAGCTCGATATACTGAGGAATCGATTGTCTGTTCGTGATTGGCGCGTTTTTCCCTGCTTAATGGGCTCGGAATGTCCTTGGGACCGAGATGCCGGCCTTCCGAGCAGCGATGGCGCGACTTGAGCAAAGTGATGCAGCGATTGATCAGCAATTTGCTCCCCCCCTTGTTGCTCTGTGAAGTTGGTCAGCGGACTTCTCGCTGGATCAAGCATCACTACTGATAAGGCCTTCATGCTTCTGAGCTGCCGTTACTTCGTTTATCTCTCACGCGTGCTGATTGGCTACATGCTCTATGTTTCGCTGGCGCCAGCATTGCTGGCGCAGTGCCTGCAAGGGTCGGGCGTCTCTGTTGTGGCCTCGATGCGCCCTACATCTGCATTTGCCCTTGATGATGAAGGGCGTAGTTCTGAAATCGGATTCGTTGGATTTCAATTCCCGATTGGTGACAGAAACTATTCGCACTTCGTGGTGGAGTCGAATGGCGAGGTTTATCTGACCAACGGAATGGGGGTGGCTGGACCTGCTCAATATGGAGTCTCAAGCCTTGCTGAAATGCGGGGGGCAATTGGTGCTTCACCACGTTTGATGGCGATCAGTGGCGATCTTCAGGCGGGATTGCCGCTGGCCTCGTGGGACATCTTGGTCGATGACACTATTAGTAACCAGGTCAAGGTCACATGGGCCGGAGTACGTGTGTTCGCTACTTCGGCAACGTTTACTGTGAGCGTCACATTGTTCGCGACTGGCTATTTACAATGCGATTATAGCGCTGGTGATTTTATCGGTGTCGGCTGGAGCATGCATGCCGGCATCTCCGCCGGCAACGCAGTCGGTAATGGTCTCGAGCAATCGGCTACGCTCGTTGATGGTGCAGACTCGGGGTCGCTTTCGTTGCTCTTCCAGAATGTTTGGCAACCGTTCGAGCTGGCCAACAAATCTCTGGTCTTCGCACCTAATGGTAACGGTGGCTACTGCGTGTCCGTCTCCTGTGGTTTGGCTAGTCATGAGAACTACGGCGAAGGCTGTTATGACGAGGGGCGAGAGTCGATCTACCAACATTTTACCGATGCCGCATACGCATCCATTGCCTTGAGTGGCAATAGCATGACGCTGTCGCCCAACGGTGATGGCTATGCAGTCAATTGGCTGCCTAACAGTGCCACCTTGCTCTATATACCTCCAACTTCCTCTGCGGTCGCGCTGCCGGTGGGTAACGACGGTCAGGTGACACATCCATTGTCGACACCATTCATAATGGCGACAGGGGCTGTCAATGAGTTGACAGTCCAGGGCAATGGCATCATTGGCTTTGGTCCTGGTCCAGTAAGTCCTTTCGTGCAGAGCTGGTTGCCGGAGCCATCACGCATGATGGCTAGCTCTCATGGCGGCATTTACTGTTGGCATGCTTATAATGTCGACGAGGGAGGCGATGTGTTCATCGAAGATCACGGTGGCATTACATGCGTGACCTTTTTGGACGTCGAAAGCTTTCCACTGACGATCAATAATCCGAGTACGTTCCAGGTTCAGCTTCATCACGCGACCGGCCGGATGGTGCTCGTCTTCGTGCATGTCGATTCAGACAATTCGCTGATCTGGAACAGCTACCCCCAGGATCACGTGATTGGATTTACGCCGCCAGGGGAGTCGATTGATCCCGGTGGAGTGGTGTTCTCGATGCACCTACCGGTCACTACATCCGTAGATGTCCGCTCGCTGCTGATGACGGCTTCCCCAAGCCCCGTGTCCTCCCTGCTCACTGGGACAACGGTTACCTATACCACCGAATACGTTCCTGAGTTGCAGCTTGGGAGTGGTCTCATGATTGGGGCGATTGCCTTTAGCGCAGCGACTGTGCCTGCGCTGAGCCTGTTCCCTTTAGGTGCGCCGGGGTGTGTGGCGCACCTTGGTGGCGTTGTTCATTTGGAGGCATTTGTTGGCATGCTGAGTACACAGAGTGTGCACATAGTGCTGCCTGCCGGAGTTCCTTCTGGAGTGCGTATGTATGCACAGGCTGTCGCCTTTTCCTTGGGGGTTAACTCCGCCGGCATGATCACGTCCAACGCTGTGGCTAGTGAGATTGATCGGAACTGAAAGTTGTCCGGAGCTCTTACCAGCACGCGTAGCCTGACCTGATTTACGACCTGAGCCGATCAGTTCACTGTCACGCTGAGGGGCTTTGGTGGTCACCGTATGTCGGTTCATACAGCAGTGCGGCTGATCCGCTGCTAACACCTTATCGGATGATCAATGCTTGGTGCGTTGATAGGCGCGGACCGAGGGTGCCGCTGGAACCAACTGCCTGCAGGTAAAATTTCGTGCCTATAAGTTGCGGTACCGACGGTAGCGCATACGGCAATTGTGCTTCGCCATTCGCGTCGCACTGGATGGTGCCCAAGTAAGCTAGAAAGTTCGTGTCAATGCGAAGGTCGCCGAAGGGCGGCATGGCGATTGGTGTGACCTCTTCGAAGCGACTCATGAAGCAGTCGCACCATTCGTTTGCTGCCCAATGGATATCGATTGTGCCGTTGCCACCAATTTGGAAGCTACTTTCTTGATCGGACACCATCACAACTGGGCCGGGTAGTGTCGGCTCATTGTCGCTGGCATCGGGAATCGTGTCGCTGTCGTAGTCGCCTGTGTAGCTGACTAACGCCATCATGCCGCGTGACATGTGCATCATCTCGTGGCAGTGATAGAGCCAAGATCCAGGATTGTCTGCGACCCACTGCGCCGACCACGCGTCACCAGGCTGTCCGGATGGCATGATCAGGATCGTGTCCATCAGTGGTGCGTGGGTGGTGCCGCCGGCAGTGCCCATCAATCGGACAAAGTGGCCGTGCATGTGCATGGGGTGCACATGGTTTGGGGATGGAGTGGTTGTCGTTAGGTTGAGTTGGATGGTTTCCCCGTAGGTCACTTGCATAGGGGTAACAGCAGGCCAAGCCTCGCCGTTGATGAACCACTGACCACCGCCAGGGGCTGGCAAGACACTTAGCGCAACTGGGTAGGTGCGGTCAGGTGTTGCGCTGATCGGAGAGGGGTAGAAGCTGGCGAGTTGGCCGTAGTTAAGTAGGGCGCCAGTTGCAAGGTTCGAAGGCACTGCGCTGGGAGCTGGGTCAGGGGCCGTTTGGCCGCTGTATCGCAATATGCCGCGCACCAAATTGGCGTTTCGATTTTGAATACTCGATGCTGCCAAGCTCCAGACCCCTGGATTGTTGCAGTCGACGATGACGTCGTATCGTTCGCCAATGCCAATCGGAATCGCATCGGTGAAGAATGGCTGCACTCGATTGCCGTCTTTATGGGTAACGGACATCTGGTGGCCGCCAAGCGCGATGATGTAGTTGCTACGTGCTGATGCATTAACAAGGCGAAGGCGCAACTTTTGACCCGGCTGTACTGATAGCGCTGTTTGGCCATCGCTAGTTTTGCCGTTGATCAGGTGCCCATAGAAAGAGCCGCCAGTCACCGTTGAGTCCCAGTCATCGAGGACGATTACCTCGTCTAGGTCTGAAACGGGGTCCGGTTGCGTGCTAGGCGGATCGACGATCATCACGCCATACATGCCAGAGTTAAGCTGACTGTGCTCTTTGCTATGGGGGTGATACCAGTAGGTGCCGGCCGCCAGATTCTTATACTCGTAGACAAACTCTTGTCCGTTGGCGATTTCGGATCGCGAGATAGACGGCACTCCATCCATGCCAAGTCGCAGAGGTTGACCGTGCGTATGCAGGATTGTCTTCGTGCCGAGTTGGTTTGTGAGTCGCACACGTAGTGTGTCGCCAACTGTTGCTCGCAGGATCGGGCCGGGCAGAGTGCCGCCATATAGCTGTGCAGGCTCTGCTGTATAGCCAGGCCCAAGGTTGACGGTTCCTGGTGCAGCGTCAAAGTCAAAGCTGACGATGTTTTGAGCTGCAAGCGGGGCAGTCAGAAAAGCTAAGTAGATCCAAGTGCGCATGGTTAAATCGAAGTTCCGTTGCATGGTTGCTCGGGCGAGTTTGATTGCCGCCTATCCTAACTCTATTGACCGCGTTGAGGGAAACGCTCTGCGTGCTAAGTAACGTGGCGTTAGCCTGCGAGATGGCTACGCTTTCGCTGTGGCTACAGAACATTTCTATCCGGCGATTGAGCCGTTCGCTTCTGGTGAGCTCGAAGTCGACTCGCCGCATGTGTTGTATTGGGAGCAATGCGGTAACCCGGAAGGGGAACCTGTGCTATTCCTGCATGGCGGTCCAGGGGCTGGCGCTACGGAGACCGACCGTCGATTCTTTGACCCTGAGCACTTCCGCATTGTGCTCTTTGATCAGCGTGGCTGTGGTCGCTCTCGCCCAATCGGCGAATTGTCGGGCAACTCTCCGCAGCACTTGATTGACGATATTGAGCGTCTACGTGAGCACCTTGGCATTGACACTTGGCATGTCTTTGGTGGTTCCTGGGGGAGCACGCTGTCGCTCTTTTATGCCGAGGAACATCCTGAGGCTTGCCGCTCATTGACTTTACGGGGGATTTGGTTGCTACAGCAAGAAGAGCTGGACTGGTGGCTCTATGGCATGCGAGCGATTCAGCCGGAGCGTTGGCAGGTATTCGCAGAGCAGATCCCTGCATCGGAGCGTCACGATTTGCTGGAGGGATACTGGAAGCAGTTTCAGGGTGACGATCGTGAACTCGCCCTGCAGGCTGCAGCAAAGTGGGCAACCTACGAAATCTCAAGTTGCACGTTGCTGCCGAATCCAGAGTTTGTAGCGCATTTCGACGAGCCGGATGTCGCCTGGGCTGTCGCTAGATTAGAGGCTCACTATTTCCGTAACGTGCGCTTCGAACCAGATGATCGCCTTCTGAAGCGAGTTGATCGGATTCGTAAAATACCCTCGTTCATTGTTCACGGCCGCTACGACATCATTTGCCCGGTCAAGAGTGCCGTTGACTTGCATGCTGTCTGGCCTGAGTCATCGCTAGTGATCGTCGATGACGCAGGTCATTCGTCGCATGAACCTGGAATCACCAAGGAGCTTGTAGCTGCGACCAATCGTATTCGAGACGTTGGCAGTCCAAGGCTGTCGTGACCGGAGTGTCGTGTTGTCGACGGCTGGTGGTGGGCCGGTCAGTTTGCGTTGCTTTATTGGATCTTCTGCTTTGGCATTTTGACCCATGGGGCGTCATAGACGTTGATGAATGTGGGCGCGATGCGGTAGCTCGGAGCCGCAAGTCTTAGCAAGAATCCGATTGCGTGAGAGCTATCCTTCGTTTCGCGGTGACGTCCGTTGAACGTTGTTCGCCCTTGCCGATTGCCCGTAGCGACCAATTCGAATGCCGTGAAGCGACCGCTGTCGCGATCAAAAGTAGCTTTGCCAAAAAGGCGAGTGCTCAATCGCCGTGGCCATTCGCGATTCGTCTTCCAGTAGTTTTCTTCGCCGCGCCAGGGGCCATCTGCTATCGCGCTCGTGAAGCCTTGCATTTGGATATCTATTAACGTTCCACGAATGGCAAGGACTTCGCTGCGTATTGCACAGTCTTGCAGTTCGGAGTGAACGAATGGCAGGGTTTGACCGCGCACATTGTCGACGAAGGCAACTCTCGCTAGGCGCTCTACGCAGATAGTTGCAACGTCGGTTGATGCGCCAACAATAGCTTCGGGTAGCCACCCTAGCGCTTCTTTGTCACTGAACCAAATGGGGTCGCGGTTGATCGGTGCGATTGGTTGATCACTAGGGTTGTCGCCGATGTCGCGAGCGAAGCGCTCCAAGACTAGGCCATTCTCTGGATAGCTGTCCTCCCAGCGATGAATTGCGCGGGGTGCTGCCCCTTGATCTGCTTTCCGTTCGCTCGCTGGTAGTTCGTCCCAAGCTTTGAGAGCTTTATGAAGCACCTTCAGAACGTGGTCGGCATTTGCTGAGTTGACGCGTGCCAGCAATTTACCGGTTGCTGTCAATACATATGTGCCTTGCATGGTTCCGTTGATTGCGTCGGGTTTGCCACGCACAGCTGTACGAAACCAAGTGCATTCGGGGTCGTCGTCCCGTTGCAGTCGCCAGACTTCATCGGCGGCGGGCGCAAATTTCGCCGTTAGTTTGATGACTCGTTCGTCGGACCAGACTGACCGTCGGCCCTGCACACCATTGCCTCAAGTGCAGCCGAGTGGATGCCCGTTCATAAGCCACAGCAGCATTGGGCGATTGGTCGACCCCGCATTTTTGATGCCCGCTGTGATGTTGTCGTCCCAGGCGATGGCTTGCCAGCGCTCTTCTTGAGTTCGTGGTGCGATGTGATTGCGCCAAGCCGTCCAGGTGGTGGAGTTGAGGGTTGCGCGAGGTTCTTGTTGGGCAGCTGAGGGGATTACCCCTGACACTAGACTCAGAATGACTGCGAGCATGGAGAGCTATCTTATCCTGCAGTTTCAGAATGTCCGCTGGGTTCGTTGGCCTATCACGGGTGGTTCACCCTGGTTTACTGTCTGATTCTGTCAAGCGACAGGGAACGCTAGTATTCTGTTGTGATGATTCTGGACTCTACGTCTCTTGGCGGCTGGTTGCGTTGGTGGAGCCCGATCTTGGTAGCTGTGACCTGTCTACAGTTTGGTCAACCGCTGCATGCGCAGGGTGCCAAGGCTGCAGTCAGGAGCATGCATAGTGCCATCGCAGGTCTAGACGAAAAGGCCGAGGCTGCAGAGCATGCCGTTAGATCTATCGAGGCGCTTGAGGAGTTCGATGGCAAGCAGGCAGCGGTGGCGCTGATGGATGCTGTAGACAAGTTGGTTCGCTTTGCGGTCCCGGTTATTGAGCGGCGACATAAGGGGCTCAAGAGCGAAGGTGGCAGTGGTCGTTTGAAGCGTGCGCGATATGAGTTGCGCCATATTGATGATGCTTTAGAGGCGATCGCCCGGACGCTACAAAAGTTTCGAAGTGTCTCAGCACAAAAAGTCATGCTGGCGCGGGTGTCTGATCATACGAGCGGCTTACCGATGTGGTTGCGGTTAGATCTTGCGGCGAGGATCGCCGCGATTCCCAAAGTTAAAATCGACTGGCGGCGAGCAGCAAAATCTAAGTTGATCGATGTATTGCTCTCTCGGATTGTGACCGCCGCTAGTCTAGGCAGCCGCGCCGGTAGCAACTGTGGTGAGTGGCTCGGGACGCTGCTCGAGCATCCGAATCGTGACGTTCGCATCCAGGCCGCTATGGCGTTAGGAAAAATAGCGTGGCCGGGCGCGGTAGTTTTGATGATTGATCGTCTTGACCATGAAAGCGGCGCAGTTCACGAGGCGCTACTTGACGCCTTGACGGTGCTCACCTCGCATGACCCAGGTAACTCTGCTGGTTCATGGCGTGCTTGGTTGGAGTCTGAGGGCGCTGCGTTTACGCGCGGTGAGAAGCCTTTGAGTAAGGGCGAGGCAAGTGACCGGCGCACCGCGACTGATAGTGATACCAAAGTTTCGACCTACTTTGGGATCAAGCAGATCGGCGACGCGATTCTATATGTGTTCGATAACTCTCAATCGATGCAGGCCAAGCTTGGTAAGGCTAAGAAGGGCGGGCGGCCTGTAACGGGCCCTGCAGCGAGGAGTCGTTGGGATCTTTGTCGCTTGGAACTAAAGGTTGGTTTGCGAGGCCTTCGTCCCGATCAGAAATTCAATTTGGTGTCATTTGCTAATAAGGCCCGCAGTTTTGACTCGGTCATGCAGATAGCGACCAAGGTAAACGTCCAGCGTGCTTGCGATTGGATTGATAGCCTCAAGCTTGAGTTTCAGACCAACGTATTTGATGCGCTAGAATTGGCATTCATGATCGCTGGTTACAGCGGCAATGGAGGCTATTACGCGAACGAGGTTGATACGGTCTTCTTCTTGTCTGACGGTGCCCCAACGATTGCTAATCTCAATGCAAGTGGGATCATCCAGGATGATGCGGACCGCATCCTTTTGGCTGTGCGCCGATGGAATTTGCTAGGCCGAATCAAAATCCATGCGGTAGGGCTTGGGTTACCGAACCGTAAGAAAGAGCGGAAGCAAGATGGTCGGCTATGGCCAATCCATTTCCTAAAGAAGCTTGCGGCGCAAAATTACGGTAGCTACATCTCGCGTCGTTGATTGTGTTGCGGCGTGATGTTTAGCTGGCTGGCGTGACGATCCTGCTGAAGGCGAGGAAGGATTGAGCACGTTGTTACTGTTGTGGCTGTAGCACTGGAGATACATGAGCCGACGCACACTGATTGGATTGCTTGTTCCGCTGGTCTTGATCGCTTCTTACTACGGCTTCATGAGCTATCTCCGAGCACACGTTTCGGATTTGATTGCATACTCCGTTGATAAGCCGCTGCCGGAATTTCAGTTGCTCGACCGTGATGGTAAACAGTGGTCTAATAAAGACCTTGCTGGCAAGTGTGCCGTGCTGCATTTCTTTCGCTCGCACTGTAGCTCCTGTGAAGTTGAGGCTCCGGCGATCCGCAAGCTTGAGAATGGTAAGCCTGATGATGTTGTCTGGCTGCACGTGATGACGGACATCGTGCTAGATGTCACACCAGAAACCACTGCCGCGACGATCGCGCGCAAAGAGTTTTCAGAGCCAATATTGATGGCCGATGCAGTGTTTGTAGAGCTCTTCCACAGTGCTACGTGGGCACAGGTGACTCCCATAACCTACATCGTAGATAAGCAAGGGGTCGTGCGCTACGGCCTGCGCGGCGGTCAAGATGTAGCGACCATTGCGTCTGCGATTGAGATTGCTTCGCGTGATGCGTAGCGCCATTGCGTCTAGCGATAATTAGGTCAAGTTAGCGTTTGATTCAGCTGCTAACCAGATTGATCGACCTTGTCCATGCGGGGTGGGTTAGGCAGGCTTTGTGTCCGCTTGCAATCTCATTTGCCCGTCTGGTAGCTCCAGGTAGTAGCATGCTGGCATGACTCGTCTCATGATCTCCATGATTGCAGTGTTGCTTGGATTGCATGCTGCCTCTGCTTTATCTGCACAGCAAAAGCATGTGCCAGTCTTCATCTTGGCGGGGCAGTCTAATATGGAGGGTAAGTCGCAAAACCTGTTGTGGGAGCACCAGGCGACTGCTGAAGAATCTGCTAAGTTCTTTGCCCCGTTTCGCGATAGCAAGAATCAGGAATGGGTGACGCGTGATGATGTCTTCATCAAGTTCTTTAATCGCCACGGCAATCTTACGCTGGGCTACGGCTCGCCAAAGCGAACCGGTCTGGAGTATGCATTTGGACTTCGTGTAGGAGATGCATTTACTGAGCCAGTATTGCTGGTGAAGGTTGCCTGGGGTGGGCGTTCGATACGCAAAGACTTCCGATCTCCATCAGCGGGTTTGCCCTCCGATGATGTGCTTGCTTTAGAATTGGCGCAGGCGCAGAAGAACGTTGCCAACCGCAACAAGAAGCACAACCGTCAAGATCCAATGCCGTCGCTTGAGGGCATTGTCGCAGGCTATGGCGCAGATTATCGGGCGATGATGCTTGAGTTGCAGGCCGTGATGCGAGACTACGGTACGTTGTTCCCGCAGTTGCAGGGTCGCACAATTGACCTGCGTGGGTTTGTCTGGTTCCAGGGATGGAACGATCAATATGGTGGCGCAGAGCTCGAATACGAATCAAACATGAAGCACTTCATTCGTGACGTGCGCAAGGATCTTGATACTCCTGATCTACCTTTCGTGATTGGTGTGATGGGCCAAAACGGCAATAAACCCGCAAAGGGAGCTATGGCTGTGATCCAGAAAGCGCAGTTGGCGATGGAGCAGGCCAAGGAGTTTAGGGGTAACGTGCGCGCGGTCCGCACTGACGAACTACAGGACGAAGCTGCGGCTGCCCTCTACCCGAATTGGAAACAGAACCAAGAGCAGTGGCAGCGCACTGGGTCTGATCACGCCTACCATTATCTTGGCAGCGCGATTTGGTTTTCGAGGATTGGTTATGCACTTGCGGATGCCGCAATGTCTATGCAACCAAAGAAGTAGCCCGCACCTTTGTTGCAGGCAGGCGACTTATGTGGGGGGGCGCTCTGTAACCTGGCGATGGCGCAATGATGACGTCACTAGCCTGTGGGCTAGCTCAGGAGTCGTGTGGCAGCGACCCGCGAGCACCGCGTAGGTAGCCGTATGGTGTTACATGCAGCAGATTGCTGACTCGCGACATATAGATATCTGCGTGGCCTTCGATCTGACGCGCTAGTCGACTTTTATCGTTGCCGGCCCGCATCGCCGGTCCCCAAATCTCGTGGCCCATTTTGCTGCTTGCCTGTGCCAGTGGGCTGATCTGCATGTCGAGTTGCTCCGACTCTTGACGCAGCGCGTGTAATCGTTCGTGCACCTCTGCATTCGTTGTAGGTAGCCCTTTCGGCGTTGGTTGGCTTTGATCAATACGGAGCAAGGCGACGCGCAGGGAAGCTTGCTCTTCGTCGAGAGCGATTTTCTTTCGCATCAACTTCACTAGTTGCTCTTGTTCGACGCCGAACAGTTGCTCGCTGAGAACTTCCTCTTCGAGTTCGCGTAAAATGAGAGCTGTGCGCCAGCGACGGATGCTGCTTGAGACGTGTACGTCTGCATAAACGTGATCGCCAACGTAAAGAATTTCGCCGCCATCCATACCAAGGTGCTCTTGTACCGCACCAGCATTGCCGCCACGATAGATCAAGCCTGGCTGCAAAGGGCTTTGTAGTGGTCGCTCACTGCCTTCGTCGTCATAGACTTCTAGGAAGGGTGCCTCGCGTTCGAAGAACTCCGGTTTGCTTGCCTGGACAATTACTAGATCAAATAGATCCCGCCAACCAAGGTCTCCCAGTCGGCCGTTGAACGCGTATCGCATCATCGCTCGCGTGTAGTGCCATTCTGAGTTGGTTGCTAAGAATAGCTTCTTACCGGAGTTCTTTAGGTCCAACAGTGTCTGCGGCAGGTCTGGATCAAGATCGACGAACCGCTTCGGGTCAGCGATGATCTCGGCCTTTAACTGGCCCTCTAGGTGAGCCGCGTTCATGGTGTCTCTGACGATGTTGTAGAGATCTTGGTAGCTCGGTGAGTTTGGCAGTTTGTTGCGGTCGCGTAAGTCGACGAGTTGGCCGTAGATGCATGCTTCCGAAAGTGAGAACAAGGTGTCGAGGAAGATCCATCGAGGTTCGCTTAGATCGACCCATGCTTGGCTATAAATTTCCCGTTGTTCGTCGTGTGGTAGGACCGATGTTCCGTGGGCGGCTTGTGTTATGTAGCCGAAGCGATTGGCCTTGACGATATTGCCGCGCTCGATGTCGAGAATCAGTCCTCGGGCAAACTTCTCTGCGTCAAAGTGAAGGTCGGCAACTGGTAGCCCTCGCTCCAGGAGGCGCGCCTGCACATGCTGGTATGCACGCGTCTCCCATTCACGCACGTCGTAATGCACGAGCGTGTAATCCATATCGAAGCCGACAGCGTGTATGGACCTCATATTCAAGGTTCGATTGCAGAACACGCGCCTTTCAGGCGGCGGTGACCATGGTATTTGACGTTCGGTCATATTCTTGCGTTGCAGCAGAGTTGGCCTGCTCTGGCCTATGTCAGCGAATCGACGGCGTCAATGCAGTCTCTGCGCACTGAGTGTAGACTAGTATCTATGATGAGTGTACTCATGCGAAGAATAGTAGGAGGGTTGTTGGCCTTTTCCGTGCTGTCGCTGGGTAGCTGTGGCGCTGGGCTCATCGGTGGAGTTGTTTCTAGTAACGCGAATGGAAACAACGCGGATGCACGCATCCCACAGCTGAGTATTTCGAACTCATTGCTACCTTTGGTTCCTGTTTCTGGTGATGTTCGTACGGTGCTAGTTGCGGATGCGCAGTTGTCTGGTGGTTCGATAGAAGTGCGCATTGAAACTGCGAGCGGCGTCATAGCAGTGCAGAACAATACGAGCGCTCAGGTTCAGGGTGGTTCTACTCTTGTTTCCTTCGAACTAGACTTAGTTGAAGTTGTTTCATCGATAGGTGACCCAACGGCGGACGATGTTCCTGCCAGCCTCGCAGTCTTTGCTGACGGTAAAAGCATTGCGGTTGCGATCCCTGTGCTGCTAGTGCGCCAGCCGGTTGCTAATTTGCAACTTCCGGTAGGTGTAGCCGATGCGAAGCTGTCGCCGTTTGGTCAGCGCGTGCGGATCCAAGTTGATGGATTACTAAGTACCGATGCATCCTCGCTCCAGGTTTTGGTAACTACGCGTGATCCCGATGCAGGGGTCTTGAATGCGACGATTACGCGTCCAGCAACGGACATTTCGTTTGTCAGCTCCGTTAACGGGATCCCGACTATCGAAGCATCGATCCCTGGAAATCCGTTTCCTGACGGCGTTCAAATCCAAGTATTAGATGCGATTTCAGGTCAGGGGACGTTGATCACAAACGCATTCTATCGTCCAGAGATTGTGCTCGCTCTGCCAGGTCAGGGGCCAACAACAGGTGGGACGCTCTTGACGCTGATTGGGTCGGCCTTGGTGCCATATGATTTTGGCGCATTGCCAGTGAATTACGACTTTGACAAGGTCGAGATCACGTTGACTAAGGACGGCCGTATCACGGAGTTGCCACGCGACGATCTTCGAGTAGAGCAATCTGCGCGCGATCGTTTGGTTCTAACCGTTCCACCCTCTCCTGATGGTCGACCGGGAGTTGTGAATATGACTCTTAGGGTTGAGCTTGAGAACCATGTGGCAATAGCCACTACGGAACTCTTTTTCTTTGCTAATCCAGATCCATTCTTTGGTCCTCGCGGTGCTGTGCTAGATCAAGAGTCAGTTGCTGCGAAGCCAATTGTGCTCGACAATGCACCAAGCTCTACGGATGCCCCAGACTTTGCGATTCTTACAGAGCAGGGCGGGGTTGGCTTCTTAGAACTATTGCTGGCGCAGCAGAATGGCATGTTTCAGCCATTCGCAGCGAAACGTCAGGTGGGAAACCATGAGGTTGCCGCCGAGAGAAATCCGCGAGATTTATTGGTTGGCGACTTTGATGGCGATGCCGTTCCAGACTTGTTCATTGTCAACGAAGGAGAGGTCGGTGGTGTAGTGCATCATGTTGTATTGGGGCAGCAGCGACCTGGCCCGCCATTGGGCGATGTAACGATGGTCAGTGCGGCAGTCGGAGCAGTGCAAGGTGTGACAGCATTGTTGGACGGTGATCTGCTGCCAGACATCTTGCTTGTGCCGCCGCCCATTCAAGGGGGAGGTTCGGATGTTCAAGTGCTTCTGTCGCGGCCTTTGGGTCACGGTCAGCCATCATTCATAAGCGCTTCGTCCATTGACTTCGGCGATTTTGCATATGAAGCGATTGAGGTCGCTGATCTTGATGGTGACCAAATTCTGGATGTCGCGATGGTCAGTGGATCTGAATTACAGTTTGGGGTCGCTTTTGGTTTAGGCGATGGCTCTTTCCGACCGGCACAGCAGTTTGATATCGGCGATATTCCTGTCTACGGAAGTGCCTCGCCGCAATCTCAGGCAGTTGGTTTGCACTCTTGTCAGAATGGTGATCGCCCATCACTTGCTTTGGTTCTGTCTGGGTTTGTTGGTGGCAATCCCCCGACAGTCGCAGTGCTCAATCAGGAGTTTGATCTGGCGACGCAGGAATGGAGCTATTCTTCACCTGAAGAGGGTGGCATTTTTGTCGCGCCGGAATTTGTCGAGCCGTTCGGTAAGTCGTTATTAGAAAATATCGACGGCATTGGCGAAGTTGAATTGGTCGTTTCAGTCGCTGGTGAGCCGACATTCGTATCTGGTGGGGTTCTGCAGTTTGACTCGGTGACTAGATCATTCCTTGCTCTAGAAATTGAGAACGGGACAGCCGTCGGCACTGAGGTTCCAGTGCAAGTGAGTGCGCTGTCGTTCGGTAAGGCGTTTGCTTCTGATGGATTGACTGGCGAAAAGAATGCTGTGTTCGTCGTCCATGAGGTGGATGTGGACAGTTCGCGTGAGCGCCGTTTATCGACTCGACTAGTGCAAGAAGGCGATACTCCACGCCTTTTGACACCTGATGCAGGTGCGAGTTTACCTTTGCAAATTGAGTCGGTTGTTCCGGGGTTGTTTTCTGGCTCGGCTGTTCAGCCCAACCAGTCAGCCCTTGATTTGGCATTGTCGACATCGAGCGGTCCCGGTGGTGCAGCGATACAAGTAATCGTGAACGATGGCTTTGGAGGGTTCCCAGCGGTCGGCGCAAGTCTGAGTTACCCGGGCTTGTTGCCGGGTACGGTCGCAGTGATTTCTGGTGAGATTGGGCGTTCGGATTCGTTGGTCTTCATCTCACGTGACTCGCAGGTAGGCGTCTGGAATCCATTGCCGACTTTGGGCGGCCCCTCGAACGGCGTTCTGCTCACAGCCCAATTGCCTGCTGTCGGCTTGTTGGATGAGGATACGAAGATCAAGGTTGCCGATGTTGATGGTGACGGCTTGAACGACTTGGTCTTGTTGCTGTCGACTGATGTTTCTGCGCCGGGAATCCCGGATACCAACTTTGTATTGATGCGTGGCAAGGCTGTGTCGTTGCCATCAGAATTTCCGTACGAGGTTCCGGTTGATGGTTTGTTGGTGCATGCAAACGCCACCTCGTTTGCTCTCGCTGACTTTAGTGCCGGTCAAAATCAGTCGCTGCAGATGGCGGTGACTGTGCCGGTGGGGACATCGCCGACGAGTGTCGATGGTAACCACATCCTATTTTGTCGCTATTTAGCTGGTGCTGTGCCAGCCGAAGACCGCTTTGTGATTAGTGCGGTCGCAAACGGGCCGCAGCAATTGCTGGCTGGTAGTGAGCCTGTGTTTGTTGAGGCCGCCGACTTTGACGGTGATGATCTCATCGATTTAATGGTCGCTTGTCGTGGCGATCGCTCGCTGCGACTATTTCGGAACACGGTGGCTCCTGGTGGGACTTCGATAGAAGTCGATGTTGGGGCTTTTGCAGAGGCTCTTGCCTCGCCAATGGAGCTTGCCGCTGGGCTACCAGTAGTAATGAAGCTCAGCGATGTGAATGGCGACGGTAATTTGGATGTTGTAGTGGCTACTGAGTTCTCTGGTGCGCTGACGCGGTCTTCGGTTGCGAGTTATCTGAGCACTGGTACTGGTGAGTTCTCAGATGCTGGGTTTGTTTCAGCTGCTCGCGTTGGCTTGTTTCCACAGCGGCTTTCATTGGCTCTGGGTGATTGGAATACAGACGACGTGCCTGACCTATTCATTGGCTGGGCACTGCAGGATCCTTTTATCGTGAACTTGCGTGTGCTGTTCGGAGGCACTAGGTAGCTGCCTAACTGGGGCTAAGAAGAGGCTTGCCAGAGCTAGCTTTGTCGGTTGCGGCCTTAGACATTGATAGGATTCTGGTCATTACGTGCGTCGGTGCATATGGTTCCGAACCATATGAGTCTTACGTCGCAATCGAATCAAAGCCGCAAGTCGCAGCAGCCCGTTCTCAACATCGCGATGGTCGGCCACGCCTTCATGGGGCGTGCGCACGGCAACGCATACCGTCAAGTGAATCACTTCTTTGATCTACCGGTACAGGTGGTTCCGAAGGTGATCGTTGGACGCGATCAAAAGCGCGCAGCTGCGGCCGCGCAAAAGCTCGGATTTGCTTCGGCAACTACCGACTTTGATGCTGTGCTGAAAGATCCCTCGATCGATGTTATCGATGTCGCCACTCCGAACGATAGTCACTACTCGATTTCGATGGCTGCGCTACGTGCCAAGAAGCATGTGCTCTGTGAGAAGCCGTTAGCGATGCTGCTTTCACAGGCAAAATCGATGGCGCAGCTTGCGAAGAAACAAAAAGTGCGCGTTGGGCTCTGGCATAATTATCGTCGAGCGCCAGCTACGACTTTGGCTGCGAAGATGATTGCGCGTGGTGACATTGGCGATGTGCTTCAGGTCCGAGCTGTCTACCTGCAAGATTGGCTGAGTGATCCTAAATCGCCTGCTAGTTGGCGTACTAGTAAGAAGACTGCTGGCAGTGGAGCGCACGGCGACCTCAACGCGCATTTGATCGATCTGACGCGTGCACTTACTGGTCTTGAGTTTGACTCAGTTTGCGGCATGGATAAGACCTTCTATAAGCAGCGGCCGGCGGGGCGCGGCAAGATGGCTCGGGTCGATGTCGACGATGCCTTTTGCATGATGGCTCGTTTCAAAGGGGGCGCGATTGGCACGTTTGAGTCGACTCGCGTTGCACCTGGTCGCAAAAACTATAACTGCATCGAGGTGTCAGGTTCGGCTGGGACGATTCGGTGGAACCTTGAGCGCATGAACGAGCTTGAGGTGTTTTCGCAGAAGGGTGCCCGTGATGGCCAAGGGTTCCGCACGATCATGTGTATGGATGATGTACATCCGTATGCGCCGAACTGGTGGCCCGATGGTCACATCGTTGGCTACGAGCACACGTTCGTTCATCACGTGAAAGATTTTGTTGAGGCCTTAGTAGGCAAGAAGCCGTTTGCGCCTAACTTCGACGATGGTGTTGCCGTTCAGGCTGTGCTCGAGGCTGCGTTGGAATCCGCGAAATCAAGTGCGTGGGTCAAGGTCCCTCGTTAGTCGGTTCCAGGGCTTAGACTTGCTCTCGCGTTAGCTGTAGGCCGTCAATTGCTCTTGGCTAAAACCGAAAGCGCCAACGATTGACAAGCAATCGTTGGCGCTTCGGTTTGAGGCTTACTCGGTGCTAACTAGTAGCCGAGTGTCATGATCATGCCCGCCGAGAAGCCAAGCGGCAGTGGGAACGCAAGCGAGGCGTCCCAGTCGAAGCCTTGGGCGAGCAGCGTTTGTCCCATCAGCAGTGGGTTGCACGGCAGTGGGATTGGATACGATGCGTCGCCAGCGGCGTTTGCAGTTCCAATGTTGACGATCGTCGGGTTGACGTAGAGTAGCGCACCGGCAGGTGCTCCCGGAACCGGAATGCCCGGCAGAGCTGAGCCAAGGCTCAGGATCAGGCCTGAAAGCGGGAAGCCGCCAGGATACAGGCCACCAACGGTGATCGTGAACGATGAGTCGCCTAGGATCGGTGTGCCAGACGCGATCGTTGGCGTGCCGAGGTTTGTTGGGGAGCCGGTTCCGACCGTGCTGCTCGATGCGGTTATGCAGTCACCAATGAACAGGGCGTCGGTGGTCAGTGGGTTCATGTCCAGGTTGTTGGACACGCACTCACGGTAGGTGATGTAAGCACCGTTGGCGCACACCGTGCTGGTGTTTGCCGTGAACCGTTGGCCATCATCACAGCCGTAGTTGCCGCCGAAGTTGCCTACTACACTGGTGCCTTGCACGCATAGGCGAATGCGCTGCCAGCCATCATTGACTCCAGTTTGGATGTTGATCGGGCCAGCCAAGATCGTGAAGTCGCCGCCGGTAAGGTTGCCGGCGCCGTTGTTGAAGTCGACCAGCGTGAGTTCAGCAGTGAGCTGGGTGCGGTTGCAGACCCATGCGATGCCAGTGTGTCCCGACTGGGTGGTGGTGCAGCTGACGATGCTGTGGAAACCGCCGACATCTTGGTATTCGCCAAACGAGTCGGAGTGGCCACGCACACCCATGGTCCAGTTCTCGCCATCGTCGCCATCGAAGAGGCCGTTCGGGCCGGTCAGGTAGACGTAGGACTCAAGCAGGTAATCTGACTGGGAGAAGTTGTTCAGCCAGTTAGCGTTGCCGCCACCGCCGAGGTCGGCCCATTGGGCGCAGTTGCCGCCTTGTGGCGAAGCGGGGATTGGGTTGATCAGTGCTGCTGGGTCAACAACGTTGCCAGAGACGAACGAGAACGTGAAGTCACTGGTGACGTCATCACCGACCGCGCTATCGAAATTGTTGACGTATGGCAGCGCAGTCGTCATGCCCAGAATGTTGAGCGTGCCGGGCGTCCATGGAGCGGGACGGAAGTCGCAGCCGTTGTCATCGGTATCGATGCCATCGATTGCGCGGCTGATTGAGTTTTGGAAGAAGCCGCCGTGCTCGTGCAGCTGGATATCGCCACCAAGGCCATCACCTTCGAGCCAAGGTGGAAGTGCGTTGGTCCAGCGCTGCATTTCCCATGCGACACCGTCCTGGTAGACGCCTGCTGCATCGCTGAGGAATACGGCGTCCGCACCGTTTTCTAGCGAGTAGCTTAGGAGTTCGTTTTGATTTGGAACGTTGACGTCACCAATGACCCAAAACTCCCCTGGGTTGAGGATTGCAGCACCGATGGTGTGCACGTTACCGGATGCTGAACTGCCATCTTCTTCGGTCAGCGTCCAGCCAGTGATGTCAACGACGTTAGCGCCACCGTTGTATAGCTCGACAAATTCGAAGTCGTCTGTGCTGGAGTCATCGTAACTGAGTTCGTTGATGACGATGCCGGATGGAGATTGAGGAACGAATAACGTGGCCGCAAGTAGTAGTTCTGCAAGCATGGGAAAGAGCCTGGGGGGAGTGGATTATAAGTAGTGTCTGGCGGGTGTAGGCGTGTCTACTGCGATGAAACACGGAGCCTATGATGACCTCCTATGTTAAACCAAAGAGTGTTTACACGGTGAAAATTGCGGTGACTCTGTTATCTGAAAAAGACAGAGGTCCGTTTACGCTTTCGCGTTAACGGGGGCCGAGTGGCGTTGCGCGCTTTGCAACTGTTGGCAATGACGCACTGACCTGGATTCTGAGGAGCGTATGCGCAATGGTTGTTAGTCATGGTCACTGCACCTGAGTCTGGTTTGCGTTCTGGCCGTGGTAACGCCGTTAGGCGTGCAGGCTTGCTGTTAGGGCTGACTGCATTTGTCGCCATGTTGCTGTTGCCAGCTCCGGGAATTTTGGCACCGTTGGCGTGGCGAACCGCTGCTGTCGTTCTATTGATGGCGTTGTGGTGGACTACCGAGGCTGTGCCGCTTGCGGCAACCGCGATGCTGCCACTGATTTTATTTCCGACGCTGGGCATACTGCCGATGCCTCAGGCATCAGCGCCGTACGCCAACGACATCGTGTTCCTCTCGATGGGCGGATTCTTAATTGCCGTTGCAATGGAGCGCAGTGGTTTGCATCGCCGCATTGCGCTGCGGATTGTTTCCGTAGTAGGTACCCAGCCGCGTCGATTGGTGCTGGGTTTCATGTTGGCATCTGCGTTTCTCTCGATGTGGATATCCAACACCGCGACTACCGCGATGATGTATCCAATCGGAATGGCGATTGCGGTGTTGTTTCGACCCCAAGATCAGGCCGGACCATTTGAGCTCGGGATCTGTTTGATGCTCGGCATTGCGTATGCATCGACGATCGGTGGCGTGATGACGTTGATTGGAACCCCGCCAAATGCTGTATTGGCAGCATCGGCAAGTGAAGCGCTTGGCGTTACGATTGGCTTTGTTGATTGGATGATGGTCGGGGTTCCGATTGCAATGGTGTTCTTGCCGGTCGGTTGGTTGGTGCTAACCCGCTTCGTTTATCCGCCGGGTGAGTTACGCGGAGATGCCAGCGTAGTTTTGCAGGCAGAGCGAGACAAACTGGGGGCGATGTCCAGTCGTGAGTGGGTGGTTGCCACTGTGTTCGTTTTGACGGCTCTGGCATGGGTCATGCGCGCCCCGAAGCAATTCGGTGACGTTACAATTCCTGGGATCCAAACCTATGCCCCGATGGTCAAAGACTCGACTATCGCGATGGCTGCGGCGGTCGCCCTGTTCGTCATTCCGACAAACTGGCGGCGATTTGAGTTCGCGCTGGACTGGCCAACCGCCAAGCAAATCCCGTGGGGGATCATCGTGTTATTCGGTGGCGGTTTGTCGATGGCTCGCGCCATGTCGGAGACAGGCTTGGCGCAATGGATTGGTAGCGGTGTTACGCAGCTGTCGAGCTGGCCCGTTTGGTTGATCTTGGCTGCCGTTGCGTTCTTATTCCTGTTCTTGACAGAGGTCACGTCAAACGTGGCTACAGCAACGATGGCGATGCCGATCATGGTTGGTGCGGCTTCCGGTCTTGGGATTGCACCCCTGCAGTTGATGGCAACTGCAGCGTTGGCAGTGTCTATGGCGTTTATGTTGCCTGTCGCTACGCCTCCTAACGCAATTGTGTTTGCATCCGGTTACGTAACAGTGCCGCAGATGGCCAAAGTAGGCTTCTGGTTCAACTTGATCTCGGGTGTGTTGGTGACCATCGCCTCGGTCATGTTGGTGCCGATGCTATTGCGGTAGTGCCTGCCTAGATCTCAATTCGCGTAGCGAAATGCCAGTGCTACTGGAACACTAGTTCGTGAGCGTCAGTTGTTGTGAAGTTGGTATTCCCGGTTTCTGGGCTAGCTCCCCATGCGAATCCTTGCAGCAAGATCGATGCGCCAGGAAATGAGAGTGGGACACTCGTGACTACATTAAGGGGGTTAGATAGCTGATTAGATGACGCCAAGATCAGCATCGAGCCCGTGTCGATGAGTAGTTCTGGCCAGGCAAGCGAAGGCGTTGGCAGAGTGCCGTTGGGGAATAGGTTCATCAGCATCAAGCCAGGTGATGCATCGTAGGCTCCATTGAGTGAGGAGAGGCGTAAGACTAATAGTGATCCGACACTGATTGGCACGCTGCTACAGGTGTTGATCCGACCCGGCAGCGTGCCGGACTCAAGTAGCAGGAAATCGCCCGATCCAGGATGTGGCCGTAGGTGTGGTGCTGCACACCGATCTGCAATCGACGCCATTGCATGCCAGTCGTTCTGTGACAGTCCAAGACCATTGAGCCAATTCACCAATAATCCGCCTTGGTTGAAGTTGATCGTGATATCACAAATCCGCTCTTCGTAGATCGATGTGTAAAGACACATGCCTGCCAATAGCGTCATGGATGGGCGGGGATGAAATAGGTCTGGCTCGTAAAATGTAGGTTGCCATTCAAGCAGTGCGACACCATCGCCGACTGCCGATTGGCGGGCTGATTCGGCACCAAACTGAGCGTTGATGTCGTTGCTGGCGAGTTGGTAGTTGTCGCGGATCTCTTGATGCATTGAGGTCGGGTTCGCGAACGTATTTGGGTAGTAGTGATGGGTCAGAGCCCTCGCCCAAGTTTGGTAGAGAACAGCTTTGACTGATGGGCTGTGGTTGCGCACGTTGCCCATGATCGCCGCTGCATTTGCGCGGAAGTCGGCAGGGTCGCCTAGAGCTTGGGTCGCTTCGGTTGACTGGCCTTGCATCACTACGAAGTCCCAATCTTGGTTGTTGGGAAGCGCGTTAGATATTGCTGCGACCTGGCCAGGGTTGTTGGCGTGATAGTCTAGGTCTTGGCCGCCGGCAAATCGTTTGACGATCGTTGGAGTGGGGCGTCCAGATTGTATTGCGATCAGCTGCACCATGTTGGCAACGGTGCCGTTTCGTAACGAGTAGCTATTGCCATAGAACAGCAGGTTCTTGCCTTGGGCGGTGCTCGCTTCTGACAAGGAAAGAGCGACCGCGGCAATGCTGGCAGCAAAATAGAGGCGATACATACGAATGTATCCTAGCCTTATTTGGCGGCCATGTATCACTTGTCGCTCCAGGCTTGATGACGGTAATATTGCTTGCTGATCGTCTGTTAACCGGCAATTCGTTCCACTTTTCCCCTTCGTATTGGATCTGAGGCGTCTCCCACGATCAGTTGACTCGCTCGCACGGCAGCGCTTCTGTTGTGGCTCGCACGTAAAGGTGCGTCTGGCTAGTTTGTTTGCTCCCGTTCCCTATTAGGAATTCGAATGATGAAAGGTCCCGGCATCTTCTTAGCGCAGTTCATGAGTGACGATGCGCCGCTCAACCAATTTGACACTGCCTGTAAGTGGGCAAGTGATCTCGATTACACAGGCGTGCAGGTGCCGTCTTGGGATGCGCGTTGCATGGATCTTAAGAAGGCCGCAGAAAGTAAGGCCTACTGCGAAGAGTTGCTTGGCACCGCTCGGGCTAATGGCGTTGAAATCAGCGAGCTCACTACGCATTTGCAGGGTCAGTTAGTTGCGGTGCATCCGGCCTACACTTCGATGTTTCAGGTCTTTGCTCCAGCCGAGGTCAACACTCCAGATGCGATGTCTGAGTATGGTACTCAGCAGCTAAAGTATTGCTTGAAGGCAAGCGAGCATATGGGGCTCAAGGTGATGCCTACGTTTTCCGGAGCCTTAATGTGGCACACGGTGTATCCGTGGCCGCAGCGCCCGGCGGGTTTAGTAGAAGAAGGTTTCAAAGAGCTGGCTAGGCGGTGGCGTCCAATTCTTGACTACGCCGAAGAGTGTGGAGTTGACTGCGCCTATGAAGTGCATCCTGGCGAAGACCTACACGATGGTGCCAGCTACGAGCAGTTTCTCGACAATGTAGACCAGCATGCTCGTGCTTGCCTCCTCTACGATCCAAGCCACTTTTTGCTGCAGCAGTTGGACTACTTGCAATACATCGAGCTCTATCACGAACGCATCAAAGCTTTCCACGTGAAGGACGCAGAGTTCCGGCCGGACGGGCGCACTGGCGTCTACGGCGGTTACCAGTCGTGGCAAAATCGAGCTGGACGATTCCGATCAAGTGGTGATGGCGATGTAGATTTCCAAGGCATCTTCTCGTTACTAGCCAAATACGGCTACGACGGCTGGGCAACAATCGAATGGGAGTGTTGCTTTAAAGACAGTCAGCAGGGTGCTGAAGAAGGTGCGCCTTTCATCGAGTCGCACATGATTACCCCACCAGCACGCGCGTTCGATGACTTTGCTGGCGGCGAGATCGACAAGTCGGCAGTTCGCCGCGCCCTTGGTCTTGACTGAGGTCAATGGCCTCTAGCCTTAGCTGCAGGGCTCTTGTCTAGCTGGGCCTGAGCAATGAGTGGGCGCCGTCTTGGGTCGTGGGCATGCGTCGTATCGACTTTGAAATTCGCGTGCAATTGCTCCACAGATTCCCGGCAGTGAGGCGGAATGCGTCTATCTGGGAAAATCTCTGGAGTTGACGAAGACGTCAGTCTGGTTCCCTGGGTAACGCCGCTCGGTCATCTACGTTAGACTGAACTACTGATGAACATAGCCGATGCTCCCCAGACTTCCGGGCTCTTGCCGAAACTACCGTTGCTGTTTGCGCTCGGTCTAGGCGGGTTCGTGTTGATGGACCGCGTCTGCGGCAACGAGTATCTGCTTTGGTCTTTTGCTTCGGTCAGTGGCGTATTGATCGCCTGGTTTTTGCTGTTGTGGCTGTCAGGTCGCGTGATGGCTGTCGATGCGATCCGCCCTGTTAAGCAGCACTATATCCAGGCATCTGTTCAGATCGTGCTCTACTCCTACTGGGGTAGTTTGTGGGTAGTAGACGGTGTTCATCCGATGCTTGTCCAAGCCCCGATGGTCATTGCACAGTTCCTATACCTCTATGCGTTTGATGCGCTGTGGTCTTGGACTCGTGGACGTGCTTGGCGATTTAGTTCTGGGCCGATGCCAATCGTGCTGAGCACGAACCTATTCATCTGGTTTGTGGACGATTGGTTCATCTGGCAGTTTGCGATGATCACGGTGGGTTTACTCGGTAAAGAGTTTATCCGTTGGACCAAGGATGGACGTAAGACGCACATCTTCAATCCGTCTGGGTTTGGGCTTGCCTGCGCAGCTACGCTGTTGATTGCGACGGGGTCGACAGATTTGACGTGGGCGAAGCCGCTCTCGACGACTCTTGAAGTTGAATACATCTTTCCGGTGTTGTTCCTGCTTGGCTTAGTCGTGCAGTATTACTTCGCCGTGACGTTGATGACGTTCGCAGCGGCGCTGGCGATGATCGTTACGAACCTTGTTTACACGGAGGTCACTGGCGTCTATCTGTTTGCGAGTACTAATCTGCCGGCGGCTGCTTTTTTGGGCCTTTTGCTGCTGATGACGGATCCTTCCACGTCACCTCAAACCAACATCGGTCGCACGTTGTTCGGCTTGGGATACGGGTTTGGCTATGTCGTTATGTTTGAATTGCTCGGCAGGATTGGTGCCCCTGAGTTGTTTGCCAAGCTCTACCCGGTGCCAATCCTGAACTGCACGGTGCAAGTCTTGGATCGTTTTGCGCGAGGCGGCGCAATTGGCAGGCTCAATGATGCTTGGGAGAACCGAATCTCGAAGCAGTCTAGCAACCGTATCCACATTGCCCTGTGGGCCAGCGTCTTCATCATTATGGTGGCGACCTCTTACATACCGTTTGGCGGACCAAGTAAGCACCCAGGCGACTCGATTGGGTTTTGGAAGCAGGCAGTGGCTGATGGACGTTATGACGCTGAGCGCAAGCTAGTAATGGTCGCCGGATCACAGGCGGTCGGCGGTGATTCGCCACAAGCGTTCAACGAATTGGCAATCTTGACTCTTACGAGTTCATTGGGCGCTGATGACTTATTGCTGCGGCGCAAGGATGCTGCGGATAGGTTCGCGACAGCCTTCTCTAATGGTCATGAGGCGGCAGCAAAGAACTTGGTCATGTTGTTCTTGTTCGGTGGTGTACATCGCAGTGATAAGGAACTCGCTGATGCGCTGATTGTTTGCGAGCAGTTGGTGACAGCCAAGAAGGATCCATTGGCAGCATTTTTGTTGGGGATTGCATTCGAGACAGAGGGGGCTCGCCCCAAGAGTCTGCCTAATGCGTTAGCGCTCTATAGCAGATGTCCGGTTGATGACCTGTTTGCCAAGAAGGGGCTCGCGCGCATTGGCATCATGACTACCGCTGCAATTGATCTTGAGCCAGTTGTGTTGGCTTTGCAGGCTGCTGCAGCGACAGGTGATGGTGAAGCGTGTTTTTATCTAGCCCACATGCACAGGCTTGGTCGTGGTGTTGCTCAAGACATGAGCAAGGTCAGCGAGCTAATGTCGAGGGCTGCAGGGCTTGGCTTCGAGCCCGCAATCGATGCCCTCAAGCACGATAAAATGCAGCAGTTTAGGACTCCGCTTCGAAAGTTTCTGGCGCATCCCGATTGGTCTAGCGACGTAGCTATCGAAGGATAATCCTGCGAGTTGGCCGAATGCCTATGGTGCCGTCCTTGGCAGTTGCTATTTCACTTGCACGGGCACTTGAACGGCAATTCGTTGCGCCACTGTGGCTACCACCACCGCGTATTACTCTACGCGCGTTATTGGCCGCCTTACTTCGCGTCCGCAGCCCATCTCCATTACGTGTCGAAAAGTCGGCATATGGCAACTTTTCGTCAGCGCACCACTCTGCGACATTGCCATGCATATCGTAGAGACCAAAAGCATTGGGACGCAGTTGGCCAACCCTGTTTGGTTGGCCTTGGAACCACCCAATTGTTTGCGCGTCTAGTTCAGAGTCACCTGTGGACCAAGGCGTTGTTGTGCCTGCCCGACATGCATATTCCCATTGTGCTTCCGTCGGCAGGGATAGTCCCCAGCGGCCTAGCTCGATGTTGGCAGTGACCCAATCGATGCTACTTAGTGGTAGCTGCGGGTCGATATTCGGCAGCTCTCTTCCTGTGAGTCGAGCAAACTGCGCGACCGTCATTTCGTTCTGTGCGACAAGGACGGCTTCAAGCGAAGTCAGTGAATCATTGAGCTCGTCTACTTTGGCGAGGTCGTCGTTGCGCTCCATGCCCGGCTGGTTTTTGCGAGCGCCAACGGCGATGCGACCTGGTGGCAGTAGCACCATGACCAATCCTGTCCCTGCGTGAACTTGTAGGTTGCCATCGTCATCACGCTTGGGCAGCGGGTAGTCTTCGGCGTGAGTTCGTAAATCCAAGAACTGCCAAAGCTTAGTTTTGGGATGGCAGCCAAGTGGTAGCAAGCCTGCTAGCGGGCGAAGCTGTAAGCCGCCGTAAGCATTGGTTGCGACCATTCCATCTGAGGCCTTGATCGCAGTGCATGCTTGTTGCCAGATCGCAGTGTGTTCTGCGGGTTCTGGAACTAAGTTCTGTTCACACCATCTTTGTCGTGCCCTGACTTTGTCAGCGATGCCTGCCGGCATTAAGAACTTTGTGAGTTGCTGTTCAAGGCGAATTAATGCGCGCTCTAGGTGGCGATCCACGTCGTCTGTTAGTTGGCCGCCGCTTTCTAGTCGCTGCTGCGAAAGTGCAAGTAAGCGTTCTCGTACCATACGCCTTTGTTCTCGCAGTCGATCGCCGTGCTCGGTGTTCCAAGTCTCATATTTTGCCATGTGCTCTGGCCATGGCGGAGGCAGTTCGGTTTCGGCGCTTTTGGCAACGTCGATACGGTCCTCGTTAGCCAGTAAGCGAAAACCAGCATCAGCTTTCTCAAGTAAATCACGGTTCGCTTGGTCTTTGAGGCGAGCTTCTTCACTTGCCTTGTTTAGTGCTAGGCCCATGAATACGAGCGCCGTGCAGATACCCAGCAGCGCGAGGCTGAATGCTATGGATTGACCTCGGTTGCGCCGGACAAACTTACGCAGCCGATAGAGTGTTGTGGGGGCTCCAACTGCAACCGGGCGATCGGCTAAGTAGTTGCGAAGGTCGGTTGCCAACTCGCCGACGCCTGGGTAACGCTGTTCGCGTTCCTTCGCGAGAGCTTTTTGCAAGATGTCATCAAGGTCACCCCGCAGCAATACTTGGTTGCTCTTTGGGGCTACTGTACTGGCCTTTGCTGGATGATGGGTTTCTATCACCTTTGCCATGCCTGCAATGCCCTGGGCGCGCAGCACGACGCCTGGAATCGGCCGGTGGCCGGTCAGTAACTCATATAACTGGACGCCTAATGAATAGACGTCAGTACGCGTGTCAATGTCTTGAGTCCGCCCAGCAGCTTGCTCGGGGCTCATGAACTCTGGCGTTCCCATCAGAGTGCCTTGGAACGTCATTGCGCCGCCTTGAAGCAATGGGTCTGAGAGCGACTTCGCGATCCCAAAGTCAATGATCTTAGGTTGGCGATGACTTTCTGATTCCGTGACGAGGACGTTGTTAGAACTCAGGTCGCGATGCAGTACTGACTTTTGGTGCGCATGCTGCATGCCATCACAGACCAGCAGGAAGAGTTCAATGCGTTCACGAAGCGGGATCTTTTTACGTCGACAGAACTCGATAAGGGTCGGGCCTTCGACCAGTTCCATGACGAAGTAAGGTCGGTGTCTACCAGTAGTCCCTGCATCTAGTAATCGTGCAATGCCAATGTGGTCCATTCGGTTGAGCGCTTCTCGCTCAGCGGAAAACCGTGCGAGAATCTCTCGCGAGTCCATACCGGGATTGAGCACCTTGATAGCGACCGGTCGCTTGATCGGTGCTTGTTGCTGCGCCTTATAGACCGTCCCGAATCCGCCGCGACCCATGACTTCCAGCAGCACATATGCATCGAGCCGATACGGAAGTTGGTGCTGGTCAGTTCCAAGCGGCTCTTCGTTTTGTGGGCTGTCTTCAATAGCTCCGGCAGCGACTAGCCAATTACGGATCTGGAGGGCGTGGTCAGGATGTCTCTGTAGGAAGTCTTCGATTGCCGCGTCGCGCGAGCTGTCATCACCTTCCAATATCAGTAAGACCTGTTCCTCAAGGTCTGCTGATAGTTCGTGATTCTTGCTTTTCGAGTCTGGGCCATCAGAGTGCTCCATAGTCCTATCATCGCCAACTTGGCTAAATTTGCACCAGTCGCGTTTACCTAGATGTAGCTAGATATTTACGGACTGTCTCCTGCTGGTGATATTTGGTTCCGCACGCTGTTGGTTGTTGTGTGAACCAGCTTAGATACGCAATCTGTGGGGGTGAATGACGCCGACTTTGTGCCGTTTTCCGATCGCTATGTGCCACCGGTTTCGCAAGAGGATGCGCTGAAGGCTTTTCACGGCGCGATGACTCGTCGACGAAGTATTCGTGCATTCAGTGATCGGCCAGTGCCGCAAGAAATTGTTGAATGGTTGGTGCGATGTGCGCACACGGCGCCAAGCGGTGCAAACAAGCAGCCATGGCGGTTTGTGTGTGTGAAGAACCCAGCGATTAAGCAGGAAATCCGCGCAGCTGCTGAGGTCGAAGAAAAAGAGTTCTACTCTCGTCGTGCTAATGAAGAGTGGCTCAACGATCTTGCGCCACTAGGCACAGACGAAACGAAAGATTTTCTTACTATCGCGCCTTGGCTTGTAGTTGTCTTTCAGCTGGCACAAGACGACGACGGTGGCCAGGTCTACTACTTAAAAGAATCGGTTGGCCTGGCTTGCGGCATGTTTCTCGCAGCGGCGCAGTTGGCAGGCTTGTCGACGTTAACTCACACACCTAGCCCAATGAAGTTTCTGAGTGATGTCCTAGGTCGACCTGCTAACGAACGTGCGTTTCTATTGATTCCAGTAGGCTACGCTGCTGACGATTGTCAGGTGCCGAAGAAAGCACTGCTGCGTAAACCGCTCGATGATGTCATGGTCGTCGTCTAGCGGCCTGATTTCAAATGACCGTCGTTGCAGTCGCCGGTAGGCACTCTGCCCTGTTGAGCGATCGTGTTAAGGAGTAGCGTTCGCGTGTGGCAGTGCGCGTTCTCGAAGCCAAAGTCCAAGCAGCCCAAGCGCCGAGCAGATCAGTATGATTATGGTGCGTTTGCGCGCGTCGCCGACCGATTGTGCCGCGTCCGACTTGTGGGTGAAAAGGGTCCCTAGCTGTTGTGATTGGTGCTCTGCAAGATTTTCGAAGTCTAGCTCTTGGAGGGCTCCAACTTCGCTGTGCTTGAGTGCAGCACGAGCTTCGCTGCGTTCTGAAAATGTCGCAGTAGGCCATAGGCGGAATACAGCGTCACGGGCCGCAATTGTGGCCAAAGGGCTGTGCTTTCCAGCAGCATAGATGATCGCTGGCAGCTGATCGGCTGCCCCGTGGCGAACAAGTGATTCAATCGCAGGTAAGCGCACTTGGTCTTCGGCATGCAGCAAGGCACGTAGTGTTTTTGCCTCGAGTTCGCGATCGCCGCGGCCCATTTGGCGAACAGCTTCCGCTCGATCTGCGTCGCGAGCAGCAAATGCTCGCAGTGAAAGTCCTGATAGCTGACCAATGCCGTCGGCGATGGCGAACCAGGTGAGCGTTAACGGCAACATGAGACCGCCACCGCTACGTCCGCAAACGTGAGTATTGCTACTGGAGTACCAAGCAAGCCAAGTCACGTCGCCGCATAATGAGGGACCTAGTCTTACAAGTGGAGCGCGAGGATCGTTGTCGAGTATGCCACCGGCAAGGTGACCAACGATCACCGGGATAGAAATAGTGCGCGGTGTTTCGAGGTCGTCAGCGTGAAGTATATGCAGCAAAGAGTGCCACTTCTTAGGCAGCTCAAAGTCATCGGGGATGACCCATTGTTCGCGACCGTTTTCATCACAGGTGAATGTGATCTGTGGTTCTTCCCTGTTGGCCGAGAATGACATCGCGCCTATTGCCACCGAGCCTGCAGGGATCTCAATTTCCGTTTTTTGAATCTTGAGTCCGGTTGCAGATAGTGAAATCGAAAAAGCGTCAGATGACTTTAGGCCAGCTGGCCACTGTGGCTGCTTAGGCAAGAACTCTTGGCACAACCATTGAATAGCTGGAACATTACTGCGATGGGTGCTGTCCGCAATTGCTGCGAGCAAGTGTGGCTCAGAGATGTTTCTAGCTGGATCCTTAGACTGGCTCGTGGCCGCTGACGCCACCAAGATGGCGATGCCTAAGGTCTTGCAGGTTCGCCTAGTGAGACTAGCGAAACGTTTCATTCTCTGGTGTTGAGTTAGATAAGAAGTTGTCTTCGGAGTGGTCTTCCCAGCCTGAAGTGTCGTATTCGGTTTGAGGCTGAAGATCATCCTGATCGTCGAAGGGATTGTCATCGATTTCGAACGTGTGGCATTCCTCGTATTCTTCGCCCTCTTCGTCGTCATAGAAGTCGTCGCCTTGGTCTTCTAGGTATTGATCGGATGGTTGCACTAGTGCAACGGTGGCGATGGCGTCACTGTCACGGGATCGGCGAAGTGCCACGCTCCGGCTAAGCCAAAGCAACCAAATGAGTGCAAGTGGCAATGCCCCTAACGTGGCCTTTTGAGTTGGCGTTAAACCGTTCCACCATGATGTCGTGTACGACCAGACGACTCTGGCGTTTGCTGCAGCTTTGTCGAACGCAGTTTTGGCGGGGGCGATGCTACCCTTTTGAATTTTGACAATTGCAGCTTCGAGTAGCGGCTTTAATTGCTCCGTTTCATTTTCGAGGCGACTTTCGAGTGCTGCGATTGCGATAGTGCTATTGAGTTCTGCCAATCGATCGATTGCATAGCGGCGGAGCATCATCTCTTTATGATTGAGCACGGCAACCAATACAGTTGTCTCGGCTTTGACCTCAATCTTGGGAGAGAGTGTTTGAAAGGCGTAGGTCAGAGATTCTGCGACGCCCACTGCTTGACCGTCATCAATGGCAGTGGACATTCGCAACAGGTGTTGGCTGGCGCCAAGGTCTGTCAATGCCAGCAGAGCTGCCTGCACGTCGGTTGACGATTCGTTGTTCTCAAGTTCGCTCGATTTACCAAGCAACTTAAGCAGCGGATCAATCGCAGCCGGGCGGCGTAGATCACCGAGTAGTTGCGCAGCAATGGTCCGAACGCGGCGGTCGTCGTCATCGAGTGCGGCAATTGCGAGTGCTGTAGAAGTTACATCGGCATCCTGTCGAACTGCTTGCAGTGCTTGTAGGCGCGCCTCGGGATGGGGGCTTGACGAGACAATTGCTGGTAGTTGGCTTCGATGCTCAGCATTGGAGCTTTGTGTTAATAGCCAAGCTGCTCGAGATGCGACGTCAGGATTTGGGTCGCTTGTTAGCTTGCGCAGTAGTTCCCCATCGGCAGTTGCTCCTGCTTGTTCCGCTAACTGCAGATCTCTGCGCGGATTTTGAGCTAGCGTCGTCAAGGTGGTAGCCGTCGGCCCTTGTAGCGCCGCGGCGTGGGTTGTGTCGGCGGTTTGTTGCGTAGCCGGGTCTTGCGCTGAGATTAGCGAAAGTAGACAAATTTCAATCAGGCCCATAAGCATCCTCACTTAGGCCTTCTATCGACTAATTTCGGTAGGCGCCCGCAACCAGTTCCTCGTCAGGTTGATCAGAGTCCGCTTTGATCCCACGATTGCGAAGGCGTCAAACGCCGCGAATAAACCAAAGCATGTAGCCCAAGGCCGTCGCTGATCATCGCGAGCAAGGCTATGCAGGCGCGAAATATGAGTCTCGTACTGAGACTTCTATCTGGCAATCCGTAGATGGATGACGCGACTGACACTGGCAGTCTTTAAGGAACCAAACTGTGTCCTTGTGGGTTGTCTCTCGTTGATCACATCCACGCGCGGTGTCGAAGATTCTGGCAAGTAATTTTGGGGCTCTTGCGTCGCATTGTCACACCGTTAGTAGATAGCACGCCGGGAATGAAACGTCGTTGTTGCGTAGATGGCTACTTGTCGGTCATCGTTTAGGAATGAGCAGTTTTGCTTCAAGATTATTTGTCATTGCAGTTGCCTTGTCTCAGGTCTGCGCGCAACAGAGTGACTGGCTGTTAGATCCATCGCCGTTTCGAGCAGGCATGCACCAAGAGGGCAATCAGATCGTAATCGAGAATGGCCTTTTGCGATTACGGATCCAGCAACAGCCATTGGCTTTGGTTGGTATCGAGCAGCTGACTTCGGGGCAGCAGCTGTTACGAGCTGCTGCGCCGCTTGGAGAGTTCACGCTGAATGGCAAGGTTGTGCGAGTTGGTGGCTTAAGCGAGCAACCTAATCGTGCGTTCTTGCTGGATGAATGGTTAGCAGGCATGCCTGCGGACCCCTTGGCAATCGATGCTCCAGCGCAATTAGTGGATAGCAAAGATATCTCTGAGCGTTTTGCGTGGGGACGAGTGCGATTTGCTAATCAACTTGCTCATTGGCCACCCGCTGGAAAGCATTTGTGTTGGCTAGTCGACGCTGGCGATTACGAAGTGTCTGTCAATATTGAGCTGTATGATGGCTTGCCGTTGTTTGGGCATTGGCTTGAGTTGCGAAATAAGGCCGATGCTGCGATCGAGGTCGACTCGTTTACATCACTGCGTTTGCCGCTAGTTGAAGCGGAGTCTCGTGTTGAGCCGCAGCGTCGGGGGGTGCATCTTCCGAATCTCTATGTTGAGACGGATTACAGCTTTCACGCGATGAGTGGTGCTGATGGCAGTTCGCATTGTGTTAGATGGCTAGAAGATCCTGAATTTGCCACCCAGGTTAACTATCGCAAGAAGACGCTATGCATGCTTGAGGTAGCGCCAGAGATTGGGCCTGCGCAGACAGTCTTGAAAGGCGAGTCCTTCACGACTTTTCGGACGTTTGTTTTGGCGCCGGATAGTGAAGATCGCGAACGCCAATCGTTAGCGCAGCGCCACATGTATCGAACACTTGCGCCTTGGAGCACGGAGAATCCATTGATGATGCATGTGCGTAGTGCCGATCCTGACAAGGTTCGAGCTGCGATTGATCAGTGTGTCGAGGTCGGCTTTGAGATGGTTATTTTGACGTTTGGGAGCGGCTTCAATATAGAAGACGACAGCGAGGACAATCTCGACCAGTGGCGTGAAATGGCGAAGTATGCCCATGACCGTGGCATCCAGATTGGTGGCTACTCATTGCTCAGCAGTCGCCGCATTCAGCCAGATAAAGATAACTGCATCAACAAGGATACCGGCAAGCCAGGCGGGCAAGTCTTTGGCCACGCGCCGGCTTTAGCTAGCGCTTGGGGTCAGGAGTATTTCAAAAAGCTGTATCGCTTCTACGAATACACTGGCTTCGACTTGCTTGAGCACGACGGCAGCTACCCGGGAGATTTCGATGCAATGGCGCGGCCGCCGCTGCAAAAAGGCTACGCAGATTCACGCTGGGTGCAGTTCAAGATCATCTCAGATTTCTATCAGTGGTGCCGTGCCCGCGGTATCTATCTGAATGTTCCTGATTGGTACTTTCTGCAAGGAAGCAGTAAGACTGGCATGGGATATCGCGAGACCAACTGGTCATTGCCACGAGCGCAGCAAGTGCTGCATTCGCGACAAAATTTGTTTGATGGCACGCGCGAGAAGAACGTGACCATGGGGTGGATGTTTGTGCCGCTGACGCAGTATCACGGTGGCGGTGCTGCAGCCACGATAGAGCCGTTGAGCGAGCATGCTGACCATTACCGTCGCATGCTGATAAGCAATCTAGGTTATGGGGCGCAGGCTTGTTGGCGTGGGCCGCGGTTGTTTGATGGTGATCTCACCCGCAATTTACTCAAAGAGCATGTGTCGTGGTTTAAGCAGTATCGAACCATCTTGGAAAGTGACGTGATTCACTCGAGTTCGCGACGTGCTGATGGCCGTGGTCTAGATTGGGTGATGCATGCCAGCCCAGCTAGTGACCCGCCAGGCATGCTGATTGTCTACAATCCGACGGACCAGCCGATTCGACAGGTCATTCCTTTGAATCTCTACTACACGGGAATCCTTGGACCGGCGGTAGGTAGTGATAGGACCGGTAGTCTTTACGAGCTTCGTATGGACCGGCGTGGCCGCAGTGCTCTGCAAGTGGAAGTGCCGGCTGGTGATGCCACCTGGTACACCATTCGATGAAGGCGAGCTCGGGTTAGTGGCCCTGCTGTTGTTTCTGTGGGGCCCCCGGCATCGTTTTGGGTCGCGAAGTCACGGGTACAAAAAAACACCTCGTCGAGCTGTGGCTCTTGAGGTGTTGATCGTTGCTGTCGGGTGACAACACCGGGCGGTGCCGTCACGCGATGGCGCCGCGCGTTTACTTGGCTGGCAAGATGTGTTGGCTGACGAGCTTTGTCATCTCGAACATCGTCACGCATTCCTTGCCACCGAAGACTGCCTTTAGGGCGTCATCAGCGAGGATGTTGGTGCGCTTGTTCGGATCTTGGAGATCCTTGCTCTTGATGTAGTCCCAGAGCTTCTTGGTGATTTCGCTGCGCGGAATCGGATCCGAGCCAACGACCACGGCGAGGATCTCGTCCGGCTGAACTGGTTTCATCAGTGCCGGGTTGGGCTTGCGCTTCTTCTTCTCGGGTTGTTCTTCAGTGCTCATCGACTTCGAGGTGGGGTTTGGGAGAATGGGTGGGGGTTGCCCGAGTTCATGGCCGAGAGGGCGCAGGCTGTCCGGGTATTGGGTCACCGATGATGACACTAGACGGGCTTTGCACAAGCGGGAAGCATGGGTCCTGTGCTAAATACGGTCAGCTCGTAGCTGTTCGGTGGACCGCTTGCGCGCGGGTCTTTGGCACGTGGCAACACCATTGGCATGGGCCGGATGACCCCTTAGCTGGCGCAACCTCATGCATTGACAGGCCTATTTTCAAGGCAGTGTAGTTCGTCCGATTCTGGCTGCTTCTTGTTCACAGCGTCATCATCACGACGTGGCATCGTGAAATCAGCAATGCTTTGAATCAGGCGTTAGCAGTCATTTCAGGGCAAATTGGCGTGGCCGATCATCCGGCTACCTCGGCGTGTTGGTGGCTGATGGCGTGGCGACAGGTGATGCACCTGGGCTTCGATGTTCATCAACCAGGTGAGCTTTGAGGGCCAACCAAGCAGGATTTAAGAGATCGTAATTGCGGCCCGGGGGAATTGCCTTGAGCCGGTCTAGATTTGCGGCAGTGACCGCCTTGCTGCAGTTGGCCAATCGATTCTTATTGGCAAATTGAGGCATCATTTCGAGGGCATTCGGAGCTGTATGGGGGCTGGTGTGTTGTCAGCCCCTGCCATTGGATCACGAGGTTCGCCTACGAGGATGACGAACCGGGTCCGGATGCCGTGCTCTATGGCTTTAGAACACGGTCGAGAAAGTCTGACTTTGCTTTGCTGGCTCCGCGGCCAAGACCGTGGCCTCCGTTTGGCCAGAAGCGACTCTCGTATGCAATGCCCGCCTTGTCTAAGGCATCGATCAGCTGGAAGGCGTTGTTCGGGTGCACATTGTCATCGACCATGCCGTGCAAGATGAATGCCTTGCCCTTTAATTGCTTGGCGTAGGTCATGACGCTGCCTTTGTTGTAGCCCACTTTGTTGAGCTGCGGTGTGCTCATGTAGCGCTCGGTGTAGATCGTGTCGTAGTTTCGCCAGTCGGTGACGCCTGCTCCGATTGAGGCTGCGGCATACACATCCGGAAATTTGCAGATGCCCATTGCTGCCATAAAGCCACCATAGGAGTGTCCAGTGATGCCTACGCGCTTCCCATCGATGTAAGGCCTCTTAGTAATCAGGCGTACTCCATCAGCGTGGTCTTGGATATCGACATCGCCTAGGCGTAGGTAATTAGAGCCCAGGAAAGCTTTGCCGCGGTTGCCGGTGCCGCGGTTGTTGATCTTGATGACGAAGTAACCCTTCCTGCATTCGTTGCGCTCGGACTTGATGTAGCTTGCCGAGATCTCGTTTGACCCTGGGCCGCCATAGAGCGCGTTGAGTAGCGGGTAGCTCTTGGTCTTATCGAAGTCTTTTGGCTTGTAGAGAACGCCATAGATGTCAAAGCGGCCGTCATCGGACTTGAATTGGAACATCTCGGCAAGCCCAGCGCCTTCAGTTGGGCCTTGCGCAAGGATTACGGCTTCACCACCGTTGATTGGATACAGCGAAGTGCTTGGAGGCGTATTGGTCTCTTCGTGCCTTGCGATTAGCCACTGCTGATTCGGCGACAGTGAGAAATTGGAGTGATGTTGATTGGTTGTGGTGACGCGACGTTGATTTGTGCCGTCAAGTCCGACTACGTGATATTGCAGGTAGTAGGGATTGGTCTTTGAGCTGTATGCGGTAAAGCCAACTAGGCCACTTTCTTCATCCACAAACTGGATTCGTGCTGTCTGGAATGCGCCAGAGGTCACGGCGTTGTGCAGCTTGCCATCAAGGTCGCGTAGTTCGTAATGCGTGTATCCCGACCTATCTGTCTGCCACAGGAAGCGTTTCTTATCGGCGAGAAAGCGCATCGGTGGCGAGTTGGTTTGCCAAGTGTCCTGCTTCTCTTCGACGATTAGTCGTGTCTTGCCGGTGTTGACATCGATCGCGAGCACTTTCAGGTGTTGTTGTAGACGATCGGTCCAGTTCACCATGATGACTGAGCCATCAGGGGAAGCACGCAGGCCGTAGAGATACTCTTCGGAGCTGCCCCCGACGTCGACACGAACCGTCTTTTTGGTCGCTAGGTTGTAGATCCGCAGATGCGCAGCTGGGTTTTTCGCGCCCGCCTTTGGATAGAACTCCGGATATTGCTTGGTGTTGATCTTGGACCAGCCGCGCAGCAAGTGGAACGGCTCTACCCCGCGATCATCGAAGCCGTAATAGATCAACTGCTTGCTGTCGGGAGTCCACCACATCGCCTTGGTCTGGTTCAGCTCTTCTCCATAGACCCAGCTAGCGGTTCCAAAGTGAACCTCAGCATTGCCTTCGGTGGTCACCGCAACCTTCTGACCTTCGGCATTTTCTAAGACGACATTCCAGTCGCGATAGTGGGCTTGCCACGTCCCGTCCGGCGAGTCGACGCGTGTGTACTGGCGGCCGCGGGTTGGCCGGCCAACATACTTACCCGTTGTTGCTCCAGGGATTCCTCCGCTAGATCGTCTTCGTCGGCCTGCAGGGCGCGCTGCTTGCTTGTCGTTGCTGGCTGTGACTTCACGGCGACTCAGTTTTGCTAAGTCTAGTTCGTAGCGCTTGTCGTCTTGCCTGAACGAGACCAGCTTGCCTCCTTGGCCCCACCTGATCTGCGAAGTGGTGCCAGATCCAGTCGTGAGCTTCGGGCTCTGTTGCGCCTTGCTCCAGCTTGGTAAGAGAAGCGTTGCGGCCATGGCGAGGCCGAGAGATTTCACTGCGTGCGAAGGAGACATGATTGGCAACTGCGTTCAGAGTCAAGGGAAGGCGAGGCTCGAGATCTTGCGGAGTTCGGACGAACTTATCAGCAGACAGTATCGAGTATTTGGCCGGTCGTGACGCGGTGCGACTAGCCTGTTACGTTCTTAGGCGTCTTGCCAGCAAGTCCGGGGGCATGGGCGGGTCGGCTGCGGCGCTCCCAGAACATGCACCGCTGGCAAGGTTCACAGCTGCTTTGTTGAAGGCTGAGTGCCGGAGCGGGTGGCGCACGAAGACGTGGCGTCCCGGCACTACGGGTGCTGGCGTGAGCCTGCCTGCAGCTTACTAATCGATCAGCGAGACTGTGCCGCTCTCAATGTCATACATGGCCCCGACGATTTGAATCTCGCGTTTGGGTATCCATAAATCGTCTCTTAGTTGCTTGTCGGTTGGTCTTAGCAAGAGCCTGCAGTTTCGGCTGTGAGGTGGGGGATTTTCTCGATGCTGATGCGGCGGTCATCGGCTGATCGTTCAAAGTCCTCGATTACCTCTAGCACGTCATGATCGACGCTAGCGCAGTGGCTCATATCGATGATGACATGGCTGCCGTCAGGGAAGTTGGCAATGGCCTTTAGAATTGCACCCTTGTTGAGGAACGTAGCTTCCTCAGACAGGAGTAGACGCATTACCGGTTTGCCTGACGCGTTCTTGTCTTCTGTAACTACTCGGTGTGAGTTGAGATAGTTGCGTCGCAGGATCACGATGACTGCGATCAACATTCCGTAGCAGATCCCTGTGAGTAGGTCAGTCAGGACAATGCTGACTACCGTGACAATGAACGGGATGAATTGCGTCAATCCTTGGCGGTATACCGACAGGAACACTGCTGGTTTGGCAAGCTTGTAGCCAACCACCAGTAAAATGCTGGCGAGCACCGGTAGCGGCACATAGTTGAGCACTTGTGGAATGCACAGCACGGCTAGCAGCAGGAAGGTGCCGTGCAAGATTGTCGAGAGTTTGCTAACTGCGCCAGACTGGATGTTGGCGGAGCTGCGCACGATGACTTGCGTGATCGGCAGGCCGCCGATTGCACCGGAGACGGTGTTGCCGATGCCTTGTGCAATCAGCTCGCGGTTGGCTGGAGTTACTCGTCTTTGCGGGTCGATTTTGTCGGTTGCGTCAAGGCAGAGGAGCGTTTCGAGGCTGCCGACAACGGCAATGGTGGCCGCAGCTACCCAGACCGCACTGTTGCCGATGCTTGACCATTCGGGGGTTTGGAACAGGCCTAAGAACTCTGTGAAACTTTCTGGGACCGGCACTGAGACCAGGTTGTTCTGGCCGAGCGAAAGGTGCGGGGCGAACAGTTGCGTGAGCAATTGGTAGCTGATACCGAAAATCACGGCGACCAGCGGACCTTGCAGCAGCCTGAAGATCTTGGCGCGCTTGGCTAAGACATTGTCCCAGACGAGCAAGATGGTCAGGCCAGTGAGAGAGACTGCGAGGGCGCGCCACTCGACGTGGTCAAGCATGCGCACCAGTTCCGAGAATGTTGTCTCACCGTCGGGTTGGAGAAACTGGTCGTCGCCTTCGGGATCCGCGTCGTAGCCGAACGCGTGTGGGATTTGCTTCAGGACGATGATCGTGCCAATGCCAACTAGCATCCCTCGGATAACCGAGAGCGGAAAGAAGTAGCTGAGTGCTCCCGCTCGGCCGAGCCCAAGCAAGATCTGTAGTAGCCCCGAAAGCAGCACCGCCAGCAAAAACGGGCCGTAACCTAGATCGGCGATCGCATGCAGGACGATTACAGTTAGGCCAGCTGCAGGTCCCGATACACCAAGTGGTGAACCGCTTATGGAGCCAACTACGATTCCTCCAATGATGCCAGCGATCAGTCCTGCGAACAGTGGGGCTCCGCTGGCCATGGCGATCCCCAGGCAGAGAGGGACGGCAACAAAAAACACCACAACGCTTGCCGGAAGGTCTTTTCGCCAGTCTCCAATTTTGATCACTTGCACAGTATGTGTCAGCAACTACCGTTCAGATAGATGTATTCTCGCGAACTTTACCGTCAGTATTATTGACGCAGTGACCAAGCATGGAATGGCTGAACTATCATCATCTGCATTACTTCTGGACGGTCGCCCATGAGGGCGGCATAGCCGCAGCAAGTCGCAAGCTAGGGGTTGGCAGGCCGTCTATTAGCATGCAGTTAAAGGTCCTTGAGGGGTTTGTCGGGGCTCCCTTGTTCACTCGCCGCGGTCGGCACTTAAGGCTCACTGAGGCAGGTGAGATGGTGCTCACCTATGCAGATGACATTTTCCAGACCGGGCGCGAACTAGTGGATGCGGTTCGAGGCCGTCCGACCGGCAAGCCGAAACGGTTTCGGATCGGGATTGCCGACGTGATGGCGAAGATGGTGGCGTTCGAACTGTTGCTGCCAGCATTGGACGAAGGTGCGGATACCGTTCTCGAATGTCACGAAGACGAGCCCAATCGGTTGTTTGCCGATCTGGCGGTTAGCAAACTCGATCTTGTGCTCTCTGATATTCCGCTGGCTCCCGGTATCGATGTGCGTGCCTACAATCATGTGATGGGGGAGTCGAGCACGACTTTGTTCGCCGCTCCAGAATTGCACGCTCGGTTGGGTGAAGATTTCCCCATGTCACTGAACGGTGCCCCGTTCCTGATGCCGTCACAGGCAGCTGCGATCCGTCGCTCCCTAGAATTGTGGTTGGGTCAGGAAGGCGTGCGACCAAAGACCGTTGCTGAGTTCGAGGATGGCGCTCTGATGAAGGTCTTTGGGGAAGCGGGTCGCGGAGTCTTTCCGGGTCCAACCATTGTTCGCGATCACATTTGCAAGAATTACAACGTTCGCATCGTTGGCGAATTGAAGACCGTGCGCGAACGCTTTTACGCGATCTCGCCCGAACGCAAGATTCGCCATCCTGGTGTTGCTCGCATCGTGGAGAGCGCCAAGTCTGGCATCTTTGGTGGCGCTACGGAGTGATCTCTTAAATCGCGAGATCTTCTTGGTGGTGGTGTCCTCACTTAACAGTCACTGCGATCCACCGGGTGCTATACGTCGGTGATTAGTGTTGCGCGGAACGTCGTCTACGGCGGGACTGAAGCGCAATACGCAATAGCAAGGCGCCAGCGATGACTCCGCCAACGACGAGCAACACTTGGGTCCAAGCGGCAATTCGCAGCACCTTATGGACGACGTTGTCGTGATCTTTGGGTGCAACCGGGATGGCATCTAGCATGGCGGCAACGTGATGTAAGGCCGACGTTGCTAAGTCGCCATCAGGCAAAGAGACGTGGCAGGCAATGCAGGTGCCGTCACGATCAAGTTTGGCTCGTTCTAGATTGTTCAGCGGTCGTGACAGGCTTAGATGATGACCGACAGTCTGCAGTTGTTGGCCGTCCTCGGTGACGAAACGAGACCAGTCCGCAAGCAGTCCTCGCGTTCCCGCGACTTGTGGCTTGGCATCCTTGACCAAGACGTTGCCACTTGCGTCCATCAAATCGACGACATAGTCGGTGGCGGGATCGACATCATTTTTGCCAGCGTCGATGCCGTATCCAGCTGCTTTGGGGTTGCCGTGGCAACTCATACAACTGCGAGCTTCGCGTTGTGTCGTATGCGGTTGTAGCGGTGAATGGTCGACTCCAATTTGGCCGCTAGCGTCGGCGCCCTCCACGTTTGGGATCTTGAAGGCCTGGTTTTCTGCCAATACTTGTCCGTCTTTGCCGATCACGGTGGCGGTCGTTTGGCAGCCTGGCACACAAGGGGCGATTCGTCCCTCGCCGTTGACTGCCAAGGCTGGATCTTCCCATCTCAGGTAGGCGCGAAGCTCGGTGATGTTGCCAGGAATACGATGCGATTCGGCGCGATCGGTGAACTCACAGGTGGTGCCATCAGGAAGGTTGTCGTGACCGACGGCGACCCAGTCGACTGGGTTTTTCGACGATGAGTAGTCGACCTTGATATGGCAGCCATAGCATTGCGGAGCCCAAGTAGAGTGGCACGTATAGCACTCCATGCGCTCCATATGGCGGGGCACCCCGACCATCGCGACTTGCGCTTTCTTTGACAGTAGTCCTTGCTGAACCATGCCTTTGAGTGGGATTAGCTCGTGGACCGCGCCGCTGGCAAGATGCACATGTAGATTGTCGCCGTCGCGAATGACGTTGCCGAATGGGTTGCCTCGAGCGGTGCGCACATAGCCATCACGTGGTGCAGGATGATCGGTAGCGTCGAGGTATCCTGGCAAGCTACTTGAGGTGCCCCGTTCCGGGCCGGTAGCCGGAGTCTCTGCGTATTCATCACCACTGCCGAGGGGCAGCTCCCAGGGGTATGCGGTCGGGGTGCCATGACAATCCGTGCATTCGATTTCGACCGCGGCGGTGATTGCACCGATCAGTTGACCAGAACTGTGGACATCGATTGAAGTGTGGCAGTCTTGGCAGAGGAAGCCTTTCTCAGCATGCAGGTCGCCATGCAGTTTGCGATAGTACTTGCCGTGTAGCTTTTGCTGTGGCTCGCCGTCTGCTCCCCATGGTGAAGGATAAGGCGTTTCCATCAGGCCTTGGTAAGAGACGCCGATACGGCGACCGCGATTATGGCAAGTTGTGCATGTCTCGACCGGGATGCCAGTCCAGGTGTGTCCGTTTGCGGTTACCGGAGCACCGACGCCACCCTGGATCGAGTGCACCAGCGGCTTGCCAACCTTGCCTTTTTGGGTCGCATCGCCACCTTGATGCATGCCGCTGTTGGCATACGGCACGTGACAAGCTGAGCAGCCAAGGCCGCGATAGTCGCCGTGTCGCTGTGCGCCGCCTACCGCGAGGTGGCAGCGCTGGCACTCTCCGCGTAAGTAGGTGAATGCCGCTAACCGTGGGTCCTCTGCGACTTGCTCTGGGGTTGGTGCGCGCGGTAGTTCCTTCATCGCCTCAAGGAATACCTGTGGTTCTTTGGCCATTAGGCCGCGCATGTAGGCGTGATAATCTTCGCTGCCAACTTGCTCCGTTTCAGGCAAGGTTTCGACGTCGTAGTTTGCCCACTTGTGGTCATAGCCGGACAAGCCGCCAAAGCCCCAGGCCGTGCCTTGGATCTTGCCAGCCTCAGTCATCATCAGGCTTTGCCACTGGGTGCGCACCTGCCACTCATGGCACATCCCGCAGGTGTGTTGGTTGATCCATGGGCTGCCGGGATCTGGGTAGAATGACTTTGGCCCTTTGTGATCTTGGTAGTAATCAGGCGAACCGCTGTGGGCGCGAGTCGCAACGGCTAACCACTCCTCAGAATCACGCTCCAAATCTGGCGATGGACGAGCCGTGTCGTCGCCGCCATGGCAGACGATGCAGCGATTCTCGTGACCAGCATCTTGCGCATGGTCCAGGATCGCGGCGAACATCCCTGAATCGGAATTACGAATGGCTTCAATGCCTTCGTGGCACGCGAGGCATGAGTTGTTGCTGGCGCCAGGATCGTCGACAGCGGTTACTCGCTGAGCATTTGGCTCGACGATACGTTTGCCGCAACCGGTTCGTGGACTTGGGGCCGAGGTGCTTTGATCCTGAGTCGGTGCGGAAGTTTCGCTACAGGCGCTGCCAATCATTAGCCAGCAAGTCAGTCCTGCTGCGGCAAGTAGTGCGCGGTGTATTCTGAGTCGCCTCATGCTTGCATCGTGCCATCAATGGCGCGACAGAGAGTCATCGGATTGCCAATAGGTCGCAACATTGCCTTTCGGCAGGGGTGACCAGTGTAAAAAATACGGCGCGGTTGCGTCGTTCGAGTCATATTTACTGGTCAGCGTAGCGGCCTGTCGGTGGAGAAAGGATAGCCCCGGCTGGTCGACAGATCGGTAGCCGAGGATGCAATATGCATTCGTTTATCAGCTACTGCCCTGCTGTTGCCGTCGTGTTGCAGAGTCGTGTTGCAGAAAGGTCGGAGGACGCGGCCGCTAGGGCACGATCGACACGAAGCAGTCTCTGAGGCGATCGCTCGGAATTGTGCCCTCGAGCGAGACCAGAGTGCCTAAGCCCCCGAAGGGGCGAAGGCTGGAATGGTGGGCCGTACTGGACTCGAACCAGTGACTTCGACGATGTGAACATCGCACTCTACCAACTGAGTTAACGGCCCTAGCGTCATTGCCCAATGGCGATGACCGCCGGGAGACTAACGACGTTGGGTCCTGCCCGCAAGCAGGAGTTCGTCAGCTGCCAGCAAGAGGGAAAGCGCCATAGAAAGCTGTTTGCAGGGATAAAGTGGTCGCGTCGCTGCCGTTCTTGGCAAAAGCACGCACCATAGCGGCTGCAATTTCGGGGATTCGGTCATGCTTAGTTGTGAAAGCAATCATCCCAGGGCCGTGGCCACAGACGGTTGCGCCGGCGGCTCCGGCTTCGACAGCAACCGTAAGGGCGTGGTCTAGCCCCGGAATTAGGCGGCGGCGATAGGGCAGGTGGACTTCGTCGACTATGCATTGCTGCAGCAGGTCTTCGTCACCGGTTTCGAGTGCTCGGACGACTCCAAAGGTTCGGCTAATGCTGCGGGCTGTCGCGGCGTGCGGCAGAGTTGGTGGTAGAACGCGCTTGGTCTCTGCCGTGCCCATCTGGATGTCTGGCAAGGCGATGATGTAGTGCCAAGACTTGTCGACGTTCATCGAGAGTGGCTGCACTCGCAATGCGCACTCCTGCGGCAAAGATAATTGGCTCGTCACGGACAGGCCTCCGAGCAGCGCCGCAGCTCCGTGTGCGGGGTCGCCGCCGAGTGCTATCAGTGCATCCAGTGCTATAGCGGCTTCAGGTTTCTTCTTGGCTAGACGCGCAGCGATGCTGATGCCGGCGGCGTAGCTGGCCGAGATCGTGCCCATGCCTGTGCCGCGTGGAATCGTGCCTTCGACGACAATCGACAGGCCCTGCTCTAGCGAGACATCGAACTGTTTGGCGCCCAATTGCAGCCCACGCAAGACAGGGTCGTGTCGCTGATCTTCAAGGTGCGCCGATGGATCGTCGCGGCGATCGATATGGATCTTACCGTCCTTGCCTGGCTCGACGGTGATGCCGAGCGGCAGGTCCAGCGCTAGTCCGACGACCCCATAGCCTGGGCCTAAGTTTGCCGCGCTGGCGGGAACATGGAAGGTGATCGGTGCGGGCTTGGCCACGTGCATTTATCGGCTGGTGGGGGGCTCAGATATGAGCCTGCCGACCAGAGATCTGCACAAAAGTGATGTGCTGGAGCGCCGGTGTTATGGGCGAAGTTCGATTGAGACCTGCTTGCCGTTGCGAATCACGATGACTTTGACCGTCTGTTTCTCACTCGCAGCGGAGCGCATGGCGGCCAACATCTCCGGAGCGGTCTGCACTTTGATTCCTTCGATTGCGATGACCTTATCGCCAACTGCAAGTGTGGCTGTCGCAGCCATGCCACCGCCGCTAACCGTCTTGATCGTGCTTTGGTCAAACTCTGCGCCGAGCCAGGTTTCAAGAATCAGTTGCGCGTCTACGCGGCTGCGGCGACCGCCAGTGGTCGCACGCGCGACTCCGTCGCGCGATAGTTTGTGGTCCAAGTTTGCAATGCCAGCTGCCATGATCGCAAACACCGTGGCATTGTGTCTTTGGTATTCCGGAACCACGATCGAGTACGTGTCCCACTGTGAGTGCCAGCCGCGGCCGTATGGAACGTGGCCCTTTAGTTGCCAGCTAAATGCTGGAACGCCTACTGCGGCAAATGACGCATGGTCACTTCCGCCACCAGCAGGCTTCATTGTTTTGACCGACTTGATTGCGAAGGTCGTGCCTTCGTGGTCTTTCTGCGGCGACTTTAGCAGTTCTAGGATCGGTGCGATCGTGGCTGCGAAATCTTCGTCGTGAGAGTTTGCAACGGTCAAGGCATGTGCCCAGTTCGTGCCACTGTCATGATTGAAAATTGCCGAGATTTTGTGCATCTCGGAACGGTTCTTGACGACATAACCGCGCGATCCAAGAAGGCCTTGCTCCTCGCCACCCCAGAGCATGAAGCGGATGGTGCGCTTTGGCTTGAAGCCGATTTTGCTCAGGATACGTGCTGCTTCAAGTGTTGAGCAAGTTCCCGTGCCGTTGTCAGTCGCACCCGTAGCTTGGTGCCAACTGTCGAGGTGGGCACAGATGATCACGTATTCATCCGGAAACTCGGACCCCTTTAAGTCAGCGATGACGTTGTTCAATGCGATCGGGCCTTGGCGAAATCGATTGCGTAGTTCGAACTCGATTACCACGGGTTCCTCGCCTTTGAGTAATGCTTCGACTTCTTTGCACTGGTCGTCACGAATGACGGCTTGCGCCCACTGTTGGCTATCTTCCAGTGGCAAAAGACCGCCGTTGCGGACTCCGAAGACGCGGATTTGATTCTCGTAGCTCTTGCTGTTCCAGCCGGTGCTAGTCGCGGACTGAACAATGCCATGCACGAACTCGTCGTCCAGTAGTCGTTTGACGTGTTCAGCCAATTCGCCTCTTGGCATCGCTCCATATAGCCAAAGTTGATTTTCGTTTGTGGCAAGCTCTGCAAGCATTTCGCATCCGGCCTGATCTTTCGGCATGAGCTTCAGCGTGCCACGCTCGATCCCTTTAGTGCTGCCGGTCCATGCGGGGCATGCGACTTGGAGTTCGAGTTGTGCTGGCGACAACACTCGGCCCATCCACTGACCGCGATCCCAGCCGGTTTTCCACTCGCCCCATTGATCAAGGCGCGCGTCGAGCCCCATTTCCTGGAACTGTTTTACGGCCCAGTTAGCGGCGCGATCAAATGCGCGTGAACTTGTTAGGCGGCTGCCAATATCGTGACACAGTTCATCCTGGAACTGCATGACTTGGCTGTTCTCGATGCCTTCTTGAATGATTGCGCGGGCAAGCTTCTCGTGCGCGGCAGGGTCTTGAGCAAATAGTGCGGTGCTGGCGCTTGTCGCAAGGACGGCGTTGCGGGCGAGTCGTGGGAGCAGTGTCATTGCCCGGTAGTATAGTCTAGTGGCGCAGCAATCTGCCCCACCAGTCTGTTAGCCGAGCTAACCCTCTAGGCTCGGTCCTTAGCTCGCTCGCCGTTGTCGGTGGCGTAGCCAAGTCCCGCCTTGTCTAGGCTGCTCCGGAGTGGGAGGACCTGAGTCCAAGTCGAACCTTGGTAGGGGGTAACGCTAAATCTCAGCGTTATCCCCAAGCGTCAAGCTAAGCCCTAGCCGAACGTGATGCCCTGCGCCAGTGGCAGGCTGGTTCCCCAGTTGACCGTAGTCGTCTGGCGACGCATGTAGATCTTCCAAGCATCAGATCCGGACTCGCGGCCACCGCCGGTTTCCTTCTCGCCGCCAAACGCACCGCCGATCTCGGCACCACTCGTGCCGATGTTGATGTTGGCAATGCCACAGTCGCTACCGGTTGCCGATGCGAAACGCTCTGCCGAGCGCACGTTGCTGGTGAAGATCGCGCTGCTTAGGCCTTGCGGAACATCGTTGTTGAGTTCAATCGCCTCGTCGAGCGAGTGAATCGGGATGATGTACAGGATCGGCGCAAACGTCTCTTCCTTGCAGACAGGAAGCGTTTCTGGGCAGCGGATGATCGTTGGCTGCACGTAGGCGCCGCCTTTGATGGCAGGGGCGACGGTTGCTCGTTTGCCACCTTGAACAACTTTGCCTCCCTGCTTCTTGGCCGTCTTGACCGCGGCGAGGAACTGCTCAGCTGAGTCGTCATCGATGAGTGGTCCGACCAAAGTTTTGGTGTTGAAGGGGTCGCCGATCTTGCACGTCTTGTATGCCTTGACTAGGCGTGCTTGTAGCTTGTCGGCAATCTCGTGGTGCACCAAGACGCGACGCGTCGATGTGCAGCGCTGTCCGGCAGTGCCGACGGCGCCAAACACGATGCCGCGAACGGCTAGGTCCAGGTCGGCATCATCCATGACGATAATGGCGTTGTTGCCTCCGAGTTCGAGTAGCGATCGGCCAAAGCGTTGGGCAACGCGTGGCCCAACGATGCGACCCATGCGGGTGCTGCCAGTAGCGGAAACGAGTGGGACCTTCGGGTCGTCAAGCAGCGCGCTGCCGACCGTGAGGTCTGGGCCAATGACACAGCTGACGAGTGGTGCCCATTTTTTGCCAAGCACTTTGGCGGCGATGTTGGTCATCGCAATTGCACAAAGAGGACTCTTGAGGGAGGGCTTCCAGATGCTTGCGTCGCCACAGACGAGCGAGAGCATCGAGTTCCAAGCCCAGACAGCAACTGGAAAGTTGAATGCTGAAATGATCCCTACTGTGCCGAGCGGCTGCCATGTTTCGCGCATGTGGTGCTGGTCGCGCTCACTTTGAATCGTCAACCCATATAGCTGGCGCGATAGGCCGATGGCGAAGTCGGCGATGTCGATGCACTCCTGCACTTCGCCAAGACCTTCCTGGACGATTTTGCCGGCTTCGAGCGTGACCAGTTTGCCCAGCAACTCTTTGTGTTCGCGAAATGCGTTGCCTATCTGGCGCACATATTCACCTCGTTGAGGTCCTGGTAGTGCCCGCCATTCCAAGAAAGTCTCATGGGCCTTCTTGCTGATAGCAGCGTAATCCGCAGGGGTCGCCATGCGGACTTTGCCGATTTCTTTGCCGTTGACCGGGGAACGCACGGCGAGCAATTCGCCCTTGGTCTTGCGCCAGGTGCCGTCAAAGGCGCCACTGTGGATCTTATTGATGCCGAGCTTTTTCAGAAAGGAGGTGTTCATGCGGCCAGCACTTTCCACTGCGCGGCGGGCTGGATCAAGTCTAGTAAGACGAACTAGCTGTTTGGATGAGGTGGTTCGGCCTTAGGCATGATGGGGGGCTGGCTCACAAGCCATGATGACGAAGGCCTCTGAGGATGCTGATAACCGGTCATTATGGCCGGTTTTTATGGTTTGAGGGCGTTCGGGAGAGTGGTGTCCGTGGTCTAGACTCGACTCAAAGCTGTTTGTTATGGCTGCGCTCGGGTACCACCTCTTATGTGCTCGAACAGGTCCTGCTCGAACTGGCGCTGCTATTCGCTTTGTGCGTCACCGTTGCGGTGACGTTTCATCGTTTACGCCTGCCTTCCATTGTCGGCTTCCTGGTTGCGGGTGTATTTGTCGGCCCCAATGCCATCGGCCTTGTGCAGCACGAGGAGATGGTGCGCGATCTAGCAGAGGTCGGCATCGTCGTAATGCTGTTTGCCGTAGGTCTCGAAGTGCCGCTCAGTCAGCTTGGGCGGTTGCGGCGTGCAATCATGCTGGGCGGCTGTGTGCAGATCCTAGGCACCGTAGTGGTGACGGCTGTGGTCTGTTCATTGATTGGCATGACGTGGCCTGCAGCCGTTTTCTTGGGCTTTTTACTGAGTCTCTCGAGCACGGCGGCTTCGACCAAGATGTTGATCGATCACGGTGAGTTGGGCGCACCGCACGGTCGCACCGTGCTTGGGATTGCGATTGCCCAAGACCTCGCTGTCGTGCCAATGATTTTGCTGATTCCCGTGCTGATCAGCTTAAACGGCTCCAATCTGATGGTCGGGTCTGGCAGCGACGTTTCGGTTGTGCCTGTGTCTATCTCGCCGCTGGACGCTCTCGCTAACTTTGGCAAGCTTGCGATTGTCTTGGCTGTGGGGCGGTTGTTGGTCAAGCCGCTGGTTTCAATGGTTTGCAGTACGCGCAGCCGCGAGCTGTTTGTGCTGTTTTTGGCCACCTGGTGTCTGGGCATGGCTGTCGTGACTGCCCACTTTGGGATGTCGTTGGCTTTGGGCGCGTTCTTAGCGGGCATCTTGTTGGCTGATTCTGATCACCACAGCCAAGCTGCTTCTGAGATTGAGCCGTTCCGCGATGCCTTTTCGAGTCTGTTCTTTGTGTCCATTGGCATGCTCTTTAATTGGAGCACGATCGCCAATGCACCGGCTACGGTCGCCGCAATCGTTTTTGCGGTTGTCGGTGGCAAAGCCTTGATCATCGTAATGGCATCACGGTTGTTGGGGCAGCCGTTTTGGGTGCGCATCCGAGCTGCATTGACCCTGGCTCAGGTCGGAGAGTTCTCGTTTATTCTCGTGCAACTAGCGGGGCAGTCGAGCTTATTGCCTGAGTCCGCTGAGTCGCTGTTTGTGGTTGCGGCAGTTGCTTCGATAGCCGCTACACCATTGCTCTATGGGCTAGGTGGTCGATTGGCGCTACGGGCGCGCAATGCCGGCACGCATAGCGCGGCACAAATTCATGCCGGTCAGAGTGATGGTGAGCGTAGCAACCATGCCATATTGGTTGGTTATGGCCCAACTGGTCGGACCGTTGCTGCAGGGCTTGAAGCAGCTGGCATTCCCTATGTTGTGGCAGAAATGAACGTCGCAACCGTGCGCGCAGAGAAGGCCCGTGGTGTGCCCATTGTGCTGGCTGATGCTACTCGCATCTCAGTACTGAACAGTCTCGGCGTCGCGAGAGCGCAGTTGGTGGTCTTGGCTATCAATGATTCTGCGGCGACCCAGCGCATCGCTCAGTTAGTCCTTCAGGCTGGACCGCAAGTGCACGTTCTGGCACGGGTTCAGTTTAACAATGAAGTGGCTCCATTGCGGCGCAGCGGTGCCCATGAAGTTGTCCCTCAAGAACTCGAGGCTTCGATTGAGATACTGGTCCGAGTGCTGCGGCGATTTCTGGTCTCCGATGATGAGATTGGCCGCCAGGTGCGAGTCGTGCGAGTCGAAGCTGGTGCTGTCGGCCGGGCATCTTCCGTAGCGCCTCCAGAGGTCAGTGAGATCGCAGATTTTATCCCAGGTCTGGGGTTTTCAGTGCGCCGTGTCGCAGTCGGCTCAGGGGTCGCTGGTCGTGCGCTAAAAGACTCCGGCGTGCGGCGACATACTGGCTGCACAGTGGTGGCGGTGCGACGCGGTGATCGGGATCTTGCCCCAATTGACCCCGATACTGTTTTGGAAGTTGGCGATACAGTGGTCGTCATCGGGCCGCAAATTCGCCTACTTGATGCAGCGACGATGTTCGTTGAACCTGCTGTAGCCGGAGTTCCTCGGCCACCTTCGAACTCATGAAGCTCAATTACACTCTGCTCGCTTTCCTCTGCATGGGGCTCAGCGTGCCATTTATCTATTACCTGTCAGATCGCGGACCAAGTTCGAAGCCGGTGGTGAGGGTTGCGACCTTCAACTTGGCTCTGAATCGGCAGGGGCCTGGTGAACTGCTAGCTGAACTTCGTGGCGGTGAATCTAAACCGGCGCAGCAACTGGCTGAGATCATTCAGCGTCAAGCGATTGATGTAATCTTGTTGAATGAGCTTGACCGTGATGACGCCGGCGAAGCAGCGGAAGTCTTTGCCCGGGAGTATCTGGCGGTTTCACAGAACGGTGCTGATCCGATTGACGACCTGTTTACGTTTGCTGGTCCAGTCAATACTGGCTTGTTGTCCGGTAAGGATCTCAATGGTGATGGCAAGGTGGAGTGCCCTGATGATGCATTCGGCTATGGGGCGTTTCCGGGGCAATATGGGATGGCGTTGTTGTCGCGATACCCAATCTTGACGGATGGGATTCGCACCTTTCAGAAGTTGCCTTGGAGTGCGATGCCAGGCGCAATGCGTCCCGAAGGCTACTACGACGATGATGTTTGGCAGCACTTGCGGCTATCTTCGAAGAGCCACTGGGATGTGCCAATTGGAATCGGGACGATGCAAGACGGGATACTTGTGCATCTGCTCTGTAGCCATCCGACGCCGCCTGCTTTTGATGGCCCGGAAGATCGTAATGGTTGTCGAAATCACGACGAGATTCGCTTTTGGGTCGATTATCTGACTCCCCAAAAGGCAGCATGGATCGTTGATGATGCTGGCAAGAAGGGTGGCTTAGCCTTGGGCGAGGAGTTCGTTATTTTGGGCGATCTCAACTGTGACCCTGTCGATGGCGATTCGCGACGGGCGGCGATGGTGGCCTTGCTATCACATGAGCGTGTCCAGGACGTCGCGCCTAGTAGCGAAGGTGGCGTGGAGCAGAAGTTGAAGCAGTTTGGTGTCAACATGCAGCATCAAGGCGACGCTGGGCTGGATACTGGTGATTTTGATGATGAGGTCGGCAGTGGGCCGGGAAATCTGCGAGTGGACTACGTTTTGCCTTCAGCAGGACTTGCTGTTTTCGGCCAGGGCGTCTTCTGGCCTAAGGCTCACGAGCCGAGGTTGCGGCTCGCAGAGGCTTCCGACCATCGCATGGTTTGGGTCCAATTCGCTCAAAACTAGGCCCATAAAATGTATGCGAGGCCGCGAAGTTGCCAGTGGTTCGAGGCGTGATCATGTCGATAAGACCGATTGTTTAGAGTTGCAGTTGGTCCGCGTCATTTCTTGCGGCACCATGGGGCAGTCCCCGGCAACCCCTCACCCGCTATCGCGTTGATCGATATCATTCTGTTCAGTCTGTTCGCCGCTACCCTCCTAGGAATTGCGCGGTTTCATAAGTACGCGCTGCAAATCTCGATTTCAGGATTGGTAGCAGTGTTGTTCGTGAAGCTGGCCATGGATGGCGACTTCTCGCTGTTTAACCACTTCATTTCCGGCTATGCGGGGCACCATCATGGTGAGTGGTGGATTCTCGTGAATCTTGCCGGGTTGTTGCTGGGCTTTGCGGTTCTAGCTGACTACTTCGAGCGAAGCGGTATGCCAGAGAAGCTAACCGAGTTGCTGCCAGGTGGTAAGAAGGGTGCGTTCGCGTTGTTGGTGCTGATCGCAGTGCTCTCTGCTTTGCTCGATAATATTGCCGCGGCTCTGATCGGCGGTGCTGCTGCGATCACATTGTTCCGTCGTAAGGTCCACATTGGATATCTCGCTGCGATGGTGGCTGCGTCCAATGCTGGCGGTGCTGGCTCGGTGATCGGCGATACTACGACCACGATGATGTGGATCGAAGGAGCCTCACCGTTTTGGATGTTTGAAGCCTTCATCGGTGCCGCGGTCTCGATTGCGTTCTTTGGCTACTTTGCAGCGGCCCAGCAGAATGGTTTACAACCCCTTGTGAAGCCTGACGAGAAGACGCCTCCGGTCAAAAAGGTGATGCTGCTCGTGGTTGGCTTGATCATTGCTGGTGCGATCACCGCGAACGTGAAGCTGGATTTCCCAGCAGCTGGTGTTTGGGCAGCAATCCTGATTGGCACGTTCATTAGCCGGGCGAATTGGAAGGTGCTGTCGCATGCGGCGCAGGGCACGGTCTTCTTAGTCTGTCTGGTCGCTGCTGCCTCGATGATGCCGGTCGACAACTTACCCGACCCTACAAAGTGGTCAGCGCTAGGGCTGGGATTCGTGTCCGCATTCTTCGACAACATTCCGTTGACCAAGCTGGCTATTGCTCAGAACGGTTACGACTGGGGTGTGCTCGCCTACGCCGTCGGCTACGGCGGTTCGATGCTTTGGTTTGGCTCGTCGGCTGGTGTTGCGATTGCCGGACTGTTCACCGAGGCTAAGTCAGTCAAGCTATGGATCGTGCAAGGCTGGCACGTAGCTGTCGGCTACGTCCTTGGGTTCATTGCGATGATCTTAGTGGTTGGTTGGTTCCCGCACCCGATCAAGATGGATCACAGCATCCCGTCGAATCAGCTTCATGTGAAGCCTGCGGCGGACGATAAGCCTGCGGCGGACGATAAGCCTACGGACGCTGCGTCGGGAGTGCCCAGCAAGGGTCATTAGGTCGAACCTAGGAGCAATAGCCCAGGCCATTAGTGGCCTGAGTTACGAGTTGCCTTTGGCAACTCGACTAGATGGACCGATTAAGTGGCGTCGATTGCTAGAGATATCAGCTTGGCGTTGTTGCCGCGTAGGGCCGCCGAGCGAAACGGCAAATAGCAATGCGATTGGGTGGTCACGTGCGTGACCAGCTTGCCGCGATCAAGATCGATGACGATTTCGATGCTGCCGCTTGCGAGTGCGATTTGTAGGGACACGTGATCAGGCCCAGCCGAGTCGGGATTCCCCTCCGGCTCCATTACGATTGATGCTGCAAGTCGTTCGTGTAACCAATCAGCTAACAGCATAGATGTGGCGCGCGCGTTTTTGCCGTGGCGAACAATCCCCTTCACTGCTGTGTTGGGTTGCCACTCAAATCGTTGGAAAGACTCCGCGAGTGCCCGTCGCCAAGGTTGCACGCGTAGCCAATTAAGGTCTGTTAGGCCTTGTCCATCTTGGCAGCGCTGCTTGATGATCGGTAACTCTAGCGCGGGGTTGCCAAACAGTTGGGAGTCGACAATGGCGTGTTGGCACAATTGCGCAATTGTGTCCAGTTGTTGCTCATTTCCAGGCCACGATAGAGACCAGTAGAGGTGGCTCGGAAGATCGTCGATGATCAGCGGGCGCAGCAAGCCCGGAATAAGTGGTAGATCTTTTTCACGAAGGCGAAGCACGATCTCTTCGAGCACGATGTCGCGGATCGAGTCGTGGGACCTGGTCGTCGCAGAGAGTTCCGCAGTCTGCGAATCGGCCTGCTCATCGATTAGAATTAGGAAGGCGCGGCATGGCATATGCCGCTGCAGTTGCTTTGTGACGTCGCGGAGTGATTCCTCGTTGCTTGCATCTGCAATGGCGATCAGATTCATCGTCAAAGCGCGAGCGACATCCGTGCCGCCCAGGTTGTGCATGCATTTGTCCCAGAGGCTGTTGAGCGAGTTTGGCAGCTCAGTCCAGTTTGCTGTTTGGGTGCCGGTTCGATCAAACGTGGGGCCGATCACGGGCGCCTCCAAGTTCGGCCTTCGCCAAGAAGGTCCTCTGCCAGTTTTGGTCCCCAAGTGCCAGAGACGTAGTCCTCAGGTGGTTTGCTGGATTGCTTCCATCCCTTGATGATGGAGTCGACGATTCGCCACGCTTCTTCGACTTCGTCAGCACGCGCGAACAGCGTGCCGTCACCTAGAATTGCGTCTAACAGTAGGCGTTCATAGGCATCTGCTGATTCGCCTCCAAAAGCTGTGCCGTAACGGAAATCCATGCGCACATCCCGAATGCGCATATCTGGTCCGGGAACTTTGGCGCCAAATCGTAGGGCTACGCCCTCGTCTGGTTGGATGTGTAATAGCAGGATGTTTGGCTGTGCCGACTGCTCACCGCTATAGAGCATGTGAGGAGGTTGTTTGAATTGGATTGCAACCTCAGATACTCGGCGCGGGAGGCGCTTCGCAGACCGTAGGAAAAATGGTGTGCGGGACCATCGCCAGTTGTCAATCTGCAGCTTCACCGCAGCGAAGGTCTCCGTTACGGAGTCTTGCGGTACGCCTTCTTCTTGCTTGTAGCCGTTGACGTCTTGGCCGCCGAAAGAGCCAGCCGTGTATTGCGCGCGTACGGTATCGGCTTCCACTTGTGCTGGTGCAAAGGTGCGAATGGCCTTCAGAACTTTCACCTTTTCGTCGCGCACCGCGTCAGCAGTCATCGCTGCAGGTGGTTCCATTGCGACAAGCGTCATCACCTGCATCAGATGATTCTGGATCATGTCACGGATGACGCCGGACTCTTCGAAATAGCCACCCCGTGATCCGACACCGATCGACTCCGCGACTGTGATTTGGACGTGGTCGACGAACTTTTCGTTCCAGAGCGGCTCGAAGATGCCGTTTGCGAAGCGTAGCGCGAGAATGTTCTGAACCGTCTCTTTGCCTAGATAATGGTCAATCCGGAACACCTGGCGTTCGTGGAATGCGTGGTTGACCTGGCTATTGAGCGCGCTCGCGGAATCGAGGTCGCGGCCAAAAGGCTTCTCGATGATCACTCGCGCAAATTTGCCATCGCCTTCTTTTGAGAGCCCTGATTTGGCGAGGTTCTTAAGAATGTTCGAGTAGGCGCTTGGAGGTGTCGCTAGGTAGAAGATGCGATTGCCGGCAGTGCCGTGTATCGCATCTATTTGATCAAGCTTGGCCTTTAGTGATTCGTAACCTGAGTAGTCATTGAAGTCTGACTGATGGTAGCTGAAGGCGTCACGGTGTTGCTCGAAGTGTTCGTCGGTCTCAGATCGACCAAATTTCTTTACGCCCTCGGCAAGGACATCACGCAGCGATGCATCCGTCCATGGCCTGCGAGCAAAGCCAACGACTGCAAATCCTGCTGGTAGCAAGCCATCCTTGCTCAGGCCCATTAGCGATGGCACGAGCTTACGCATCGTGAGGTCGCCCGTCGCGCCGAAGATTACAAGGACGCACGGCTTTGCCGAGCGTGCGGAATGAAGTTCATCACCGAGAGGATCGAGTCCGCTGTGGTAGGCCATGAGACCAGCATTGTGCCACTCGCGCCCTTCAGATGCATTCGGTCTCTGGACGCTATTGCTTCATCCCGAGGATCGTTTTCGGTTGTTCTGCCAGGAATAGGGAGATTTGGTCGTGGCCTAGGCCTTCCCGGAAGGCTTAGCGAGGATCGAAAGTCTGTGGATTCGCCGTTGCAGCCAGCCGCACGAACTCGAACTCGGTAGTGTCGATCGCCGCTTGAAAGAAACGGCGACGGTCTTTTGTTTCAAAAAGTAGAAACGTCTCGATGTTCCAGCCAGGCGAAGCAATGCGCTCTAGGTCGTCCTCGACCACAAATGCGCGGTCTTGGTCGACGAGTTTGCGAGCTGCTACTAAGTTCGCAAGTCGCTGGTTACTGCTCGCGTCTCGTGAATTGGTTGACAGCTGACGCGATTCCGCGATCCAGGTGTCGAGGGATCGGATTGCGCGTTCCAGTTCAAGTCCTCGTAGCGGCCAAACATTGAAGGTCTCTTGGCCAGCGCGTCGGTGATCGGTTGCGCTCTGCTCATCAGCCGATTTTGGTGTGATCAGCTTCGCGGAATGTCGCGATGTAAAAGCCTCACGCAAACGCATCCCGAGTTCTTCGTTGGAGCCATTGCTTATCGAAACTCCTGGCCATGGATCCCCTGGATCATAGGGCAGGTTGTTTGCAGCATAGTTGAGGCGGAAAACCGTGTAGGAAACGATCATCAGAGCTGCGATCGCCGCTAATAGCGGCATACCTTTACTAGCAGCCATAGCTAGCTAATGGCCAACATGCGGTCGAGGGGGAGGCGGGCGCGTAGGCGCAGCTCTTCTGGCATGTTGATTTGCGGTTTCAGGTCACGCAAGGCGAGGTAGATCTTCTCGGTTGTGTTGAGCTTCATGTGCGGGCAGCTATTGCATCCTTGGCACGCGGCGCTGCGGTCTTCATACGGCACCGGAATCAGTTCCTTGTCCGGGGCGTGCTTCTTCATCGTATGCAGGATGCCAGTCTCTGTGCCGACGATGTACTGCTTACCAGGGTCTTCCTGGACGTAATCGAGCAGCTTCGAGGTGGATCCGACAAAGTCTGCAAGCAGCAGCACGTGATCCTCACACTCGGGGTGTGCGATGAATTGGGCTCCAGGATGCTTCGCCTTCAACTGGATGATTTTCATCGAGCTGAACGTTTCGTGCACCATGCAAGCCCCCGGCCACAGATCCATTTGTCGCCCCGTCTTTTTGATCAGGAAGGCGCCAAGGTTCTTGTCTGGGCCGAATAGAATTGGTCGGTCCTTTGGGATCGAGTTGATGATTGTTTCGGCGTTGGACGACGTGCAGATCATATCGCTCTCTGCCTTCGTGGCGGCGGAGCAGTTGATATACATCACGACGAAGTGATCGGGGTGGCGTGCTTTCCAGGCCCTGAGCTGGTCAGGTGGGCACTGCTCGGCGAGTGAGCAGCCGGCCTCCAGGTCAGGCAAGATCACAGTCTTGCTTGGATTTAGGATCTTGGCTGTCTCCGCCATGAAGTGCACTCCACAAAACAGGATGACTTCGGCGTCCTTGGCGTCACGAGCTCGTTTTGCAAGATCTAGCGAATCGCCAAGGTAGTCGGCAATTTCTTGGATGTCGGGATCCTGGTAGTAATGCGCCAGGATGACAGCTTTCTTCTCAGCGCGAAGACGATCGATCTCTGCGAACAGATCGAGGGTCGGATCGATGGAGTTGACGTCGGGGGTCTCGACGGACGGCATTGGCCAATCATCGGACATCCGGGCGATCGTGCAAGGGTTGGACTTTGGTTCCGGTCGTACAAATGCACCAGTTGTGATCTTTTACACCCTTGTTTTGCAGGTAGTTGCGCCGCTCCAAGGCAGTATTTCTCGAACCCGCAGCTCTTGTGTGTGTGCTGATAGTTCTATTGCTGGTATCGAATACAGCTCCCCGGCAGCAACTGTTGGCTGTGCGTCGGGGCGGTAGCGGTGAATCAGAAATTAGATATATGGATCCGATAGAGATGTCGCATTCCGTCCCCCGGGTGAAACCAACTCATAGGGCTCTTTGGGGTCGTGGCGTGTTGGTGCTGATTGGCTTGATGCTGCTCAGTGTCTTCCAGGGATGCAACGGATTGTTCTATCACCCGAACTCCTACCAATACCGTTCGCTCGATTCGATCGCCGGTGCGGAGGAGTTGACCTTTGCAAGTGACGACGGCACCAAGTTGCACGCGTGGTTCTTGCATGCACAGGGTGCTCCGAAGGGGACCGTTGTCTATTTCCATGGCAACGCACAAAACTTGACGAGTCATATCTCCTACGTTGATTGGTTGCCGGCGGAAGGATTCGATGTCTTCGCCTTTGATTATCGGGGCTATGGACAGTCGGAAGGCAGTGCCTCAAGGCAGGGCTTGCACGAAGATTCGCTTGCAGCTCTCAACTACATCTCTACTCGTCCGGGGGTTGATGCAGATCGTCTGGTCGTGTTGGCGCAAAGCCTTGGTGGTGCTTGTGCGGCAGCGGCACTTGGAGAGGGGGCGGTAAAGGTTCGTGGGCTTGTGCTAGACAGCACCTTTGCGCATTACATCGGGATGGCTAACGAAGTCCTCGGTGGTACCTTTCTGACCTACCCACTCGCGTGGCTATTGCTGTCCAACAGTCATAGCCCGGCGCAATCGATTGCAAACATTGCACCGACCCCAATCCTCTGCTTCCACAGCCTTGAGGATTCGGTTGTGCCAATTAGCCAAGGCCGTGCTTTGCACAATGCTGCGGGTGAGCCCAAGACTTTTGTGGAAGTGTCGGCTCGGGGTCACGCGGTCGCGACTAAGAGTCCAGCCGCGCGCGAGCGCTTGTTGCAGTTCTTCTCGGCTTGCCTCAGGGACTGACCGGCAGGAGCTGCCCAAGGCACCAGGGCCTGGCGAACGAGGGGGTCGGTAGGCCTCTCAGCCGCTGCTTGTCCCTACTCGTCGTCAGCGCCTTTCTTGACAGTCTTCTTGGCGACTTTCTTGGCAGCCTTTTTGGCTGGGGCCTTCTTGGCGACCTTTTTGGCAGCCTTCTTGGCAGCCTTCTTTGCGGGTGCTTTCTTGGCGACCTTTTTCGCGGTCTTCTTGGCAGCCTTCTTCTTCTTCTTCTTCTTTTTGGCTGGCCCTTTAGCGGCGCGGGCTTCGATCAATTCAACCGCACGACCCAGGGTCAGTTCATTCGCGTCTTCGCCCTTGGGGACGGACGCGTTAGTGGTGCCATCCGTGACGTATGGGCCAAAGCGACCTTCGTGCAGTTTGATCGGGGCCTTGGAATCCGGATGCTCGCCAAGCTCCTTCAGCACCTTTGGCTGCGAACGGCCGCGCTGCTTTGGCTCTGCGTAGAGCTTCAGCGCTTCCTCCATGGTGAATGTTAGCGGCGAGCCTCCAGCAGGAATGCTGCGCGTATCAGTGCCCCATTTTAGGTAGGGGCCGTAGCGTCCGTTGGCTGCTAGCAGCGGCAGTTCGTCTGCTGCCTCTGCGAGCGGTGGTTTGCCGGTGCCGACGGTTCGAGGCAAAGCGAGCACGGCAAGTCCATCTTCGAGGGTTGCGTTTTCAGGCGTCATGTCGCCAAGCAGCGACGCCATCTTTGGCATGTCTTCTTTCTTAGTCTTCTTGCCCTTTACTTGTTCTGGCGTCTCGCCAAGTTGGAAGTAAGGGCCGAAGCGACCGACCTTGAGGTAGACCTTGAGGCCCGATGCTGGATCGCTGCCAAGCTCCTTTGGCCCTTCGGCGCCCTTGGCGATGAGTTCGAGTGCACGCGCTAGCGTCATCTCGTCGGGGGGTGTCTCATCAGGCACTGGTGCCGTTTTCTCACCGCACGACAAGAACGGACCGTAGCGTCCAACACGGACTTCGACCAGATCACCCGCTTCATCATTGCCGAGTGGTATCGAGCAGATGCGCCGCGGGTCGATGTCGTCTTGGACGTTCGTGATGCGGTCTTGTAGGCCTGGTGATCCATTGCCCAGGAAGAAGTGATTGAGGTAGTCGGTACGCGTGCCGCGGCCGTTACTGATCTCATCTAGGTCCTTCTCCATCTGCGCGGTGAAGGTGTAGTCGACGAGCCAGCTGAGATACTGGGCGAGCAGGTCGACAACCGCGAATGCCGTAAAGGTTGGGACCAGTGCGGTCCCTTTCTTCCATACGTAGGCCCGGCGCACGATGGTTTCGATGATCGAGGCATAGGTTGAAGGTCGGCCAATGCCGCGCGCTTCGAGTTCCTTGATCAGGCTGGCTTCGGTGATACGACCCGGTGGTTGCGTCGTATGACCCGATGCATTGCAGTCTTTTGCATCAGCGTGCTCGCCTTCCTTTAGGTTGGGGAGAACTCGTTCAGCGTCGGACTTAGCGGTTTCGGCATCGGAGTCGTCAAGGTCTTCGACGTAGGCAAGGCGATAACCAGTGAAATCGACCGTGCGGCCGGTCGCCGTAAAGCGTGCTTCCCCGTGATTTTGGGTCTTCATCGCCAAGGTCATCGTGGTGCGCTGACCCTTGGCATCTCTCATCTGACTAGCGACCGTGCGGCGCCAGATCAACTCATACAGCTTGCGCTCATCGACGCCCATGTCGGCGGAGAGATCATTCGGATGAGTGAAGGACTCCCCGGCGGGGCGGATGGCCTCGTGGGCTTCCTGAGCGTTCTTGACTTTGGTTGCGTAGGTGCGCGGTTCGCTCGGAAGATACTCATTGCCAAACTCTTTGCCGATCAGTGTGCGTGCAGCTTCGATTGCCTGAGCGCTGAGGGTCGTAGAGTCCGTCCTCATGTAGGTGATGAAGCCGTTCTCATAGAGTCGCTGAGCTGCACGCATTGTGCGCTGAGCAGCAAAGCGGAGCTTACCGGCCGATGCCTGTTGCAGCGTCGACGTCGTGAATGGTGGTTGGGGCCGTTCCGAGTATGGCTTTTGGTCGACCTTGATGACGTCGCCCGACTTGCCCTCGATTTCGGCAGCGAGGGCCTTCGTCGTTGCTTCGTCGAGTGCTGCTACTTGGCCGCCGTCCTTAAGCTTGCCACCATCCTTAAGTTTGCCTGTCTCCTGTTCGAAGTCACGGCCAGAGGCGACGCGCTTGCCGTCGACGGTGTGCAGGTTGGCTGGGAAAGGAATTTGCTCTTTGCCACCAGCAAACGTGACTTCCAAGCTCCAGTAGTCAGCGGGAACGAACCGCATCCGCTGGCGTTCGCGCTCGACGATCACCCGCACTGCAACACTCTGGACTCTGCCGGCCGATAGCTTGGGCTTGACCTTCTTCCATAAGAGCGGTGAGACCGTGTAGCCGTAGAGACGGTCGACTAGTCGGCGCGTCTCTTGAGCCTCGACTAGGTTCATGTCGATCTCACGCGGATTGTCTAGGGCGTGGAAGATGGCTGTCTTGGTGATCTCGTGGAAGACCAAGCGTTTTGTCTCGCACTTTGGCTTCAACTCTTCGAGCAGATGCCACGAAATCGACTCTCCTTCTCGGTCTTCATCTGTCGCGAGGTAGAGGCACGACGCGTCCTTGACCATCGCCCGGAGCTTTTTTAGGTGCTCTTTCTTCTCAGGGGGCACCACATAGAGAGCCTTGAACTCGTCTTCGACGTTGATGCCGAGCTTCGCCCACTTCTCACCTTTGAGGCTAGCCGGCACTTCGCTGGCGGTGCTAGGCAGGTCGCGTATGTGACCTATGCTTGCTTCAATACGATACTTAGATCCCAAGAACTTGCCGATCGTGCGCGCCTTTGCAGGCGACTCGACAATCACTACGGGGGTTCCTTCTTGCTTTTTCGCCATGCGGGTGCGGTTGCTGCCGATCGCCTTGTTAGGGGCGGCAGGATCCAACTGTCAAGGCTCTCCACAACAGGAACCTGAATACGGCCCCCTAAGAATGGCCGTTTTGAGCGTTCTGAAGTTGGCTTTCGATGCGCGAATCCGGTTTCGTCGTAATGGATGGGTCGGCACCCCGGATCTGCCCCAATGACGGCCTGTGACTAGATTGCGGGCATTTGCCGCCATCACTCAACTGGGTGCTATGTTGCGATCATCCAGGCGTTTGGCAGCAGCCTAGGGCCCAAATGCTCAGGAGTTTTGATATCGCGCACTTTCTGTGGCGGATCTTGCAGTCTGTGTGCATGGCGAGCAGCTCAGGCTCCTTGCTGCTCGCAATCTCGCGGGCCTAGAGTTTTTCCCGGACCGAATATCAGGCGCTGGGCAGGCCGTTCCCCCTGCTTACTGCTCGGGCAATGGGTCGTCTTCCGGCGGTGCATCGCGATCGCGCAGTGCGAACCGGATTTGCTCCGGTCGCTTCTTTAGCGCTCGCCACAGCTTTGCATGGTGGCGCTTGGTGATATCCACAAAGGATAGGTCGCCCTCGCTGCAGCAGCGCATTCGTGCGAAGTGCTTGGTGATTTCAGCTCGGCCAAGCAGCCTTTCATCCTCTTCGCAATCAGAGACGGTTGCCGCGCTGGCTTTGTTCGAGAGCGATAAAAACGCGTAGGGTAGCGATCTGAGGTCAATGCTCAATTCACGCGCGACGCGTGCCCAGAAACCGTCTGTGAAGACCTCAGGAGGTGGAGTGGCAAAGAAGTGGCACCAGTCGGCGCGGTCGGTTAGCGACGGGCATGCTCCCTGATGTGGGCATGGCGCTGTGATGTGGAAGGTCTCGAGCACCTGATCGCGAAGCTTTGAGAGCTTGCGCGAAACCATTCGATTGCCCGGCTCGACAATGATGATGCGCTTACTGCGTTGCATCAACTGGAGCAATTCTTCGTGTCCGTCTTCGTCGAGCTCGCTGATTACATGGCTCACGAGTAGGACATCTGGTGAGACGGTGGCAATACTTGGGAGAATCCGTGCCTTAGTGCCTGGTGAGTCGAGCGCAAGTCGCTTGGCCGCGAAGGTCATCGCATGCACTGAGCGGTCGTGCATCAAAACTTCGCCAGCGCCGAAATAATCGACGAATCGACGGCTGGCGACACCTGAGCCACAGCCGAAGTCGAGCACGACGTCTTTGTTTGCCGGCGCGAAGCCGCGGTCTCGGCATTCGTCAAGCGCGGCGTTCCACTTCCAGCCAATGCGTTCGGCAAGAACGGCGTCGTATGCTTCGACGTCTTTCGGGTCGCGCCAGTAGTCGTCGAGAGCACGCTTGCCGCGGCGCTCTTCGAGGAACATCTCGCGCAGCCGGCTTACGCGGGCAAGGTTTGGTAGAGGGCGTGACATGCGACATAGCATGCCCGTGAATCGCTTCCGCGAGTAGCTCAGTTTGGAGCGGGCCAGCTGCGGGGTGCAGATTGCGTGTCGAAACTCGTGGCTGCTGCCGCCAGGAATCACCTGCACATCGACTTGGCACAAGGTTCTCCCGGATCGAGACGATTCGACACTTCTTGGGCCATTGGCAACTCACCATGCCACTGGGGCATCGTCGTTTGCTTTTTCGGCAGCTCTGTAACTGCAAAAACTAGGCAGTTGTCAGTCGCTCTGCTCTTCCGACGAAACATTGGCAAGACATTGCCACGAGTAAGGGAAATGAAGATACAAGCCAAATTGATCGTTGTCGCGCTCTCCTGCATCACTGCAAGCTGTGGGATGATTTCTGCTGATATCCAGGAGATGGATGGGCCCAGCGAAATGACGGAGTCGTTTTTGTTGGGTGCATCCAAGTCTTCGTCGGGTAGCACCGCGGCTGCACCTGCTGGCGAAGTTGCAGACTATGTCCATGCACAAATGCAGAAGTTCCGCCGGTTAAAGTCGTATGACTCGGATGCAATTGTTGTCGACGGCAACGCCAACATCCCTGGAGGACGGTTCGTGGGCAATCTTGTCCTCGACCAGAAGCGTACGGCGTTGGTCGGCAGTGGCGTCGGTCAGACCGTGATTGACGGCAACCTCATCATTGGCAACCAATGCTCCGTGACTGGACTGACGGTCACTGGAGATGTGATCTTTAGCGGCAACAATGCCTTCGTGAGCGTGCAGTGCTTCGGGCAGGTACTCGATTACGGAATACAAAACCGCTACTAACGCGGCTTGCTGCAGGTTTGCCCTCGCGGCGACCGCAAAACGACGTCGGCAAGAAGGCCGTCTGCCGTGGGCGATCGTGAGAATCGCGATTTCGGGCAGCCGCTTCCGAAGCAGGGCGCCCGTGGATCGAAAGTGTGTTGGCTGCTGCTACTTTCGCAGCGGCCGCACAATCAGGTCTTTGAGTGCGAAGTTACTGCCTTCGCCGACGCGCGTCACGAATAGGTCGTTGTGGTGTCGAATCAGGCCAAACTCGTCGAAGCACGAGACGCCGCCGCAGATCTCCATCCCCAAGCTGACTAAGTCACTAGCCGAACGACTGCAGTCGACCTTGACCTTTGCCGCTTGTTCGCGGGACAGCTTGCCGGCTTCGAAAAGTTTGCAGCAATGCGTTAGCCAGGTGAGGCCTCGCTCAAGTGCGATGTCCATGTCGACAATGACGTCCTGCACGCGTTGGAAGCGACCGATCGGCTTTTCGTCAAACTGGATGCGTTCTTCTGCGTAGACGCGACACTTGTCGAGTGCGAATGCAAGCGAACTGAGTGCGAGTGCCGCGATGAACAAGCGGCCGCCATTCAGCGTGGTCACCATCACCTTAAAGCCGTCGTTCTCTGCGCCGAGGATCGCGTCGTGTTCTACCTCAACGTTCTCGAACATGATCGAGCCAGTGGAGGATTGCTCCCACACCTTTTTGCCCTTCATTTCTTGGTAGAAGACACCCTTCGCGTCCATCGGGACGATGAAGCATGTTGAGCGCTTGCCGTTGGGGGCGTCGGGAGCTGTTAGCGCATGCACAATGACATGGCTCGCCCAGCGTGCGTTCGTCGACCAGCATTTCTCGCCGGAGATGACCCATTTATCACCTTTCCTCGTCGCAGTGACTTGAGGGTTGGCTGCATCGCTGCCACGTCCTGGCTCCGAGAGCCCGAAGACAAACATCCGGTCGCCGTTGGCGAGTGCTGGGAGGTGCGCTTTCTTTTGCTCCTCCGTTCCGCACAATTGCACTGGCTTGGCGCCGAGTGAAATTGCAGCACCCGGGGTGATCGCAACGGATTGGCTATGGTAGCCAAGAGCGAGCCCCATCAAGCATAGGTCCGTGTGGTCACCGTTTTGACCGCCATATTCTTCGGCAATCGGCAGTCCAAACAGTCCCAGGTCGCCCATTGCCCGAATGCAGGAGTCTGGAACTAGCTGGTGTTCCCGTTCCCAATTCAGCAGATGGGGTGCGATTTCAGCGTCACCGAAGTCGCGGACTGCTTCATAAAATGCAAACTTGTCCTCGCCGACCAGGCTCTCGAGGTAGGTATCAATTCTACGTGCCATTGCCAAGCAGCGTAGCGCGGGCGGCGCCCGCGATCGAGACCAAGCGATAAGCTAGCGACCAGACTTCTTGATCTTGGCAGTTTCATCAGCCGTTGGCATGGCCTCTGAGGCTGCTTTCTCATCTGCCTTAGCAGGTGGGAGTAAATCCCGGAGGAAGGCGCTGGCGGGTGGATTGTTGACGTCGAGTTGCATGACGCGTCGAAATGCCGCGATCGAGCGCGTCGGGCGATCGGAAAAGCGCAAGTTGTAGCCAAGGACTAGCTGGGCCCACGCATCGTAAGGTTTGGCCGCGCAGTAGGCTTGGAGAGCTTCAAGCTGCGTCTCAAAGAGCTTTGGATCACTGTAAAAAGTGCGTTTGTCGACAGTCGAGGTGACAATCGTAGGATCGAGGCGCACCGCTTCGCTGATCAGGAAAGCCGCGTAGTGGTAGTCACCATTAGCAAAAGTGGCGTCTGCCAGCACAAAATGCACAGAAGCGTCATCTGGAGCGTATTCGCGTGCTTTTGCGTAGGCTTCCGTGGCGGCGTCGAAGCGGTCGTTCTCAAAGTAGAAATCGCCGAGTTCGATGTAGTTGACGGCTAGGGTTTCAGGAGTTGTTTTCTTGACGGCAACCTCAGCAACTTCGGGAACCTCGGCGGCGCGCGCCGTATCTACGGCGCTTAGGACCTCTTCGTATGGCTCCAGTTCTTCATTGATGACCACGCTGCCAGGCACGTAGAGGTAGGTTGGGCAGTAGCTCGTCGTCGGATACCACCAGTAGCTAGACGGCAGAGCGTTTGGAGTCGACCAGTTGTTCCAGTAGGTGTTCCGGTAACAGTTGTTCCAGTAGTTAGAGCGGAAGGCGTTGTAGGGAGACAGTGCGCCGATGTTCCAGCAGAATGGATCGAATCCCCAGCAGTTGGCGCCAAAGTGGCTGTAGCCCCAATTGCCGTAGTTGTAGCCGTAGCCGAAGCCCAAGCCGAATCCGCAGTAGGTGCTGCGGCCGTAACCCCAGTAGCCGTTCCAGAAGGAGCAGTTGTTATAACGAGTTCCCCAGCGGTAGCTCGATACAGCGTAGGGCGCACAGCCAGTTTGGAAGCCATTGCGCGAATTGGAGCGCGGCGCCCCGAGTCGGGGAGCTGCTCGACGTGGAACAAGTGTCGGAGTCGTTCCAGATATGTTTGAAGTGGTAATGGCTGTCGTGCGAGTGCCAATCCTACGGCCACTGACTCGCGGCAGACCGCGAGGCTTGCTGCTACGTGTTGTGACATCGCTTCGAGTGACCGTGCGCGGACGACTCGTTGGATTTGCTACCCGATCGTTGGGTTGGTAGCGGTCCGAAAGTCGGGGGCGTGGTGGAGCTTTTGTCCTGGTGGTCAAGTCGCGGATATTGCGTGCATTGCTGTAATCTGGCTGCCTGCGCGCAGAGCTTGCACCACGGCTATTCGCCGAGCGGGGCGTGCGGCTTGTGGTGATGCGGTTGGCATTGCTGTTATTGGGCGCGTCTGGGCGAACGTTCGATGGCCTGCCGACACTGCGGGTAATTGTAGTGCTGCGGTTCGAAGTGGTTCCGCTTGGTTTGTTGCGGTTGCTGTAATTGCGGTCTGGATAGTCGCTCGAAGTAGTTGGTTTGTAGTGGTGGTTTGTGGTTCTGCGCGGTGTTCCTGCGGGAGTTGGATTTGACGATCGCGGCACGAAGGTCCGTGGCTTTGAGGACGTCGGCGGCGAATACCGTGGGGTTGTGCGTTGCGATTGTGATGAGGAATCACGCCTGCTGGTTGTAGAGCGCGGTGTGGATATGCGTGAATTTGAAACGCGTGGCGACGTGGTGCGTGGTGTGGATATGCGTGAATTTGAAACGCGTGGCGACGTGGTGCGTGGTTTGGACACCCGTGGCGTGGAAACGCGTGGCGACGTGGTGCGTGGTTTGGACACCCGTGGCGTGGAAACGCGTGGCGACGTGGTGCGTGGTTTGGACACCCGTGGCGTCGAAACGCGTGGCGACGTGGTGCGCGGTTTGGACACTCGTGGCGTCGAAACGCGCGGCGTCGTGGTGCGCGGTCTGGAAACCCGTGGAGCTGATGCCCGCGGTGCCTTTCGCGTCGGAGCTGGGCGGGATGAGGGCCGTGGCGCAGGTCGTGACGGGGCCTGACGAGCTGGCGCTCGCGCTGCTGGTCTGGAGCTTCCACGGCCGGCGGAGCTGCTTCGTTGGGCAGCTAGCGGTAAGGCGATCAGCAGTCCGAGAAGGGCAGTGAGGATGGTTCGTTGGGTCGTCATAGGGCCTCCTGATGAGGTTAGGGATGACAGCAGTGCAATAAGGATACCGTATGGAAGACTTTCGTAGGAACGCTGTTCTTGAAGGACTTACGGTTGCCTGTAACGATCGAGCGTAAGATAATTGGCGGGTAGCCTGAGGCCTGTATCGCAGCCAATACACCTGCTTTCTCGTATTTGCAGCACTAAGCGCAAGCCGAGTCACGACGATGGAGAATGCTATGAAGAATTCCAAAGAGCGTCCTGCCGACCGTGCCAGCTTGCTCAGACCACCGCTGCGAACGTTCTTTCGCGGTCTGGCCGCAATTCTGCCGCTTGCTGCTACTGGCGCGTTGATCACTTGGGCCGTTGTCAGTGGCGAAACCTTGCTGCGTCGCGTCATCCTGATCTGGTTGCAGGAAGATCAATATTGGCCCGGTATGGGGTTTGTGCTGTCGATCGCGCTCGTTTTCGTGATCGGACTGCTGATGTATTCCTTCATTGTGCGTCAGATTTACCGGCGGTTGACGACACTGCTGGAGCACATCCCGATCGTGAAGTTTGTCTACGGCATGTTCGTGGATGTTGCTCGCTTGGTGTCGAGTGCCGAAGAGAAGCCTTTTCGGCGGGTCGTGTTGGTGACCCTTCGAGACGGTTTGGAGCAGATTGGCTTCGTGACTCGCGATAGATTTGAGGACCATCCGGACATTGGTGAGGGAATGTTGGCGGTCTATGTGCCAATGAGCTACCAGTTGGGCGGGTTTACGTATTTTGTCCCGGAAACCAGCGTTCGAGATCTCGGAATGTCGGTCGAGGAGGCTCTTCGATTCTGCGTAACGGCAGGAGTCGCCAGGCCGGATGAGGCCTAGGTTCAGACTTTTTATGGCCTGAGTGCCTGTGAGTCGTGATCTTGCGGCGCGCATCGTCGCTCTAGTAAGTAAGATAGAGGGATCATCATGCGGATCCCTCGCACAACTGTTGTTCCTGTCTTGCTTGCTTCGGCGCTCGTCGCTCAAAAGCCATCCTTTCCAGAGTCGATGGACTTTGGTCCATGTCTGATGACAACCTTTGATGGTGGTGGCCTCTGCGGCACGACCGAGAAAGGCTTGGTCATTAGGCTCGGCGATCATGGAGCAGTTTCGTTCGACACCGAGTTGTTGCGCATGTCGGTTGCGTGGACGGACGGATGGTTGAGGCTTCGTGGCACCGCCTACGACGGCTCACACGGACCCTTCCCGGCGAGGCGCGGCCGTAAGCTTGCAGAAACTAGTCCTGGCCCAGGTTGGTCGCGTGACGGCAGTTTCACAGACCCGCGTTCAATTCCACATGGACCATTGCCTTCGGCGTGGGGCCAGTACGGTGGTCATAGTCGTGTCGGTGAAGACATCGTTATCGACTACCGATTCGGAGACATGAATGTGCGCGAGATGTATGGCATTGGTGATGGTGCCATTCCGATGTTGCTGCGCACCCTTGAGCTTGGTCCAAGCAAGTTGCCGCAACAGATGATCGTGCTCGAAAAGCCGGGCAGTGAAGGCTCTGCAGGCAGTGCACGGACCGTTACTTTGACGTCTTCTCGGAATACGGATTCCGTGGTCGAGTTAGATAGTTCAGCAGTCGGTTGGGATCGACTGGTGATTGGAGCGCCTTCCAGTGACGACTACCTCGGCAGTGGTAATGCAGCTGGTGCGACCATTGTCGCGGTCGATGGTTTCGCTCCTGTGCATGGTGCTCAAGACCAAGCCGTGATGAAGTTGGTCGACGGTAAGGCAGCTCAGAATCATGACGACTCCGAGAGCAGCGTTTGGTTCGATAAGCATAAGGTCAAAGGCAAGGATACTGATCGAGGTCGTTTACTTATCGATCTGAAGGATGCTGTCGATGTATCACGCGTAAACACCTACTCGTGGCATCGCGGAGATCGCGCGCGGCAGAGTTATGTCTTGTATGGCAGGAATGGTGCCGGAGATGCTGCGGCTAAGAATCTGACCGCTGCGGGTTGGCAGCGCATCGCAAGTGTTGACAGCAATTCGCTTGGCAACGGTGATAAGCATGCCGCAAGTGTCGCGAAGAAGGGCGGTCTCGGCACCTACACTCATCTATTGATGGATGTGAAGCGCGGTCGGACGTTCTTCTCAGAGATTGATGTTTACGCCGGTGATGTGCAGTCGTCGATCGAAGGTAGAAGCAATAAGCAATGCCTTGGGGTCTCCTTGCATGGCAGTGCTGGACCTTCGCTCAAACTTGCAGATGGACGCGTAATGCTGGTTGTGCCGCCTCATGACAAGGTGTTGCGGTTGCAGTTGGCGATTGGGTCCTTCGACGGCGATAAGGCTGACTCGGCTGTTCCGCTACTGTCCAAGGGTCGCGACGTTGCCAGAATGCCATCAGGACCGGGTAAGAAACTCTGGGGTGAGACAATCGTGACCAAGGGGGTGCGTGGGTCTGATGACGGTGCCTTTGCGGTTGATACCATCACCATTCCATTCGATAACCCGTCGGGTTCTCGCATGCGTACCGGTGCATTTGACTTCTTTAGCGATGGTCGTGCCGCGGTCTCTACTTGGAACGGTGATGTCTGGGTCGTCTCGGGCATTGATGAGGATCTCGACCAGTTAGAGTGGCAACGCTTCGCCACCGGCTTGTTTGATCCTTTGGGTTTGCGGATTGTCGACGACGTCGTTTTTGTGCACGGCCGTGATGGACTTACCCGATTGATTGATATTGATGGTGACGGCGAGGCAGATCGTTACGAATGCTTCAACAACCAGATCTACATCACTGCTGCATTCCATGAGTTTGCATTTGATCTGCAGACTGACACAGACGGCAACTTCTACTTTACGAAGGGAGCGCCGGTAAATCCTGGTGGCCGTGGCTTCATGAAGATCGTGCCGCACCATGGCGCAATCTTGAAGGTCAGTAGCGATGGGTCGACGATTGAGACCGTCGCAACTGGCATGCGTGCGCCAAACGGCATCGGCGTCTCATCAGATGGCGTCATTACCAGCGGCGACAATGAGGGCACCTACATGCCGCGCTGCCGCCTCAATTGGATCGAGAAGCCAGGCTACTACGCTGGCGTCAAAGACACTGCACATAGGACTCCGGTCCCCGATCAGCCCGATCTGCCGTTGTGTTGGATGCCGATGGATGTAGACAACTCAAGCGGTGGTCAGGTCTGGGTTACTGGTAGTGCATGGCCTGACTTGCAGGGTCGCCTGCTGCATAACTCCTACGGAACGTGCTCGACCTACTTGGTTCTGTCTGAGCGCGTCAATGGACAGATGCAGGGCGGAGTCGTTCGATTGCCGGCCAACTATTCGTCGAGTTGTATGCGTGGTCGCTTTTCACCTATCGATGGCCAAATGTATGTCATCGGATTGAAAGGCTGGCAGACCAGTGCCGCGCGTGAGGGAGGCTTCCATCGGGTGCGGCGAACTGGCCGCCCTCTCGACATGCCAATCGAACTCAGCACATGTGACAAGGGCGTCTACTTGACGTTCTCGGATCCATTGGATGCTGAGTTGGCTGCTGATGCGGAAAGTTTCAGCGTCGAAATTTGGAACTACCGTTACTCGCAAAACTACGGGTCGCCCGAGATCTCGATTCTGCATCCCGAACGCAAGATCGCCCAAGGTAAGCCAAATCGTGATTCGCTGAATGTGACGTCAACCAAGTTGTCGGATGATGGTCGCACGGTGTTCTTGGCTGTCGATGGTATGCAGGTCGTAAACCAGATGAAGATAACCTGGGATCTGGATTCGAAGGATGGGCGCCCAGTTCGCGGTGAGTTGCATAACTCGATCCATAACCTGCAATCTGATCCAGGGTTTCCGAAGGCCCAGTAAATGATCTTTCGACGAATGTTATTGGCCGCCTGGACTTCGGCTGCCGCGTTGCTGACCGCCACTGGATTTGAGGGCGGAGGTTCGGTGACGATTCTTTCTGGAGAGCAGTCATTTACGCAGCAAGCGTTGCCGTTTGCTGCGCAGGGATCGATGGCGCGTGGCGTGAAAGCCACCTTTGAGACGCTTCGAGGCGATAAGATTCGTCACAGTCAGCGCACTAGACTGATGTCTTTAGCGGTTGGCCGAGGTGAGACGCCGACTCCGTTTTTACCAGCGGGAGCCTTCCGTGCGACCTTCGAAGCTGTGTTGACGTTGCCGGCGCGTGACCGAATGAAGTTTCACATTGATGGTCGCGGCAAGGTGAAGCTGATCGTTAATGGCAAGTCTGTGCTCGATGGTTCGCTTAGAGCTAAGCAGTCGTTGGAGACTGCGAAGGCGGTGCGCCTCAAGAAGGGCGGTAATGACATTCGGGTCGAGTTCGAAAGTGCGGCGCGTGGTGATGGTGAGTTGCGGATCTTTTGGTCCGGCTTTGATTTTGGCTTCGAGCCTATCAAGCCAGAGTTGATGTCATATCCGGTAACTGATGAAGCAGTTGTTGCCGGCGAGCAACTGCGACATGGTCATCGCCTGTTCGTTGAGAGTCGTTGTGCTCGGTGCCACGACTACGACGATCAGCGACTCTCGGAGTCGGCATACCAAGAGTTGGATCGGATGGGCCCTGACCTTCGTCTGGTCGGTTCACGGGCGTATCAGGGCTGGTTGGCAGAGTGGATGAAGGATCCGCATAAGATTCGTCCTGATGCGACGATGCCAAAGTTCACGATGGCAGATTCTGATGCGGTAGATATCGCTAGCTATCTTGCGACTCTGGGCCAGGCGCAACCACATGGTGGATTTACGCAGACTCAGGTTGAGGCTGGTGAGCAGCGGTTCCGTGAGCTTGGATGCGTTGCATGTCACGCGCGAACCGATGAATCTGCTAAGGATGCTGAGAACGGCGATCGTATCCATCTAGCGTTCGTGAAGCAGAAATGGCAGCCCCATGCCTTGATTGCTTACATCCAGGATCCTGCAGCACACTATGAAGACGTTCGCATGCCGAACCTGAAGGTGTCTCCAGATGATGCCGCCAACCTCGCTGCGTATTTGCTCGATGGCGCCGCGGCGTTGCCGATAAAGAAGGGCGATGACAAAAAGGGGCGGCGACTGGTTCGAAAGCACGGCTGCTATGTTTGTCACGTTCTTGGCGAAGACATTCCGCCTGTCGACAGTCAGTTTCCACGCCAACGCAACCTAAAGCCTAAGCGAGGCTGTCTTGCAGATTCGCCAAATGGGGCCGCTCCAGATTATGGCTTTAGCGATGTTGAGCGTGCTGCTCTGCGTGAGTTCTTACCGGTTGCTCATCAGGTGCCGTTCCGCAAGTCACCGCTCGACTTCGCAGCGCGTCACGTAGCCGTCGAGCGCTGCACTGCGTGTCATGCGCTCGATGGTCAAGCTTCGACATGGGCGCAGCTGGCCGAGAAGTGGTCGGAAGATGCGCCTTTGCCGCCTGAGCAGGATCCGGTGGCGCAGGGATTGCCAGCGTTGACCTGGGTTGGTGCAAAACTGCAGCCTTCTTGGATACGTAAATTTGTAATTGGCCAACTCCCTTCGCCGCGACCTTGGTTGACGGCGCGCATGCCCGCATTTGAAAAGCATGGCGTCGCAATAACCGACGGCTTAATTCGAGAGCACGGCTACACCTCGAAGGATGAGCCGATTCGGGCCGGTGGTGCTAACCTATCGATGCATGGGAACCGGTTGCTGCAGCAGGGCACAGGCTTTGGGTGCGTGCAGTGTCATGCCGTTGGTGACAATAAAGCGGAGCAAGTCTTCGAGCGAGAAGGCATCAACTTATTGATCTCGCGGCAACGGTTGCGGCACGAATATTATACGCGCTGGTTGGCAGACCCAACCAGGCTTGATCCCGATGCACGTATGCCTAAGTACGCAGATAGTGATGGCAAGACGGCGTTTACGGATGTTCTCGGTGGTGATGCTGCGAAGCAGTTTGAGGCGATTTGGCAATCGTTGGGTGACCGGACGAAGTAGTGTCTGAAGCATTGCGTATCCTTGGGATCGACTTGCTTTCCGACGCTAGCGGAGGGTTCAAGCTGCGTGGCGGTGACCTTGATTGGCTGCGTTTGGTATTGGTTGCACTCGGCTACCGGGCCAGTATCGAAGGTCAAGTTCTGAGTGTTCCTGCCGCAGATGCGCAGCGCCTTGAGCGCGCTGTGCAAGCAGCCGTCGCGCCAAATGCGGTTTTGCTCGACCTCGATGGGGTCTTGGCTGATATCGGTTCTCGCCGGAGTATCGCAAAGGTCGAAGACGTCGAGTCGTTGGCTGCCCACTACCCAATTGCTGTTGTGACGACTTGTCCGCGTGGTTTGGCGGAGTCTGTTCTCGAAGAACATGGTTTTTTGCCATTCGTACGCGCCATTGTTGGTAGCGAAGAGCGCCCATGTAAACCTGACCCGCATCCGGTGCATGTTGCGTTGCAGCAATTGGGTGTGCGGACAGCATGGATGCTTGGCGATAACCCAAGTGATGTCCTTGCTGCGCGCGGCGCGGGCGTTGTGCCGCTTGCAATTCTCCCGCGTGGCGCAGCAGCGGAAGCACATATGGACAGGCTTAGGTCTGCCGGTGCGGTGCGCTTGCTGGAAAGTGTTGGTTCCTTACTGCCTCTGCTGCGATCGTGGCATGCAGAAGCCTGAATCAAGGTTTGGATCCGACCTGCTGTGTGACTACCTGTTGGCTTCCTCGATACTGAGTGGCTGTTGCCCATAAAGCCAACGCAATGAGTTCCTGGTCTTGCGTCCTATGAAGCGCATGCTGTTATTGAAATCGGCAAGCACTAGATACAGGCAAGGAACCAGGACGAGGGTGATCACGGTCGCAAACACTACGCCGAATGCTAAGGAGACAGCCATTGGCACTAAGAATCGTGCTTGCATGCTGCGTTCCATCAGTAGTGGCAGTAGTCCGAAGAAGGTTGTTAACGAAGTTAGTAATATTGCTCGGAAACGTGCTCTGCCGGCAGCGCTGACTGCAGCTAGCAGAGTGGCGTGTTCGTTGCGCTGTTTATTAATCCAGTGCACGAGCACGATGTTGTCGTTGACCACGATGCCCGAGAGTGCGATCACGCCGAACATTGAAAGGATGCTCAAGTCGTAACCTGTGATGAGGTGACCGATCACTGCGCCGAAGAAGCCAAACGGGATAGCTGTGATGATCAACAGTGGCTGGAAAAACGACTGCAGTGAGATCGCAATCAATGCATACATTGCAAACAGCGCGATCGCGAAGCCGCCTAACAAGGCGATGATGAGTTCGGTCTTTTTCTTTTGGTCACCTTCAAATCGCCAAGAGAGACCGTCGTAACGATCCATTATGGCTGGCATGACGATGTCCTCCAGGCGCTTGTTGATTGCGCCGGCGTCCGCGTTTGGATCATTTTCGTCGATCTCTCCGCTGACGCGTAGGGAACGTTTTTGATTGACGCGGGTGACCGTAGAGAAGGCGCGACCACTTACCGTCTCTGCAACAATGTTCAGCGGCACTTCATCACCGCTGGGAGTGCGTATCCGCATGTTGCTGAGATCTGCCAGTGACTGTCGTTCCGCCTCGGGGTAGCGAACCATGACTCGGACGTCGTCCCTTCCCCGTTGGATGCGCTGGGCTTCTTCGCCGTAGAATGCTTGTCGGACTTGTCGGCCTAGGGCTTGCTGGGTCAATCCGAGTGCTTCTGCAGACGGCTTGAGTCTCAGTTCTAGTTCTCGTTTACCGGTTCGAAACGAGTTGGTGACGTCCTTGATTTCTGGCATTGCGCGCAGTTCGGACTCGATGTCATTGATGGCAGCGCGAAGTGTGTTTATGTCGGCGTGATAAACTTCCAGGTCGATGTCTTTGCCGGTGCTGAAGAATGACGTCGTGTAGGTCAGGGCGACCGAGTCTTGAATTGTGCCAACTGCTTCGCGCAAGGTGGTCATGATTGCGTCAGAAGACGGCTGACGTAATTCGGACGCTAGTAGCTGTAGGTTGAGCTCTCCTAAGTGAGACCCTGACTGTGATTTTACGTCACGGTTGCCACCATTTCGGGCCTGTTCGCGGGTGTATGGCTGAGAACCAACTGTCGCCAGCATGTGCTGCAGTAACTTGCCATCGCTCGGGTTTGATACATCGTAATCACTGCAAACTTTGTGAGCTTGCTGTTCGATTTTGGCCAGAGCATCGGCAGTGGTGGCGACTGGTGTGCCTTGTGGCATTGTCAGGGAAATGACAATGTTGTCGCCTTCTACAGTGGGAAAGAACACGAAGCGTGGCTTGCCAGCAGTGACCATTGCGCAGCCGATTAACAAGATAACGCCTGATGCCGATATGGTCGTATAGCGCCAGCGTAAGCACAGCTGAAGTATCGGGTGATAGACAATTGCAATGAACCATTCGAGTCCTCTTTGCACCAAGTCCTGGCCGTAGGCGAGGATTCTGGATCCTAGCCATGGTCTTTGCGTGGTTTCATTGCTCATCAGAGCGAGGTGCGAGGGCAGGCACAGCTGTGATTCGATCAGGCTGAGTGCAAGGACCGGTAGCACAACTAGCGGAATGACACGCCAGACCTGAGCGTCTGATCCTGGCACCGAGAACAGCATCGGCAAGAAGGCAACAATTGTTGTTAGGACCGAAGCAAATACCGGACTGCGCACTTCTCGACTGCCCCGTAGTGACGCCAGCATAGGTCCTGCGCCGAGTCTTCGATGCCGTGTGACATTTTCGCCGACAACGATTGCGTCATCGACCACGATCCCGAGCACCATCAGAAAGGCGAACAGCGAGATCATGTTGATGGTCACGTCGGCCATCGGCATGAACGTAACGGCGCCAAGGAATGCGACAGGAATGCCAACTGCGACCCAAATGGCGAGACGCAACTGTAAGAACAAGGCCAAGATGACAAAGACTAGGACTAGTCCTTGCAAGGCATTGCTGGTGAGTAGATCGATGCGGCTTTGCAGGATGACCGATTCGTCGCGCCAAGTTGTTAGCGCGACTCCTGCAGGCATCATCTTCTGACCTTTGTCAGAAACCCAACGTTTGACCGCCGAGGTGATCACAACAGCGTCTTGATTGCCGACCCGAAACACCTTTAGCAGTGCACTTGGAGTGCCATCAAAGCGCGCCTGCAGGTCTTGGTCTGCAAATCCATCGATGACCGTAGCGATGTCTCCGAGCAAGACTTCTGTGCCGTCGGGGCGGGTTACTACGCTCAGTTGTTCGAACTCGTTCTTGCGGTATTTTTGACCTTGGATCCGCAGCAAAGTTTGGCCTTCGCTGGCCTTGATGGCACCTGCTGGTAAATCAAGACTACCACTTCGAATGGTCTGGGTGATTTGGTCGAAGGTTAGCGAGTATCGACGAAGCGCTTCTTCACCGACTTCGATCGAGACCTCATAGTCGCGAACAGCTGTTAACTGCACCTGGCTCACTTCCGGTAAGTCAGTAATGGCATCGCGTGCGCGTTCCGCCAGTCGCTTTAGTGCGCGTTCAGAGACTTCACCTGAGATAGAGACGTTGATGACTTCTTTTCGAACAACTAACCGTGAAATGATTGGTTGCTCGATTTCTGCCGGGAAGTTGGTGATTGCATCAATGCGGTTCTTGACGTCGTCGAGTACTCGGTTGATGTCAGCATCTTTGAGCGTTTCGATCGTTACAGCACCGGCCCCTTCGCTTGCCGAAGCAGAGATCTTGTCGACGCCGGTGATGCTGTTAACGGCTTCTTCTATGCGTTGGCAGACGCCTAGTTCCACTTCGGTCGGAGTTGCGCCGGGATAAACCACCGCGATGCTGACGATGTTGGGAACGATCTCCGGAAATACCTCGCGTCTGACTTTGCCGGTTGTCAAAGCCACAGCGCCAGAGACTACGAAGGCAAGTGCAACCAGGGTCGCGGCGACATGGTTCTGGATGAACATCGCGAAGAAGCCTTTGCCTTCTTCGGGCTTCATCGTCGGGTCGTACGACATGACTACTTGCCTCCCGTGCTCGTCGTGGTGACTGTGCTCTTTGCGATGCGGACGGCCATGCCATCAATGGGTGCCGGAAGATTTGACAGGCAGATGATCTCTCCTGGTTCAAGACCTCTGGTTAAGATGGCGTGTTCGCGCTCGTTGCGTAGCACAGACACTGTTCGGTCGCGAAGAACATACTCCGGTTGCGCATCATCCCCGGATGGCTTTGCGACCAAAACCCAGATGTGGTTGCCCGAGTGCAATGCAGAACTGGGGACGCGATATACGTCTTTGGCTATGCGGCCGGTGATCCGGGCTTCGACAAACATGCCTACCAGTAGCGGTTTGGCGTCAGCGGTTGGTGTGACGCGTGCGATTGCGGTTAGTTGTCGTGTGCGACGGTCTATTTCTCCTTCGACGCGAACGATTTTCCCGAACCACTTACACTGTTCGCCGCCAAAATTAGCCGTTAGCTCTACTTCAGGACCAGCGTCTGTCCTTTCCGCCAGGGGGAAGTCGACAAATGCCGTTGCGCGAATCGGAACTGGCAAGCGTACCTCTAGCTCGCTGGTGTCGAGGACAACTGCCAATCGTTGTCCGCGTTGCACAGTTTGTCCAATGTCGGCGTGCACACTGCGCACGCGTCCTGAGAACGGTAGCTGAATCTTGGTGCGTGCCAGGTCGGTCTCGGCGCGAGTGTATTGAGCTTTGGCGGCTGCGAGCGCCAACTCCGCATCATGAATTTGTGGCTCTCGACGAGCCAGTGGATCGATTGGCGGACTACCTTCTATTTGCTCCCATGCCCGAATCGCGGCTGCGGCTTCGGCTTGCTCTTGCAGCAATCTCAGTTCGGCACGCGCAACTGCTGCAGCTTGCTGTGTGATGATCAGTTGATAGTCAGTCGCGTCAATCTCGCAGAGCACATCATTTGGGCTGAACATTCCGCCGACTCGAAGTGCGGGGTGGGTTTTGATGATGCGACCACCGACTTCTGCAGCTAGATCAACTGTCCTGAGCGCCTCGACAGAACCTCGCGCAGTGATGTCGAGTTGCGCGGTTGTCAGGCTTGCTGTCGCAATTCGCACCGCGGGCCCTTTGTCCACGACAGGAGCTATGATTGGTTGCGTCTTGCTGTTGTAGATTCGATATGCGACGTAGCTGCCGCTAGCGATGACTAGCAGCGGCAGCAGGAACTGTAGAAATAAGCGGAAGGCTTTCATCGGGATTGTTCTGTTGCTTCGTTGCCAAAGCCGCCGCCAAGCGCGAGCAGCAGGTCAATGCGGTTGTCGATTAGTTGGCGATCTGCGGTTATGCGTGCTGATTCGGTTTGGAACGCTTGACGTTGTCCGTCGGCAACAGTCAGAAAGTTCGTAAGGCCAAGCTGCCACCGTTCACGTGCAAGATCGCGGGCGAGAGCAGCTTGTTTCGCGGCCTCCCCAAGTCGGTCGCGGCGACTTTGCAGCTGCTCGTCGCTACTTAGGATGTTTTCAACTTCGGAGAACGCTGTCAGGACTGCGTTGCCGTAGTTCGAAAATGCCTCTGCACGCCTTGCCTGTTGGCGGCGTACTTCGGCTCGTAAACTGCCACCACGAAATAGTGGTTCGAGTAAGTTGGCGCCAATGCTCCATACCCGGAAGTCGGTGTTGACAAGGTCGTCAAGCTCGAGACTTTGGGTGCCGCCACTAGCGGTTAGAGATAGGCGTGGGTAGAGGGCAGCTTTAGCTGATTCAACACGGCAACCGGCAGCAGCTACGCGTCGTTCGGCGGCAATTAAATCTGGTCTGCGTTGTAGGAGGTCGCTTGGCAATCCGGCAGGAACTTGCGGTAGGGACTTAGGCAGAGTCTTTGCAATCGCTGTACGTCCGTTTGGATAGCGACCGACAAGGACGTCAATTTGCCGCATGGCACGCAGATGTTGGTCTTTACGAAGGGCAGCGTTGGCGCTTGCATTGGCAAGGTTCGTGGCTGCCTGATGCACTTCAAGGGCAGGTCGAACACCGCGCCGGAATCGTGCGGTCACGTCAGCCAGTGTTCGTTTGAACGCTTGTGCAGTTGCTTCGGCCAAGGCTAGTTGTTGATCCGCTTCAATGGCTGCAAACCAAGCACGGCAGATCTGCGCAGCAAGGCTCAGCTGGGCGGCATGTAAATCTTCAACGGCAGCTTGTTGGTCGGCCAGGGCCGCGGAGTCTTGTGACCTCAGTCGGCTCCAAACATCGAGTTCCCAACGGACTCCGAGTGACAGGCCATTGGTCGTTACGTTAGAGCTTGGCACACCGCCGGTGCCGAACGGGAAGCCAATGAACAGCCGTCTGGCTCGATCCGTTTGCAGGCCAACGTCAATTTCAGGTAGTAGTGGACCGCCAGCAATTTGGTGGGCAGCGACAGCTGCTTCTAGACGTGCCATCACAGCGCGCATATTTCGATTGTCGGTAAGGCCAGCTACGATCAAACGATTGAGGCGCTCGTCTTTAAAATCGCGCCACCAGTCATTGCTAAGGGTCGTATTCGTTGCCGATTCGTCGATTTGATTGGACCAGGACGCAGGCATCTCGATGCCGAGATCATCGTTGATGCGCGGTGGGGCGTCGCCGGCGCAGGCTGCGAGCATCAAGACGCTCCCAAGCAAGTAGGTTGTGGAGCGATTCATCGCGCGGCCTCAGTGGTTGAGAGTCCACCAATTGCAAAAGCAGTTAGTCTCGTCATGATCGTGTCATGGTCTGTGACATCGCACGCTCCTCCTGATGCTTGCTCGAGGATGTGTGAATTCTGCAGTGTGTGAGAGAGTGCACCGATCATGAAGTGCATGCGCCACCACAAGGTTTCCGCCGCGATACCCGGCGAGGCTTTGCTGAGGACGGCCACAAAACGATTTCCGAGTTCTCCGAATTGCTCGCCGACGAACTCGCGCAAAAACGGGGGTTGTTCAACGCTGATACGGCCGAACAATCGGCATAGACCGGCGGCGCGGCTGGTTGGCTCGGTTTCGGGGGAAGCCTGCTGGACTTGCAGAGCGGGCTCAATGAAAGCGCACACGATTTCCGAGATCGTCGCCTGATCATCCAGTTGGTCTAGGCGTCGCCCTCGTTCGGTATTGATTGGTGCGATGCGCCGGCGCAAAACTGCCTTAGCCAGCTCCTCTTTCGATCCGAAGTGGTAGTTGACCGCGGCCAGATTGACTTGCGCCAACGAGGTGATTTGCCGCATCGAGGTAGCCGCAAATCCCTGTTCTGCGAACAGGTCTTCTGCTGCGTCTAGAATCTGATCCTTGGTCTCCGGCTTGGCCATCTAGCCGGCAACGTAGCCAGCCGAACGATTGTTTCAAACGTTTGTTCGAATTGCGTCCGCTAGGTAGGAATATTGCTCAATGCTGTTGTAGATCTGCGGGGAGATACGCAGCAAGCGAAGGTTGGGATGGGGCCATCGCATGCACGGTACTTCGATCCTATGTTGTTCCCACAAAACATCTTGTAGTGAATCTTTAGCCATCGAGGCTGGCTCGCCGGCGTGCTTTGGAAGGATTACCGAGGCTAGCGAACCGATCATGGACTCGGGCACTGCTGGTTCCGTTCCGAGCGCTTCACAAAGAAGCTTTCGGCCGGCGATAGCCAAATCGTGGTTGTGCTTCCTGAGTGCCTCTAGTCCGCCTGGCAACAGTGATTCTAGGAAGTCAATTGCGGTCGGAATGCACATCAACGCCGTGAAGTCGTTGGTCCCTGTGAAGTCAAACTCAAGCTGGAAACGCGAGCGGTCGCTACGTGGTGAGTTCGCGCCGTGGCTGATCGAAAGTGGACGGATGGCGGCTTGACGGTCCGTGCGTACGAATAGCACGGCTGATCCTTTTGGCGAGCAAAGCCACTTGTGACAGTTGCCAGTGTAGTAGGCGGCGTTCAGGGCAGTGAGGTCGAGCGGCAGCATGCCGGGGGCATGGGCACCGTCGACTAACGTGTCGATGCCGCGCTCGTTAAGCGCTGAGACAATCTCGGGCACTGGCATGATGAAGCCGGTTGCGCTCGTTACATGGTCGATCAGGCACAGTTTGGTTCGATCGTTAGTGGCAGCGATAATATCCGCAACGATCGCTTCCGAGGTCTCTATGGGAAAGGCTACTGGGACGACGACAATCCGAGCGCCGCTTCGCTGTGCGACAAAGTCAAGCGCGTTGCGACTTGCGTTGTATTCGTGATCAGTGACAAGCAATTCATCACCAGGAGCGAAGGTCAGAGATCTTAATACTGTGTTTACGCCTGTCGTTGCGTTGGCGATTAGCGCCATATCTTGGACTTCACAGCCGAGCAATTTGGCTAGGCGCGGTTTGGCTGCGTCGATGCGTTCCTCAATGTTGTGATGTAGGAATCGAAGTGGCTGCGCCTCCATTTCGCGACGTAACTCGCGTTGCTGCTCCATTATGACCCGCGGGCATGCGCCGAAGCTGCCGTGGTTAAGGAAGACAACTTCTGGATCCAAGTCCCAGTGGCTAGCGAACGGCGATGGCGACGGGGTCTTCATGCTCATTGGATTCTGACGGACATGCGGACTTTACAGTCGGCTAGTTTGCTCGGTGATGGGACGCCTTCATGTAAGTGTAGGAATGGCTGTGCGATGATTGGGCCGATCATCTTCAGCTTACGATTCGCAACATGACGTAGGAGCTGTGCCTTGCCGATACGAATGCGATCTTTGAGGCCTCCTTTAGCCGGGTAGACCACTAGCTGGCTCGTTTCCTTGGAAGTCTCGATCTTCCACCCTTCGGGCGGAACAAGAGCCTTGCCTGATTTTCGCCTTGCGAACGGTGCGCCCAGAAACTGTTGGTTACCTTCTTGCCAAATCATCGGGAATCCGGCGATTTTTTGGTTCTGAGTTTCAAGCTCGGCAATCACCGGTTCATACAGCTTGTGCTGACGAGACCAGTTGCTGCTTGACGATTGCACCACCCAGCTCATGGCTTTGCCAACTACTTGTATAGGAGTTGTAGATTCAGATTCTCGCACTGCACCTGGGGCAGACATGCGAGTTGTTTTGCTAGGGTCGGCTTTGAGATATTGGCTCTTTGCTTTGAAGAAGTCGTTGGCGAACACCACCCCGCCGTCTTCAAAGCTTGTGCTGCAGGTTCCTAGTGGGTCGATTGTTGCTCTGTTGACGACCCATGTTGTTTTGGTTCGCAGGTAGCCATCAAAGTATACGGATGTTTGCTCTCGGGCTTCTTGTCCACTGGAGTAGATGATGGCACTGGGAAGTAGCGTGTCTTTGTAGAGCTGCAGCTTCGTTTGTGTGCCGGTCGCATCCGTTAAGATGAAGTCAGTTCCTTCGCGTCGACAGTTGGTGGCGCGGTAGAGGGGGCCGAAGGCAATTGCATCGACAACTTGCGAGAGTGGTCGCACCATGGCTCGGTGAGCTTCGCTCTCGATAGCTGGTTCATTCGCGGCGCCATCGTCTAATCGTTGAATCGTAGAGCCATTCAATAAGTAGGCCCGCAAGCCTTCTTGAACCCGGAATCTGTTAGGTAGATCTGCTTGCACTAGCAGCTGCCGACCATCCGGTATGGTGATCAGCACCTTGATCTGCTGCATGCGTTTTTCGAGTTTGGTGTGGCACTCGTTGAGGATCGCAGCAATGAGGTCTTTCTCGGAAATCGCTGACCGGTCCAGTAAGCGGGCCCCCGTCGGCAATTTTCGATTTTGAGTGGCCTGCACCGACTCGAGCGCGCTGGCGTTAGAGTCAGAAGGATTCGCGTCGGGGTGGTCCGGAGCAGGTCCACAAGAGCTCAGGCTCAAGTAGCCTATCAAGCTTGCCGCGATCCATTGGAGAGGCGACCGTCTTTGCGCATCTGCTGCCACGCTGTAGGTCGTACCAGTCACTGGCGCAGACGGCAAGCGGCAGAACTCGCTTGCAGTTGCTTACAGCGTGATTCGCTGCTATTGGCCTTGTTTCTTGCCAAGTTCAAACACCTTCAGCCAAGCCGAGATGTCGTAGCCGTAGTCTTGGTCCCCGGCCAATCGAGCCAGCGATTTGCGGGCGCTGAGGCGAACGTTCTGAACGGACTCTTGCGGCCTTAGTAGGTTAAGCAGCTCTTGCCAGTACTCATTTGCGTTCATGCGTCCCAGTGCAACTGCGGCAGACATGCGAATACGTGGTGTTGGGTCTTTGAGGAATGGCGCAACTAGACTGGCGTAATCACCTTTCGCTGTTAGGCCAAGGCCTCTAATTGCGGTCACCAATACGCCAGGCGGCAGCTTACTGCGTTTCGAGCCAAGGAAGTCGACCCAGATTTTGGCGATGTCAGACTGATCGCTGCAGGAAGTTTGCACCTGATAGAGAGCCCAAGCTGCTTGAACCCGACCGTCTTCAGGGTGGTTGGGGTTCTCAGCGATTGCTGCCAGCACACCCGGTGGCGTGTCACGCGAGCGTAGAACGGCAAGGCCAAGGACTGCATGGTCGACGACGAATGTGTCGTCAGTGCGAGCACCTTGCAAAATGTCATTCATGACATCAGTCCGCCCGGAAAATCCGAGCGCTGCCAATGCGATTGCTTGCTGTTGCGGCAGGGATCCGTCCATCGCGAGTTGGCGTAACCGCTGGAAAAACTCGCCTGGTTGACGGTCGTTCGGCTCGGTTTGTCTATTGGTGCGCTGAGACGGTGCGTCGAGAACCTTATCTTGCAGCAGTTTGAGCAGTTTCTCTGCTTGGGCATCGGCACGCTGATCGCCGCGATTGGCGATTGCCGTGACGTAGTTGTCGATCATCTGGTCCAGTTGGATGATGACGCGCTGAAAATTACGCTGCTGCTTTTCCTTTGCCTTGATCTCTTCTTGTCGTTTGACGAGGTCAGGCGCAGGCTCCTGACGCAGGGTGCTACCGGTCGAGCAGGCTGAGAAGAGGGTCGCCAGCAGGGCTGGAATGAGGGCAAGCGATCGAATCATTGCAGTCCTTGGAGGGGTATACAGACCCTATCCTTCCCGCAACCTGCAATCGATGCCACAATCGACCGTCTGATGAGTGATTCTGAGGGTGATCCATGCGAGCAGGTTTTGGTGGTCAAGGACTCGGCCAGCGATGCGGAGGCCATTGTGGCAATTCACAGCACCCGTTTGGGGCCGGCACATGGTGGGATCCGCCGATGGGGGTATGCTAATAGTGCCGATGCGATGGCGGATGTTATTGCCTTAGCTAGGGCTATGACGTTTAAGTGCGCTCTGGCTGGGATCCCGGCCGGCGGTGGTAAGGCGGTCATTTTGGACCATCCTGGCCTGGACCGGGAGGCAGCTTATCGCTTGGTCGGCCGCACGGTCGAGCAGCTTGGCGGAGCATTTTATACTGGCCCAGATGTGAATACGACGGCTGAAGACCTGCGCTGGGTTGGTGAAGAAACTCGTTATGTCGCGACCGACGCAAGTGACGGACCTGGCGATCTTGCGGCCGCGACAGCCGACGGCGTGCTGTCGGCGTGGTTGGCTCTGGCACAGCAACTGAAGCTTGAGCCGGCCAACTCCCACTGTCTGGTGCAGGGTCTTGGGGCAGTCGGCATGGGGCTTTGCGTACGTCTGAGGTCATTGGGAGTGCGTGTTTCTGTTTATGATGTCGCTGCAGCTAGAATTGAGCACGCAGTCACTGAGCTAGGTGCCATAGCAGTTACTGCGGACCAAGTGACTAGCACTCCCTGTGACATCTTCTCGCCTTGCGCGTTGGGTGGAGTTCTGACCGAATCTGTTGCTGCGTCGTTGCCTGCGCTTGGGGTCTGTGGCGGCGCGAACAATGTGTTCGCCAATTTGGCTGCCGCAGATTTGCTACATCAGCGCGGTATTGTCGTGGTTCCCGACTTCATTGCTAATGCGGGTGCATTGATCCAGGGGGCGCTTTGGAATCTCAATCAAGAGCGTATTGCGCCAGAGCGTTTGCAGCAGATCGGTGTAACGACTAGGCAGGTTCTCGAGCGTGCTAGTGTCGTTGGTCGTGCTCCGTCTACTGTTGCTCTTGAACTGGCGGGTGAACTACTGGCGAGGTGAGGTTGATACGTTAGGGTTTTCAGCAAATGACTGAGTTCGAAGGACCTGCCCACCGCGTTCGTGTTCGCTACTGTGAGACTGACCGTATGGCTGTGGCCCACCATGGCAGCTATGTCGACTGGTTTGAAGAAGCCCGCACAGAATGGATTCGGCAAAGGGGCCGCTCTTACCGCGAGATTGAGGATGGAGGCGACTTACTGCAGGTTGTCGAGTTCATTTGCCAATACAGAAAGCCTGTTGATTACGACGACGTAGTCGCGATCCGTGTTCGGATTCAGTCATCCGGGCGTGCTGCAGTTGTGCTTGCGTATGAGGGGCGACGTGAATCTGACGGCGAGATTTGTGTGACTGGCAGCACGAAGCTTGCTTGCGTTGGTCGCGACGGCAAGTTGCGGCGGTTGCCACCGGAACTAGTGGATCGTAAGGCTGGTAGTTCGGGTGATTCGCGCTGAAGCCTCAGGCGAATCGTCGGCCTTGCAATTGGTGTTGGGGCGATGTTTTCGAATCGGATGGTCGTGCTTGCTGTTGTGCACGACCGGTATTGCTCAGGGTTCTGCACCGATTAAGAAAAGCGGCAAGTTCTTTACTGTCATCTACGACGGGGGCAATGAGCGGATAGCAGAGCAGGCTTTGGCAGTCATTGAGCCGGTTTGGCCATTAGTCTGTCAATCATTTGGTAGCGAGCTCACGAAGCCGCAGGAAAGACTCGAAGTCTTTCTTTATCGCGACGGCAGCGGCTATCGAGTTGCCGACAGGCGCCTTACCGGTGGCAAGTTCGCTGCAAATCAAGCGATGTCACATTGGAGCTCAAAGAGCGCGCATGTTGCGTTGCAGCCGCCTTGTGCTGATCGGCATTTAGCGCGGAATGGGTTGCCGATGCAGACCCAGGCCATGCTTGCATGGGAGGCCTGTCATGTATCACGATTCGAGGTCTGTCCGAACTTCCGGATGCACCCAGGATGGTTTCATGACGGATTGGCTGCCGTGACCGCTAGGGAGGTGCTGCAAAAGCTGCATCCGAAGTTAGTGGATCAACCATTCTATACGCAGCGTTGGCGGCGGGTGCGGCGGCTGATCGAATCGAAGAAGATGATCTCCTTATCCGATTTGCTCGCGGATCGGGCCGGCGGTCTCGATAGGCGCGATTGTTATGCGGCTCGCATTGTCTTCTATGAATTTGTTCGTAGAGCTGATCCCGAAGCCCTGTTCAAAGTAGCTAAGGCAATCCGCAGCTTTGCTGCTAGCAGGTTGTATTCGGCTGAAGTAAACGCACTTTCCGTGCGTTTGCTCGGGCCGCTTGGCAGCGACTTCTCCCGGACCGTTCTTGAGCATCAGGCTGCCTGGGATGAGCAGGCTCGTTCGCTGTGGATCGTCGGCAAAGAGTGGCACCAAACTGCTTTTGCCGATGCCAGTGCTGTTGCCTTTGCGGTCGAACCGGTCCGTGGTGGGGCATTTCGAGCGGCTGGCACGGTGTTGATTCATGAGGGCGATACGCAACAGATGAATTTTTTCATCGCTAAATCTGCAGCAGGATTTTACTCGCTCGCGCTTGATGCGCGCAAAGGTTGGACTCTGTTGGATTGTCACAGCGGCGACAATGAGTCTGTTGTGTTGGCGAGCGGGAAAGCGCCTAGATGCAAGGCTGGGATCGATGTGCCCTTTGTATTCCGCGGTCGTGGTCGGAAGTTGCAGATCGAAATCGCCGGCAGTAGTTGGTCAGCGCGTTTGCCCAGAGAGCTACCCGATGAGATCGTTTGGGGCGTTGGCGCGCAATCGTCAGTGGGCGGTGTTGTGGCTGGGGCCTCTGGTATCTGGCGTGACGTCACCGTTGCTAGCAATTAGAGACTTATTGAGGTTGTGCGGAAATGCAGCGGAGGGCTGGGGTTCTTTATGTTGTTCGTGAAGTTGGTTTCTTTGCGTGTCTCAGTCCGGATGTTGCCGAACGATCCGCGCGTAGGTAGTCTAGGCAATGCGCTCAAGTAGCTTGTATAGGGGAGTTTGTGGTTGTGGACTCTGCCGCGTAATAGACGTTGACCGTGGCAACTAGCTGCGCCTGTCAGCAGCCACTCGCGGCTGTGTCCGTCATCCCTTAGGATGCTATTTCGATGAATTGGGATTCCTTTGTCACCATGCCCGTAGTTGCGCGCCCATGACTCTGACTCCCGAAGTTGCCTTCGAAAATAACCGTGAGCGCCTGCTTTCGGTGATCTATCTCCGCATGGGGCCCAACCTCCGTGTTCGAATGGATCCTGAAGATGTGCTTCAGGAGGTGGCGATTGAAGCTGTCAACTCATGGCGAACTCTTTCGGCTGATGAGAATGCTGGGGCTTGGCTGGTCACGTTAGCGCGACGGAAGGTTGCGCGAATACTGCGTGATCAACTTGGTGTTGCTGCTCGTGATCCGCGCCGCGAACACCCGATAAAGACGGACCTGCCACTTGCCGATCGGCGATCGAGTCCTGTTACTCATGCCGATCGCAAAGATCGTTTAGGCCTGCTCGAAGGGGCTATGGAGAGGCTGTCGGAGAGCCATCGTGATGTTATCATGATGATGAAAATCGAAGGTTTATCTGCGCGTGAGGTTGGTGACCAAATGGAACGCAGCGAGAATGCGGTTCATTTGCTGTTAAGCCGTGCTCTCAAGCGACTGGCCGAAGAACTCAAGCTGTGACCAATCAACTACCAGACCCTGGCAAGGATGCCGCTAGCTCCGGGTCAGATTCGAGTCAAGCCGAGCCGGAGATCGATGGATTGAGCGTTTCTGGGCAAGCCAATGCAATGCCCAAGCAGCAGGGTGAGCCGGTCCTCGAACCCGATAGTGTCGATGCTCGTATGGCTGAATTGCTGGGCAATTGTAGCGACAGCGCCGGGTTGCGCCGCGAGCTGCAAGGGCAGCAAACGGAGGAGGCGAGTGATCTACTCTCGCGTTTGAATGCGTTGGACTTTGTCCAGCAAGTGGTCGGTGGTCACAGTGAGCTTCCGGACAGCATTGGTGGTTATGCAATCAAGGGGCTGCTTGGTCGCGGTGGCATGGGCATCGTCTACCTAGGTTGGCAGCATGATCTTGAGCGCGAAGTAGCGCTCAAAGTCTTGTCGTCTAACTACAATGCTGACCCGACTATGCGGAAACGCTTTCGTGCAGAGGCTCGCGCCACAGCAGCTTTGCACCATCGTCACATTGTGCCGATCTACGATTACGGTGAGTCACACGGGATGCTGTTCTTCGCGATGGAGCGGGTCGATGGACTGAGCCTCGATAAGCACATCTCGTCAGGACGTCGCCTTGGCAAGAAACCGCTCGAAATTTTGGATGCGGCTCGACGCTTTGCTGGCGTTGCGGATGCATTGGGGTTGGCTCATCGTCGTCGTTTGCTGCACCGAGATGTGAAACCAGCAAACATTCTGGTGGGCGATGATGGAACGTTGGCGCTAACTGATTTTGGGCTAGCTAAGGCGCTTGATCATGCCTCGTTGCATTTGACGTCGAAGGGTGGTGGCTTTCTTGGCACCTTGCACTACGCGTCTCCGGAGCAAGCGTTGGGCGGCGAGCTGACATCTGCCAGCGACCTCTATTCGCTCGGAGTAACGATGTTCGAAGCCGTTACTGGTGAATTGCCTTTAGCCGGTAAGTCGACCGAGGCTCTGCTGCAATCGATCCGTTACGGGACGCCAGCGCGCTTGCGAGATCATCTGCCGAAGCCGTCGCGCGACTTTGAAGCTGTAATCGACAAGTTGCTCGCCCGTGATCCCGATGATCGCTACCAAGACGGTGAGGCTTTGTCGCGCGATTTGTTACGCATCGCGGATGGCGAGCCTGTCCACATTCGTCGGTTGTCTCTTCATGTGAGATTGTGGCGTCGAGCTCGTAAGAATCCTGTGCTTGCCAGTGCGCTACTGGCAGTCTTTATATTGATTCTCTCGACGGGTGCTTTAGCTGGCGTGCTCAAAACTGAACGTGGCAAGGGTCGTGTTTCACAATATCAAAACGACCTTGTGCAGATCGCTAAGGACGTCGGTCAAGAGCTTGGTCCCGCGTTTGGACCGATTCCAATGTTGGAGTCGTTGACCGGGGTTGTCGTCTCGCCTAGCGATCCAAACATGCAAATTCTTGAGTCGCTGAATGCTGCTCAGAATGCCATGCCGACCGATACGCAGGCCGAAGAGATGCTGCGGGCATACATCGAAGATCCGCTTTTGAGTGCCAGCAACTATTTACGCGCCGGTCGCGGTTACGAAGCGCAGCAACTTTACGACATCGCGATTGCGAAGGCGAACTTAGCGCACACCAGCGGCGAGCTTGCCGTTGAACTCAGGATGTATCGTTTGTATCTGGCTCGTGGCATCGCAAAGCTGACGCAGTCGGTAGCGCGAGTAAGTGAGGCGCGTGTTGACCTCGCGCTCGCTTCTTATTTGCGGCCCGAAGCTGCCTTTCCATTGGCTGTAATAGATGTTCTGGACCTTGTGCAAAGCAGCGATGTGAAAGGGCAGGCTGCGACGCTCAAGCAGAAGCTTGCGGATACAAAGGCTTCGCCAGACTTAGTGCGCACGGTTGGGTTGTTGTTGTGGGCAGCAGCAGCTCAGACTCCGCATCCGCAGAGCAACCTCATGTCATTTTCGCTGGGCTTTTCCAGTCGGCGTGCTCTGCAAGCCCTTGCGGTTGAATTGCTAGGAGGCAGTTTACCCAGCTGGACATTGCATGCTGAGCCATGTGGTCTTGCTGCAGACTTCGCAAATGAATGTCGTTCTGCGCTGGCGAAGTTGTCGGATCCAGCCGCGCTACGTAGCTCAGTGAAGGTTCTTGATAATGCCATCCAGCGGGCTGCTCATGCCGAGTCTAGTCTGCAAGGTTGGCGCCACTTGCTGCAGCTATTGGTTGATCCGCGTCAGCGAGGCTTGCTGCTCGACGAAGATAATCGACCTTTGCCTCCATCTATGCAGTTGGCAGCCTGGAGCGCCCTGGTGTCTTTGAAGCCAAGGGAGGCGCTCGTGAAGCTCTGGCTGAATCGCTTCAAAGAGTTTCATAGCCTTCACCCGGGGCTGCCGGGCATCGCGGAAGTCGCAGCTAGGATCCATTCTTTGGCCGGTTCGGCAGACGCTTTCCTTTGGGCTGACCGCTGGTGTCTAGATGCAGAAGGTGATCCGAGCGCGCTGATTTGTCGCATGAAGATCTTGTTGCAGCTTAAGCGGGTTCCAGAGGCGCGGGACGACGCTACGGTCGCCGTGCAAAACGCGCTCGACACCAATGCGACGTTACTTCAGATCTTGGAAGTGCTGAAATCTGTTGATCAAGAGGTTGATGGCGGCGCAGATGAGAGTGTCAGAATCATGGATAGTGACTTCCGGATGTTGATTGCGTCAGAACCACTTCAGGATGGAGGAAGATGAGTCGGCTGTACTTTGTAAGTCATCGGAAGTTTGCGTGGTTCATCGGGATCGCAGTGTTGCTAGCCGTGACGGTGTCAATTACCTGGATGTTGTTCAGTGCGAACCGGCAGCAGAGCCATCGTGGGATGTTGGGTGATTCCTATGTGCAGCAGGCAGCTGGTGACTCGGATACCCTGCCAAAGCTGATTGTCGAGCCTCAGGAAGCCGATCTATCAGCAGATGCCATTGTCCGCGGCGAGGTCCTGCTTCCTGATGGTGTCCCTGCTACCGGTGCGACAGTTATTCTGTCTCGGTTGATTACGGGATGGCCAGAGTGGCAGAGAGAACGCGTCGATCAGGCAGTTACGCGTAGCGACGGTGTGTTCCAGTTTCGTTGTTCACGGCACTATGGCTATCTGATTGCGTTTGAGCACGATGCTTACGCAGGAGATGAGGTGGAGGTGGCGGACCGCGACGATGTGATGCGGTTGAGGCTGAAGCCCGGTTTCGAAATTAGCGGCACAGTGCTCAACGATGTCGGTTCACCGATGCCAAATACGCGAGTCTCCGTGGAGTCGATCGTTGGCGAGAGGCGGCGTGCTCGCTCTACTACCACGCTTGCAGATGGATCTTATCGCTTTACCAATCTAGCCGCTGGTCCTGCCGAGTTAGTTGCCCGGCATGAGTTCTGGCAGCCCGCGAAAGCTACAGCCTTGGTGATTGGTGATCGTAACCGGACTGACTTTCGGTTTGAGCGTCCGAGTATTAGCCCGCTTCGAGGCCGCGTCGTTTGCGCTTCGACCCAAGATCCCATCGTTGGTGCCGTTGTGCAGTTAGTGCCAGTGCAGCAGCAGCTCGGGCTTGTTGACGCTGTCACCGCAATTACTGCTGATGACGGATCCTTCCTGATTTCTGGTTTGTCACGCGGCAACGTGCGCATGTGGGTGCGCCATGCTGAATACGGCAACAGCATTGCAACTCAGTCGATTCGCTCTATTTCTAATAATGTGGTCGTTGAGCTGCCCAAGCGGTCAGCGGTTGCTGGTCAGCTCGATGGAGAGTTTGTTGGTGGTGAAATCCTGCAGATACAAGACGATGGCGGAGAATTAGCATTTGCCACTGTTGCGCAAGACGGCAACTTTTCGTGCTCTCGAACTCTCTCGCCGGGGGTCGTTACTATCCGCGCTCTTGGTGGCGCGTTGATGTTCCGGAATCTCAAGGGAACCTCAGCTACGGTGCGTCTCGATGAACCCGATCAGGGCGAGACGCAAGAACTCTATTTAGAGACCTTATTGCCGCCGGTCGTCGTCGGTCGCTTTATAGGTCCAGATGGCAAACCAGTCGCTGGCGTTCTAATGCAGTCGTCATCGGACAGTCTTAATCTGATCGGTGCAGCTGTGTCAGAGATGAGCATCACCAAGGCCGGCGACAGCATTATGCAGCTGATGGACGATCGTGATCGGCCGCTTGCGATCTCTGATCAATCAGGTCGTTTCAAGATTTCCGGATTACGTAATGGCGCAGCCCTGGTCGAGGTCAGTCGTGCGGGATTGGGTAGTCGTTGGCTGCGTTTTGATGTCCCCGGTCCTGGTCAAACAACGGATGTTGGAGATATTGATTTGGGACCCGGCTGTTCGGTCTCGGGACGTGTTTTACGAGGTGGTGAGCCGTTTGTCGGTGCAACGGTGGTGTTGAAGTCGGACGTTTCGCTTTGCATGGTCGTGACCAATGCATTTGGTCAGTACTCAGCGTCGGACCTCTTGCCAGGCGAATACAAAGTACAAGCTAAGATTCCAGGGCGACCGACGGGAATCAACAATGAGCAGATGGTTACAGTAGCGCCTAACGTGTCGGGACGCCGTGTCGACATCGTTTTGGATGCCGGTCGTATCGTCTCGGGTGTCGTGATAGACGACCGCCAGCAGCCTCTTGAAAGTGTTCTGATTAGTCTGCGTGGTCGTCATGGTGAAGTCAGTACGACCAATCAAGCGGGTGAGTTTGAGCTCGAGTTACCCGATCGCAATGTCGAGTTAGTGGTGTCATTTGGTGATCGATCTCACACCAAAATTGTGCCAGTGATGAAGGGGCAAGAGACACTGTCAATCACGTTGCCGTCGCGGGTGACAGGTGTCTTGGTCGGGCGCTGTGCTGGGTTGCCAGGGCGTCTACCTTTGAATGGTGTGCTACTGCGGCTTACTGCTCGCAATGGTGATGAGCCAGAACAGACCAAGTCGTTGTGGGTGGCAACCACTGACGGGCAGCTTCGACAGCCTCACGTGCCAACAGGTCGCGTCGACGTAGAAATATGGTGTGAGGGCTATGCCCCTTATAAGAAGGCAATCATTCTCAAGCCTGATGAAGAGCATGACCTAGGAGACGTGTTGTTAGCGGCCGGTGCTTCCCTGCGAGGTGTCGTTCGTGATGCCGACGGAAATGCGCTTCGCGATGCGATGGTCTTGCTGGGCGAAGAGACAGATTTTGATTTGTTCGTGCCGAGTATTCGCAGCAGTTCAGATGGCAGCTTCCTGATTCAGGGGGTGACTAGTCGTTCATCTCATCTGGTTGTGCGTCACACCGGGCATGCGACTGCTTCTATAGATGTGCTGTTGCCGCGCGACGTATTGTCTGCTGAGCCGTTGTCAGTCACGATGGAGCGCGGGACCACGATTGAAGTAGTGGTCTCGGCCGACCTTATTGCTGACGATGGGGTGGTGTTTCTGCGGCGTGACGGCCACCTGCTGGGTAGTACGCTGCTGGACGATAACGGCACCGGCTGGTTTGCAAATCGCAGCGTTGGTGCATACACGGTTCATTTGTTTGGTGGTCAGCTAGCGCCTCAGGCAGTTGAGGTCAAATCTGGGGAAGAATTGTCCAGAGTGACGTTGGACGCGACGCGCAAGTAGCTGCTGTCGGTTGCTTCCGTCGCGATTTGGATGCAAGCTCACGGTATGCGCTTGTACCTTTGCTTGGTGATGCTAGCCATGGCTGCCTGCGGTGACGGAAAGTCCGTCGCTACAGTCCCAGATATCTCTACTTCAGATATCTCTACCGATCGTGGATTGCTGAAGCTGCATGAGAATCAGTGCGCCTCGTGCCATTCCTTAGGGGAAGGATTCGACGGTGACCTTTTCATGAGTGCGGCGCCACCGCTTGATCTCCTTGCTAAGCGTGCGCGAACGGCATCCGCGAAGCCGGATTTGAGATCACACTTTGCCGGAGATTCTGCTGCTGACGTGCTGAGTTGGCTCGATTCTCTGGACCGTCAGCGCGATCCCGGTAGCTCTGCGGAGGTCGGGGGTGGCGCGATCCCGCGTGGTGAGCAGTTGGTGAAAGAGCTAGGTTGTGGCGCTTGTCATTCGTCGGAGCAATTAGATCTCTCTAGGCAGGCAAGCCATGCGCAGTTGACCGCCTACCTAGCAAAGCCTCAGCGGCTTGGGCAAGACTTCGCGCACGTGCCGTTGAGCGGTAGTGAAGCTAGTTCAGTAGCAGCTTATCTGTTGCGCTCTCAGCAGCAGGAAGGCGCGCGCGCTGCCGGCTTCGGCTACCAATGTTTTGAGTTACGAATCCCCAACGGCGATTGGCCTGATGTCTCGAGCCTGAAGCCTAAAGAGCGTGGAGTCGTCGATCAGATCTCGAATGCGGTTGCGACTCGCAAGCAACAGTATGCGCTGCTGTTTGAGGCAACGCTTGAAGTGCCTGAAACCGGCGAGTGGATGTTTGCAACTCGTAGTGACGACGGATCATGGTTGTGGATTGACGGCGAGTTAGTTGTCGACAACGCGGGCATGAAGCCAGCCACTCGCAAGGAGGCTCGTGTCGAGTTGGCGAAAGGGCTGCATGAACTGAAAGTTGCATACACGCAAGGCGGTGGCGACGCCGATTTGAAAGTGTTGTGGGCTGGACCTGGGGTTGAGGAACAGGAATTGCCCGGGGCGAGTGCTACCACCTCTGTGATGCGTTTGGTGCCTATGGCAATTGCTGATAGTCCGCTAGATCAAGCTGCAGTTGATCGTGGTCGTGCTGCAGCTCGAGCTGCCCGCTGTGATGCTTGCCATGAAGTCCGCGAAGATGCCTATCATGCCTTGCCAGAGCTGAAATCTGCGAGGGCTTGGTCTCAGTTAGCAGATAGTGTTGCAGGAGCAGATTCGGTTTGTGCACTTCCTGATGCGAGGTCTGTCTATGACGAAATTGGGGCCTTACCGGAGCAGCCTGCCGCTTCTACACAGCTGCGGATCTCGTTGCGGCAAGATGGTTGCTTATCTTGCCACTCTCGCGATGGCGAAGGTGGGTTGTCAGCTGAAGTCCGCACTCAGTTACGTGAAATAGAAGACATCGGTGAAGAGGGATTGTTGCCTCCAGACCTGACTTCGGTAGGTCGTCGTCTGCGTCCAGAATGGTTGGAGCGGGTGATCAAGGAAGGTCATAAATCACGTGAATACGTAGTGATGCGGATGCCTGCTTACGGGCAAGTAAAGGCTAGCCAGTACGCCGAGTGGTTTGGCGAAGTGGATGCGGCGGGACTGATCGATGTCGAGCCTGCATTCAGTCCGGATGCTGTCGAGCACGGCCGAAAGCTTGCCGGCACTAGTGGCCGTAACTGCATCTCATGCCACGTAATGTCTGGTCATGATTCGCTCGGTCCGCAGGGTATGGATCTTGCGCTGCAGCATCAGCGATTGCGACCTGCATGGTTCCGTGACTGGCTGCTCAAACCACAGGAGCTGCGGAAAAACACGCGCATGCCAGCTTTGTGGCTCAGCGGTTCCGAGCAAGATGTGAAGGATGTAGATGCGATTCGCTCTTGGCTGTCGCTCGGCGAATCGGCTCCTCTGCCAAAGGGCATTGTCTTAGACAAGAACTCATTGGTTCTAGAGCCGATCGACCGACCTATTTTACATGGAGCATTTTTGAAGGGCGTATCCGCTCGCTGCCTAGCCGTTGGAACTCCCGGACGAGCCCACTACGCCTTTGATCTCGTCAAGCCCGAGCTTGCTTGGATATGGCGCGGGGCTTTCCTAGATGCTCGCGGCACTTGGCATGGTCGCGCTGGACAATTGGTGCAGCCGTTGGGCGGAGACTGGCAAGTTGTCAAAGACTTTGAAGTCGAAGGCGATGTAGCTAAGCGATTGCTTGGTCAGCGCCGAACTAGCAATGGATACCCAGTTCTTCGCGTCGCTTGTGGTGATGCTCGATACGAAGATGAAGTCGTCGATCGTCTCGTTGAGGGTGGCAGTGAACTCGTGCGCACCATTCGCTGCGTGGCAGGCACGTTAGTCATCAACTTTCCAATAACCGAGTCTTATCAGGCTCTCGTCGCAGGTGAACCCGCTGCTCAGCATACGCTGGTTGCCGGTCAGTCTTTGGAGGTCGTCTACCAATGGTAATGCTGCTCGCTTTGACTCTGTTGGCTCTGCCGCAAGAGCCGGCCTCTCCTGGTCCGGTCGCGAAGAAGCCGTTGCCGGATGAATCGACCTATGTCGAAATTCTAGATGTGCCGCTCCCGGATGACGTTGTGTTGGAGGTTGGTGGCATGGCGCACTTTGACAACTCCTTGTATGTGGCGACACGGCGCGGCGAAGTCTGGCGTATAGATGACGCCGATGGCGAAAATCCGAATGCATCGTTATGGGCAGAGGGACTGATGGAGCCTCTTGGTCTGATTGCCCGCGATGGCTGGTTGTATTGTGCGCAACGTGGGGAGCTCTCACGCATGCGTGACGGCGACAGCGACGGTCGAATGGACGAACTCGAGACCTTCGCCGAGGGTTGGCCTATTTCAGGTAACTACCATGAGTACTGCTTTGGCCCGACGGTGGCTGGAGATGGTTCGTTTTGGTTGACGTTGAATAAGCCGTTTGGGGCCGAGCCGTTTGGGCGGGCGCCATGGCGTGGATGGGCTATCCGTATTCCTGCAGAGGGAGGCAGCTTTGAGCCAGTTTGTGCCGGCCTTCGGTCGCCATGCGGGATTGGCACAGGACCGGGTGGTTTGGCTTGGTATACCGACAATCAAGGTGAGTGGTGTGCGAACAGCAAGTTTACGCCGCTAGAAGTGGGGGACTTTCATGGTCATCCATGGGGCATCGATTCCTGCAAATTACCTGAGTCTAAGGTTGAGCATCCGGGTGATGTCCCGGATGGGTTGCGAATGGCTGAGGCGGCGAAGACCATTCCCAACTTTCGTTTACCTGCTGTGTGGATCCCTTACGACAAGTGTGGCCGTTCGCCGGGCGGATTTGTCTGGGATACGAGCGGCAACTTCCCACCTTTCCAAGGGCAGGTCTTCTGCGGCGACCAATACTCTTCCGAGGTGTTTCGGATGTCACTTGAGAAGGTTGCAGGTCGTTGGCAAGGCGCTTGCTACCCCTTTCGGCGTGGCCTAAAAAGCGGCATTACGCGCGTTTTGTGGGGCAAGCCTGGCACGATGTGGTGTGGCCTAACCAATCGTGGCTGGGGGTCGCTGGGCGGCAGCACACAGGGTTTGCAGCGTTTGGTTTGGCGAGGAGCGATGCCGTTTGAGCTGCGCGAGATCACGGCAACCAAGCCTGGTTTCCGTTTAGCCTTCACTCAGTCTGTCGATGCAGCGAGTGCCATTGGCTCAGCCATCGAGGTCAGTAGTTGGACCTACGATCATCATAAAGCATACGGATGTCCGCCACGTGACACCCGCACGCACAAGGTGCTTACTGCCAAGGCATCGGAGGATGGTTTGTTCATCGACATCGAAGTTCAAGATCTCGAGCTGTGTCGAGTTTATGAGGTTCGCTGCAAGGGCGTGCGTGCTGCCTCGGCCGAAGCCTCGTTACTGCACGGCGTAGGCTGGTATACCCGCAACGCTGCCCCTGAATAATGGCCCGGGTTGCCATGGTCAGAGACGACTGCGTTTGTTGATTATCAGCAACTCAAGTCGGCGCGTTGATGTCTGGTGGCGCCGCAGGTGCTGCTAGCTTTTGGCTAGCAGTCGGACCGTTTCGAACAGAAGGGCAACGCCGAAGCCGGTGCCGCGGTTCATGCGGAATGCCGGGTATGCGAGGTCGATATGGCCCCACTTGGTATTGCTGCCGTCGATATTCCAGTGCACGAACTCTGCGGCGCAGCTGACCTGGGCGTTGCTGCGGCTCTTTACCGAGTTACGCATGTCAGCGATCGGGCTCGCAAACTCTGATCGGTAGAACTCGGGTGCGAACGGCAGTGGCCAGCACATGTCGCCACTGGCCTGGCCTGCCGCGCAGAGGGCTTGTTCGACGGTTTCATCATTGCAGACGACTGCAGCGAAGTGGTTGCCAGTGGCAATGCCTTGGGCGCCAGTCAAAGTCGCAGCATCTAGCACAATGTCGCATTTGAGAATGCGCGCTGCATAGCTGCAACCGTCTGCAAGCAGCAGCCTACCTTCTGCGTCGGTGTTATTGATTTCGACCGTCTTGCCAGAATGCATCGTAAGGACGTCGTCTGGTTTGTAGGCGATCGGTCCGATCGCATTCTCGGCGAGGCACATGATCAGTGTTACAGGTGAACCCTTGTGATGGCGCGCTAGGGCTAAGAATGCGCCGAGCACTGCCGCGGCACCACCCATGTCCGCTTTCATCGTTTCCATTGCGCCGCGACCCTTGATGTGGAGTCCACCTGTGTCGTAGGTGATCCCCTTGCCGACAAGCGCGATGTGCTTACCTTTTTTGCCTGAGTTGGCCTTAGCAATCAGTACGCGTGGCGCTGATTTGGCGCAGCGTCCTACGGCATGGATGCCACCTAGTTTTTTCTTCAGTAGGTCATTGCCGACAATCTCTGTGACTTTGACGCCAGTGACTGCTCGCAGCAGTTTTTTGGCCGCAGTTGCGAAGCTTTGTGGATCAAGATCAGTTGGTGGCATGTCTACGAAGCGCGCTGCTTCGCGCGAGCGTTCGACTACGTCTTTGGTCTTGGCGTCTGCCTTGAGGAACTTGCCTGCATTTAGTGCACATGCGATTTTGACTGTGCCGCCGCTCTTTCGACGACTCTTCATAGAAAAGTCCGGGAGGGCACGCCCAATGGCGTTGCATGCTGCAAGCTGATGATCTTCGTTGTCAAGAATCAGTAGCACAGCATTGCTGGCGCTAGCTGACAGGCCGCAGGCAGCAGTCAGCTTGCGGATCGACTCGGCGCGGCTCGTCGACGCATGGCGCGAAACGTTGGCAGGAAGCACTCCAATTGTCAGGCGTTTCCCATCTTTGGTGAGTGAAGTAGAATTGCCGCCAAGTAGGCCGACGTTCGCCCGTTTGCCCAAATCGAATGCGAGACCGGCTAATTCCTTATTGAGCAGCTTTTCGAGTTTCGGTCGAAACTGGGAACGGGGACCAAAGTCGGATGCGCTTGCCAATACCAGGAGGTGGTCAGCGGATAGCAGTGACTTTGGATCTGCGACGAACGTGAACTTCATGCCGCGAGATTACGCTTACTTCGAGCTTAGTGCGAACGCTTCACGAATCTTGACTGCACGCCATAGCCCATCACGCGACTGCAGCATCTTTTTGCGGATGTCCTCAGTCAGTTCGGACTCGGCCAAAAACTTGTCCACGATGCCCAGGGCCTGAGGAGAGCTGTGGCCATTGATGAAGGAGTTAAGCCACGCCGGCATGAAGAAGATTCGGCGGTTCGCCTTCACCCAATCGACTTGCTTGAGTGCAAGTTCGAGATACGGCAGTGTGAGTTCCTCTTGTCCTGACCAGTGAAACCACGAAAGGCTATCTTGGGTCCATTGCTCGGGTGGATCATCCTTGACCAAGAATCGTTGCCAGTAAGAAAGCTTCGATTCTGCTGTGGGCGTGGCCGCGTAGGCTAGGAACAGCTCTTTTTGTATGTCTTGTCCGGCAAAACGTTCCTGAAGTTGATTCAGCGGGTGTTCTGCGGCTGCAGTGCCAACGTCACCGGCTGCAACTAGTGCGGCGGCTGCCAAGAATCGATCGCGACGGCCCGGGCTCAGTCCTGCAGGTAAATCACCCGGGCTGTTGCTAGTGATGAGTTTCCGGCAGAGGTCTAGCACACCTTGGTTGGTTGAGGTGTTCGCTAAGAACCGGAATGTTCCGAGCTCGCGACCTGAATTGGACTCATTTTGGAGCTGTGATAGCAGCAGCTTAGTTGATCGGTCGCGTAGTGGCTTTGCTCGTTCTTTGCTTAGGTAGCGGTTGAGGCATGTGCTGAGCCTTTGAAGCAGCCAGCCATGAGTATTTGGATCACGTTCCTTCGCAACCATCTTGATTGCCATGTTCGCAAATTGCAGCGGGTCTAGCTCAGCTTCGCGGACGGCTTCAAACAGCGCTGCAGTTGCACAGGCCCGTTCGAGTGGATCTGTGTGTGCGGGCAAGTTAGCCAATAGCCATGCGCTGCTGATGGGGTCGGGTACGAATTGGCCATACGCCACGTCTTGTGGATTGACAATGATGGCAACAGGGGCCGGATTGCCTTCGAGAGCATTAATCGCTTTGGTTTCTTCGTCGGTGTGCACGGTCGCGCGGCGCTGGCTGCCGTCGGCGTCAAAGATCAGTAGTTCGAGGTCAATCGGCCAACTTCCTTCCCCGCCGAGTGCGCGCTGCGTCACCGTCGCTTTGGTGACTATTTGGCGATCATCGCTTTGCCAGCGAACGCGCACCTGTGGCATCGATGGGGCAAGTAGCCAGCGCTGTGACCATCGACCAAGATCTTTGCGAGCGGCGGCTTCTAGAGCAGCTGCGAGGTCGCGCCAGTCAGCGTTTCCATAGGAGTGATCTTCGAGGAAGCTCTTTAAGCCCGTTTGGAATACGTCTTCACCGAGTTGTGAGTAGAGCGCGCGGAGAACTGCTGGAGCTTTGTTGTAGACGATTGCTCCGTAGGCTGACTTGGCGTCAGCGAGGTTTTGCAGTTCCTGGAAGACTGGTGTCGTGCCAGCTGTTGCATCTACTGCATATGCTCGTGGTTTGACCCGTTGCAGAAAGCGAAGCCAAGCGCGTTGACCAGGCTCGAGTGCGGCCATCGCACGGTAGCCAAAGAACGTTGCAAAGCCTTCTTTTAACCACAGGTCGTCAAACCACTTCATCGTCACCAGGTTGCCGAACCATTGGTGGCTCAACTCGTGATAAACGAGTGTGCTGCGACGGACCTGTTCGTCAACGGTCGGCGGGTGATCAAATATAAGTGATGCTTCGCGATAGAAGATCGCGCCGGCGTGCTCCATGCCGCCATACGGGAATCCCGGCAGCATAACGATGTCGAGTTTGTCGAACGGGTATGGCACATCAAAGGCGTCGGCGAGCCAAGCGAGTCCCTCGTTGTGAAGCTTGGTGATCGTATCGCGATCAAGGTCTTTGACCTTTGAATCGCGCAACAGGATGCGCATTGGCGCGTCAGTTGTGATGCCCGGGACATTTGGGTGGGCCTGTGTGATCTCGGCAAATGGTCCAGCCGCAAATGCGAATAGATACGTTGGCAGTGGCTTGGTTGGAGCAAATCGCCAGAGTCTTCCGGTCACATCCTCGGCAGAATCAGAGTCTGTGGCGTCGAGCGGAGCGGTATTCGCAACCGCGGTCCAGTTTTGTGGGATATCTAACTCGAGTCGAAATTTCGCGCGCAAGTCTGGTTGGTCGAAGCATGGGAATAGGCCATGTGCATCAGCGGGAACCAGTAGGGTGTAGTAGTAACTGCGCTGGTCCGCCGCGTCCCGATAGACGGTTAACGGGGTGCCGGTAGCAGCAGCTTTCGCGCGAAAATTTGCGCGGATGCCGTTGAGGCCTCGGCCGAGTAGCTCGGCTGGCACAACCAAGTGGTTGTTGCGCTGTTCAAGCTGCACGTCTTTCGAGTTGATTTGCACATCACTGATTTCTTCGCCCGCAAAGTCGAGTATCAGTTGTGATGGCGCCTGTTCGGGGTCGAGGCGGAAGCGCAGCCACATGGAGCCACTGACTGAGCTTGCATCGTCGCTTAGCTGGAAGCGCAGATCATATTGCACGTCATCAATGAGCTCTTTGCGTTCGAGGGCAAGGGCACGGTCGATTCCCGGAGTTGGGTCCTGGGGCATCGTGAGGACTAGCAGGGTCAGACCTACAGATAGCATGAGGTTCAACGTAGCCAGTAAGAGGGCGGCTATCACTTGCGAAGCAGCCCTAGCCTCGGAGCGGTGTTGCTTGCTGACAGTGCACGCCGACGCACAAGTCTCAGTCCCGAACAGAATCTATGTCGTTAGGTTGGCACTATCTGCGGCTGCAGGCGCCTGCCCACTAAGTTCCTTGTTTGGCAAATGATTCTGTCTGGCCGCGCAGTAGAAAATTATTCGAAGCAGAGCAAACAGCCGGGTGCTGTTCGTCACTGCTAGCATTTTGGAGACCACGCAGCAGACAGCAAACCAGTAGTTATCGCAGTGTGAGACGCGTGCCATGTTGCGAATCCTGATTCGAACAAGATGGCTTGAGGAGACTCATGTTCAATGCCACATAGGGCTGCTATTTCGCGAGCGATGGCTCGCTCACCAACTACATTCACGGTCATGGTTGGCGCGTCAGGATGGTCTAGCTGGAACATCTTTAGCTGAGATTGAGCGACCAAGCTGATTGGGCAGATAGGGCTGTATTTGAGCAGTAAGATTCGTGATTGAGTAATCGCCGATTGGAAATCGGCAATGCTACGAAGTGATAGTTCTGGCATGCAGGTATGCGGGCTGGAGTTTGCTGATTACTGCAGGATGCGAACGTCACCAACATCGTTGGCGATCACCACGCGGCCAGTCATGCCGCAGAACAAGCCGTGATCGACTACGCCGATCATTGAATCAAGGTTTGCTGCAAGCGCTGATGGATCAGTGATGCCACCGTAATCGCAATCGAGAATCCAGTTGCCGTTGTCGGTAACGAGCGTTTTGCCGTGTTGTTGGCGTAGCTCGGTGGTGCACCCCGTAGATTCGATGCGACGGCGTGCCTGTTTCCAGCCGAAAGGCAAGACTTCGACGGGTAGGCGAAACGCCTTGCCAAGAACGTCGACCATCTTATTTTCTCCGACGATGATGACGAGTTCGTGCGCCAGTGCTGCGACGATACGTTCTCTGGTATGAGCGGCACCACCGCCTTTGATCAGGTGTTTCTCGGGGTCTATTTCGTCAGCTCCATCAATTGCGAGGTCCAGATGCTCGACCTCATCAAGGGATATGATTGGAATGCCTTTTGCCTTAGCGGCGGCCGCCGTCCCACTGCTGGTTGGGGTGCCGCGAATCGATAGTCCCTCGTCTCGGATACGCTCTGCGAGGCGCTCAAGCACGAATAAGAAGGTCGATCCGCTGCCTAGTCCAATTGTAGTGCCGTCTTGCACTAGGTCCGCGGCAGCGTAAGCGGTTGCACGTTTCGCAACATTGGGATCGGTCATTCTGACACGATAGTCGATCCGAAGGTTGAGGGCCAAGCGAAGCCTTGGCAGATACATAGCTGGTTGACCAAACCGGGGCAGGGCTTTTGGATATAGGATCTAGTTCCAACCTGTCGATCCTGCCAGCGCTAACGTTGCCCAATCTCCCTAGATATCTATTGCATGCATCTGCTTGCATGCTCGCGGTCAGCGTTGTTAGCCAGGCGCCTCTGACCACAACCTTCGCCAGCAACAACGGCGGCAGTGTCGGTGGAACCGTATTCTTTGACCTTCAAGTCACGAACTTGGCTGGCATCACCGTTAAGCAGTTCGATATCAACACGGTATCACTTGATGGCGAATTGCGAGTGTTTGCTGGGCCAGTTAGTTATTCCGGCATCGCGGCAACGCCAACTGCTTGGACTCAAGTTGCCAGGGGCCAGGTCGATCCTGCCGGAATCAACAACCCGACCCCGGTATGCTTAGGACCTGGCTTTTTTCTGCCATTTGGTAGCCATGCCATTGCTTTGCAGGGGCCCGGGATAAGTCATCGATATACCACACCGACGGCAGGCGTGCCGCTGACCTACTCCAATGCAGATGTCACCATCGTGACGGGGGCGGCATCGAACACGCTATTTGGTGGCTTGCAGTTTTCGCCACGCATATGGAATGGCACGGTCGCTTATGACGTCGGCCAATCGTCAGGCTTTTCGTGTGCTTATGCCGCAGGCTACGGGGTTGGCTGCAATCGAGGTTCGACTACCTGGTATGAAGAGTTCTCGTCGTTGGCGGACTTCGATCTTTCGGTCAATGCTGCTTCACCAACTGCAGTGCAAGCGCTTTCCGCTGGTCCAAATGGCTACATAGTCATCTCAGCATTGCCGCTTTGGCGAACACCAACGACGGTATCGGTTCGTGATAATAACCAGGCGAATCCTGGTCCGATCGGCTTTGCTGAGATCAGCGAACCGTTGCAGTTGCCGTTTTCGTTTCCGTTCCAGGGTGGCACTACCAACGTTGTCCACGCGATTGCGAATGGATGCCTTATGTTGCAGCAGACATCGAGCAACTTTGACGCCGGTGTGCCTAGAGGCACTACCTTGCTGAGTCAGTATCCACGTCTCGCGCCTCTTTGGTGCTATATGGATCCGAGTGGCAATGCGTCTACTAATCCGGCTAGCGGGATCTATTTCGAGGTTGATGCTGTTACCCAAGAAGCCTTCATTACTTGGCTTGATGTTGCCGACGCACGCTCCGGGACATCGCCGGCTGGCACAACGACGGTCAATGTGCAGTGTGTATTGCGCAGTGATGGCAGCTTCGAGTTTCGGTATGGGACGGTTGTTGCGGGGTCCGGTGCGGGTGGCGCGATGACGGGTTGGAGTCGTGGGGGGCAGGCCGGCGAACTGCCCGACCCCGGCAATCGCGATGTTTCGACTGCGCTACCATTTGTTACGGACGGTCCAGATAACTTTGCGCTGGAGCATCGTGGCTCGATACCTAATTTAGGAACAACGCTGCAGTTGGCAGTTAATCGAGTCGAAGCTGTTGCGCCATTGGCGTTTCTGTTGCTTGGAGACACAGTAAACGCATCTGGCATCAGCCTTGCGCCCGTAGGAGCGCCTGGTTGCTTTGTTTTCACCAACCTCTTGGTTACTGCCTCAGTGCCAGTGGCGGGATCTACGGGCAGCGGCGTATTTTCGTTAGCGATTCCGAACTTGCCGGCACTGATTGGCAGCACGTTAGCAAGTCAATATGTGGGTTTGACCCTGCGTAACCCTCTTAACGTCTCTACTTCGAACGCGCTCGGCTTCACGATCGGCATCTAGGTTTGCGTTGTCGTTGGTCTTGATGGCAGGCATCGGTATCTTCATAGGTGGCCATGAAGAAACTGCGCGTCCTATTGTTGGTTCATGATCTCTTGTTGCCGCCCGATGGTGCCGAAGAGCTTGATTGGGAAGAGACCTATCCCTACCAGATGGAGTTGGATGTACAGCTAACGCTGCGGAAACTTGGTCATGAAGTCGAGACGTTAGGCGTAACGGACGATCTTGATGAGATACGTCAGCGTGCCGAGGAGTTCAAACCGGACGTTGCCTTTAACATCTTGACGGATTTCCACGACATCACTGCGTATGAAGCGCATGTCGTTAGTTATCTAGAGTTACTGAAGCTTCCCTACACGGGTTGCAATCCGCGCGGGATCTTGCTCGGTAACGACAAGGCTTTGTGCAAGCAAATCATGATGTGGCACGGAGTGCCATGTCCTAAGTTTACTTCATTCGCACCTAAGACGAAGAAGCCGCGACTGCCGAAGGGGTTGGAGTATCCCGTGATCGTGAAATCGGCTATTGAGCACGGCAGCACTGGATTGTCGCAAGCATCGGTGGTCAAGAGCGATCGTCAACTTGAGAAGCGTGTCGCATATATGTTCGACAAAGTCGGTGGGGATGTCATTGCCGAGCAGTTCATCCCTGGTAGAGAGATGACCTGCAGTATTGTGGGCAACGGCAACCGCCTAACGGTTCTGCCGATTTGGGAAGTGTGGTTTACCAAGCTCGCCAAGAACAAGCATGCAATCTGCACTGAGCAGCTTAAGTGGAATGTCAAGTATGCGCAGAGTATCGGTATCAAGACCGGGCCTGCCCGTCGCTTGAGCGAGCAAGAGTGCAAGGCGATACAGAAGATCGCTCGTGATGCCTACCGATCGCTTGGCCTTTCAGGCTATGCGCGCGTCGATATGCGAATGGACGAAGACGGCAACGTGTATGTGATCGAAGCGAACGTCAATCCGGACATCACAGAGATCGAAGACTTCTCCGAAGCAGCCAAAGCTGCCGGGATGAGCTACGGCGACTTAATCCAGCAGATTGTCACTGCAGGCATAAAGTATCCAGCGCCATGGAAAGCAGGGCCTAACAAGAAATATCTCTAAGCGTCTGCTGTAACTGCTAGCTGCGTCGGCGCGCACCGGCAGGCTTGCCATGCTTTCTACCGTTCTTGTGGCCGCCACGAGAGCTCACTCCTGCGTCCTTTGCGTGCACGTAGGTAGGGTCACCGCGTTTGCTATTGGCTGCGCCGCGCCTCGCCAGCAGCGCCTCTTTTGGTGGATTGTTCGGGATCAGTGACATTGGGCCGTCGCCGATGAGTTCTTTCCGGTCAGCTTCGATGAGAGCTCTGCGAACCGTGAAGTAGTTCTCGGGTTTGAAAAACTGCATCAGCGCACGCTGCACTTCTCGGTCTTTGAGCTTCTTGACGGTCTCAACTGGCTTCATCGTCATCGGGTCGAGTCCTGCGTAGTACATGCAAGTCGCGATGTCCATCGGCGCCGGAATGAAGTCTTGGACCTGTCGAGGTTTGTATCCTCGCTGCTTTAAGAACACCGCAAGGTCAATCATCTCAGGCACGCCGGATCCCGGATGTGACGCGATGAAGTAAGGGATAAGGTACTGTTCCTTTCCGGCGCGCTTGCTCGCTTTGCCGAATTTGTCAGCAAACTCATCGAAGGTGTTTGTCGCTGGCTTCTTCATGAAGTCGAGCACCTTTTTACTGACGTGTTCGGGAGCAACTTTGAGTTGGCCACCAACATGGTGTCGTGCCATGTCATCCATGTATTCGTCATCAAAGCGAGCTAGGTCCATCCGGATGCCACTAGCAACGCGTACGCTTTTGACGCCTTTAGTCTCACGTACTTTCTTCAGTAGTTGCTTGGTAGGGCCATGGTCGGCGCCTAGCAGTTTGCAAACCGTTGGATGAACGCATGACAGGCGTCGGCATTTGGCCTCGATTTCAGGCCTCTGGCAGCGCATTTGGTACATGTTCGCTGTCGGGCCTCCTACATCGCTAATGTGGCCTTTGAACTCTGGGTCAGCAGCCATTACACGGACTTCTTTAAGGATCGATGTCTGGCTCCGGCTTTGGATCGCTCGTCCTTGATGCATCGTGATAGAGCAGAACGTGCAGCCACCAAAGCATCCGCGCATCGTGGTGACCGAGTCTTTGATCATGGAGTGCGCCGGGATTTCCTCGGTGTAGCTGGGGTGCTGACGGCGCGTGTAGGGAAGGTCGTAGATGTGATCCATGCTGCCTTCGTTGAGGGCGAGCGTTGGCGGATTGACTACGAGCATGCGATCGCCATGCATCTGTGTTAGCCGGCGACCATTTTGTGGATTGGTTTCGTGGTGCAGGATGCGTGTCGCTTGTGCAAATGCGACTTTGTCGGCTTTGACTTGCTCGAAGCTGGGCATCGCAACTGTTTTGTTGTCGCAGTGTGCATCTTGCCACTCGTGAGGTGGCAGCTCTTCTTTGCTGCCTAGCAGGTAGGCTACGCCGCGAAGGTCACGGCAGTCGGCCACACTCTTGCCATCACGTAGGCGCTTGCAAATATCGACGATTACACGCTCGCCCATACCAAAGCCAACAAGGTCAGCTTTGCTAGTCGCCAGGATTGTTGGCCTGACTGTTTCGGACCAGTAGTCAAAGTGTGCTATGCGCCGCAGAGAGGCTTCGACGCCGCCAGCGATTACCGGCACGCCTTGGAATGCTTCGCGGCATCGTTGGGCATAGACGTTGGTTGCGCGGTCAGGTCGTAATTCAATTTGGCCACCCGGCGAGTAAGCGTCGTCATTGCGTCGCTTTTTGTTCGCGGTGTAGTGATTGATCATCGAGTCCATGTTGCCAGCGCTGACTGCAAAGCAGAGTCGCGGTCGACCAAACTGCTTGAAGGCATCGGCGTTCAACCAAGCTGGTTGCGCTAGAATGGCTACACGAAAGCCTTCGGCCTCCAGCACACGTCCGAGTAGCGCCGCCGCGAACGACGGGTGGTCGACGTAAGCATCGCCACTAACGAACACAACATCGACCTCATCCCACCCGCGTGCACGCATCTCTGCTCCAGTGGTGGGCAGGAAGGCGCTCGGATCTGGGATGCTACAAGGACTGACCATGAGGCCGAACATGCTACCCGCGATGTCGCGTGTACGCTGCGAAGACAAAATTCCAGATCAAGGATTCGTGGGGCCAGGTTCATTTGGGTGGGCGATAATTTGGCTGGCCGCGATGGCTTTTAGGGGGCTGGCGGCTATGCAGCGATGTGGCTGGATTGCTTGCAGAGCTGCTGTTGAGCACAAGATATGGTTTTTTACCCAGGCAATAGTCGCAGGTCTTAGGCTTTTGGCATGTCGATCCGAGGCTTTGGCGTAGCTCTTTTGGTGGCTGGCTTGGTTGTGGCTCAGGAATCGCGGGAGCCAAATATTGTCGTGATTTTGGCCGATGACATGGGCTTCGGCGATCCACGGAGCTGCAATCCTGAATCCAAGATTCTGACGCCCAGCATCGATCGGCTCGCAGATGAAGGCATCCGGTTTTCGGATGCTCATGCAGCCGGGTCGGTTTGCGTCCCATCTCGATATGGGCTGCTGACTGGTCGCTATGCGTGTCGGCGTCGCAGATATCAGCCAAAGCAGGAGGCGGTTATCCGCGAGGGGACCAAGACTATCGCCGATGTCTTGCGGTTGACGGGTTATCGCACCGCGATGGTAGGTAAGTGGCACCTCGGATTTGATCGAGCACGTGAGCTTGACTACACCGATATGCGGGGTGGGCCGCTTGATCGTGGCTTTGACCAGTTCTTTGGCATCCCCGCGTCGCTCGATATTCCACCGTACTATTTCGTTCGTGATCGGCGTGCCGTTGTGGCGCCGACGGCGCAAATTGGTGCAAGTCAGACGAAGGGCTGGTCACCAATTCAGGGTGCATTTTGGCGGCAAGGCGACATTGCGCCCGGGTTTCGTCATGAGCAGGTGCTAGGGCAATTAGGGACCGAAGCTGTCGAGGTGATCACAAAGCACAATGTCGAGCAGCCGCTCTTTTTGTATCTGGCACTGCCTGCACCGCATACACCATGGTTGCCAGCGGAACGCTATCGCAACCAGAGTGATGCCGGGATGTACGGTGACTTTGTAATGCAAGTTGACGACACGGTTGGGCGGGTTTTGGATGCTCTTGCTCAGCGTGGGATGACTAAGGATACCTTGGTGTTCTTCACCTCTGACAATGGTCCGGTCTGGTATCCGAAGGATGTCGAGCGCTTTGGTCATCGCTCGGTTGGTTCGCTTCGAGGCATGAAGGGTGACGCTTTTGAGGGCGGCCATAGAGTGCCATTTATTGCACGGTGGCCAGGTCGAATTGAGCCTGGTTTGACTTGCAGCGACACGATCTGCTTTAGCGATGTGTTGGCGACATGTGCAGACGCCTCCAAGGCAACTCTTGCGGAGGGTGTCGGTGAAGACAGCATTAGTTTCTTGCCGCAATTGCTCGGTCGCGAATCAAAGCAGCGTCGACAAATTACAGTCCTGAAGTCTTCTGGAACCGTAGTTCGCGATGGTAACTGGAAGCTGATCCGTCACCGTGGGTCGGGCGGCTTCACCCGCAAAGCAAAGACCGGATCCGAGCCGGGACAGCTATACGATCTAGATGTCGACCTTAGTGAAGCGAACAATGTCTATGCCCAGCATCCGCAGGTAGTGGCGCGTTTGCAGCAGCATGCTGCCCGTGTAAATCCAGCGAACGTAATTGTCATTCTTGCTGATGACATGGGATATGGCGATTCCAGCGTATATGGAGGATGGATTCAGACTCCGGGACTCGAGCGAATGGCGCGAGAGGGGATGACGTTTACCGATTTTCATAGTAGCGGTGTTGTTTGTAGTCCGACGCGTGCAGGGTTGCTAACTGGCCGCTACCAGCAGCGTGCCGGGATTCCTGGAGTGGTGAACGCAGATCCTCAGCATCCAGACCATGGTCGTTTTCTTAAGCGTGATGAAGTGACATTCGCGGAGTTACTACGCGATGCTGGCTATCGGACTGCATTGTTTGGCAAGTGGCACCTTGGCTATGACATTGCCAGCAACCCGGTGAATCATGGCTTCGATGAGTTTCGAGGCTTTGTCAGTGGCAACATTGATTATCACTCGCATTTGGACCGTATGGGGAATGCAGATTGGTGGCACGGTTCTGAGCTGCGCCAGCGCGATGGCTATGTGACGGAACTGATTACCAAGGATGCAGTGCAGTTCATTGCTGCCAACCGTGACGAACCATTCTGTCTTTATGTCGCCCATGGCGCAGTCCACGCACCTATCCAGGCCCCAGATACTGGTGAAGTACGCGGCGAGAATCGGGTGCCTAATCCAAATGGTGCGCGTAGCCGTGATGAGACCGTGAAGTTGATGATGAAGTCGCTCGATGACAGCGTTACAGCGATCCTTGATGCCGTTCGGAAAAATGGCATCGCAGGAAACACCTTGGTGTTGTTCTTTTCAGATAACGGCGGTGCTGCACACATGCGATGTGATCCACTCCGCGGCAAGAAAGGGTCGGTGTGGGAGGGCGGTCATAGAGTTCCTGCTATCGCCTGGTGGCCCGGAACAGTTGCGAAAGGCGTCAAGAGCGACCAACTGTCGATCAGCTTAGACGTGATGCCAACGATGCTTGACCTAGCGGGTCTCGATCAACCCGTTGATCGTGTGCTTGATGGTCAGAGTCTCGCGCCATTGCTCCGTGAGCGAAGATCGCTCGGTCGCCGTCAACTGTTTTGGAACGGCAAGGCCATGCGTGACGGGCAATGGAAACTCGTAATGCAGAATGGCAAAGAGTTGTTATTCGACCTCGAGTCAGACCTCGGCGAGCAGCAGGATGTTGCTGAGCAGCACCCTGCGGTCGTGGCCGCGATGTCACGAAAATTAGCGCAGTGGCGGCGCGAAGTGATCGCCGAGTCACGTTAGTACTGCTACTGCTTCCCGCGCGTAGAGACCTCTTTAGGGTCTTGTTCAGGCGTTTTGGCCACGCGAATCCAGGTTCTAAGGATCGCAACCTTCTTCGGCAGTGGCTCCCCGTCCTTGGCTACGCCAAGTGCTTCGATGGCTTTCAATGTCTCGATGCCCTCGGTGACGAAGCCGTGGACAGTATGCAACCCGTCGAGATGAGGTGTAGGCACGAACGTTAAGAAGAACTGCGAGCCATCAGTGCCAGGACCTGAATTTGCAGCGCTTAGCGCTCCAGGTTTGTCATGCTTTTGGTTGGTGAGAAACTCACCTTTCATGATGTAGCCAGAGTTGCCGGACAGGTTGTTGGTCGGACTGCCGCCTTGTGCCATGAAGCCTTTTAGCACGCGTGGGAATTCTAGTCCGTTGTAGAAGCCGCTTCGCGAAAGGTAGATGACACTCGTGACGTGTTTCGGCGCTGCGTTGGGTAGCAGGTTAATGACCATCGAGCCAACGGTGGTCTCGACGTGCCAATTGTATTGGTACTTGCTGTCAAATTTTTGCTCCGGTGGCCTCGGCAATTTGGTGCGCCAGCTTTTCGTTGTGGTGCGTACCTTTGCTTTGCGGAATCTATCAATCGCACGAATGACCTTGTTTTTGGCGGTCAGTTTGTCATCCGCCGGGGCTTTTACAGTCTGTTTGGTCGAAGGCTTTTTGCTGCGCTTCTTTTGAGCCGGCAGTTCGGCGCCTAAGGATGCGGTCAAGATCAGAGAAGCGAGCAATGCAGTGCGCATTCGGAAAGCATAGCTAAGGTCAGCGGGCATGTTCAGTTCCTTCTACTTTGAGACTGCCGAGGTTGTCTTTGAAGCTGAGGACAGCCCGCTATAGTCGGAATTGATCCAATGTCTCATCGCCCGCCAAGCATTGCCGAAGTCACCGACAGCCAGACTGGTCGGTCGAGGTGCATAGATGTTGTCGCGATTCCTTCTGCAGTGGAGTTGACCTCACTGCTTGTTGAGCACCGCAGCGGCCAAACATCTTGCGAATGTCGGCCTGCCAGTCCCTGGAGAGCAGCTCGTTTGCTGTCGTCGCTGGTTGCCGTCACTTTTTCGCTGGTGGCTTGCACGTCGACGGTCGTCCCGCCTGTGGACGTTGTGGACCCTGTAGAAATCTTTGTCTTGTCGGAAGCGATTCATACCGGAATCGTTCTGCCCCCGGACCCCGGTGCATCTGGCAACCCAGGTC
>CBFIIO010000001.1:0-67037 GCA_965662465.1 Planctomycetota bacterium | reverse complement strand
AATACGTTGAGTTCGGGTTTGGTGACTGGAGTTACTATGCCCTTGAAAACGTCTATTGGTTCCAAGCTATAGATACGGTGCTGTGGCCGACGCAGGGGACTCTATGCCGCCGTGCTTTTGGTGCACGTGCTGCCGAAGAACTCTCGGATTTGGCTGATGAGATCAGCCTTCAGTCGATGATTGTCAGTCGCAAGGATGCATCAAAGCTACGTCGGCGATTGCAGGCGGAGTTCGACGAAGCTCGTAAATTTGTGATCGTCAATCGTGACTCGAATCTCAAGTTTGTGCCTACTGATTACTCATACTGGTTGCCATACAACTGCGTTGATGTGGCCGTCGATTGGCTAGTAGAGCTCGGCTGCGAAGTGTCGTGGCGCCCAATTCGCGACAGCTTATTGGTCGCTGACCAAGGCAAGTAGCCTTCGGCTTAGATCAAGCTTCGATCGCTCGGCAAATTGCATCGTGCATGCCGTGGAGGTCATGCTGAAGTGCGTAGGTGACGGCTGCCTCTTGCAGTGATGACGTGTCCTTGGAAAGCAGGCTGAGCAGATGTTTGCTCGCGCTGTTGGTCTCATCCCAGTTGCCTACCACGTGACCACAACCGGCAGCTTGCACATGTTTGGCGTAACCACATGTGTCTGTGCATAAGATCGGCAAGCCTGCAGCGATAGCTTCTAGTAAGACTGTGCCGGTTGTGTCTCTGCGTGCTGGGTGGATCAGTATGTCTGCCGACTGTAGTAGCAGTGGGACGTCGTCGCGGCCGGCGATCATCTTAACGCGCGAGGCGATGCCAAGTCGTTTTGCTAGTCGGCTTAGCCATTTCGGTGGATTTTGTCCGACGGCTAGCAAATGGGTGTGCGCCTGCAGCTTATCAGGTAGATCCGCGATGGCTTTCATGGCTCGATCGAGACCCTTCAGTTCGAAGTTGGCCGCTAGCAGCAGCACGAGTTTGTCTTGATCACCGATCCCAAATTCAGTTCGCCCTTGGTTGCGGAGTGCGTGTGCGTCTGGTCCTTTCAGGCGGTCTTTTGCTATGCCGGGAGGTAGCAGCGCGAAACGGTCGCTGCTGGTTTGCCATGTGCGTTGGTAATGATCGCGTTCATGATCATCTAGCAGCAGAATCTGTGTTGTGGCTGATGAGCCAAATACAGCTCCCTCTAAGTTACGAAGCGTCCGGTAGCGCGGTAGGAGGCGATAAAGAGCGTTACGTTTTGCGGTCCGAGTAACGAAGCAGGGATCGGCTGCAAAGTATAGGTCTAGGCCACTCAGCTTATCAAAGCCGATGACTACGTCTGGTTGTTGCTGGCGCAGTTGTTGCTGCAGTGACCTATCAAAATGGCGCGCACGAACATGGTTTGTAGACCCCGTTACTTTGAGCACTGTCACGGCGATGCCTATCGGTCGATCGCCTTCCCACGAGTAGCAGTAGATGGAAACGGTGTGACCACGTGCTTGGCATCGCATCGCCGCGGTAAGCATGTCGCGTTGCATGCCTCCAAACGGGACGTAGCGAAACAATGCGAAGGCAACTTGCATGCTGAGAATGTGGGGTGATCGGAGCAGCGGCTTATGACTCTAGCTTTGGCTGTTGCGTTTGCTGCACTACGCGCAGCTATCATTGCCTGAACAATCGCTCTGTTACAACGAGTTCCCTGTGGAAGCGAGTGATCCCATTAGGACCGCACGTGCTTTGTAATGGCATGCGTGGCATTTGTAGGGCTAGCACTTTGATTGCGCCCTACATCTGCGATCTGGTGCTGAATGATCTACTGAGTGGCGTCGCGATTGCGATGCTCTGCGAATCGTTTGCTAGCGACGCCCGCGTGTCGTAGGCCGGCCACCTTTTTTGGCCGCTTTCTTACCGGGACCACCAGTCCGTTTTGGGCTGTTGCTGTTTGCGGATGATTCGGATGACTTGGCTCCGGGGTGCGTGTGATGTTGTTTTTGATGCGCCCCCTTCTTGCTGGGGCGTTTTACCGAGCGTCCACCTGGGCGCGCTTCGCCGCGTCGGCGTCCAGCAGCTTGGTCGGCTGGCCGTCTTGGTGGCCGTTGCCGAATCTCATCGGAGTTAGCATACGGACCTGGCGTGTGTCGCGAGTCAGGGCGTAATCGGTCGCGTGGTGTGTCGCTACCATCGGTTCGTTCTTCTCGCTCTGGTTTCGCTTTATGCTCCTGTTCCGGGTCATTTGTTTTGCTGATGTCTTGGACGCGCTTCGTCGGAATGCGCTGCTTGATCAACTTCTGGATGTCGCGCAGGTATTCGTTCTCGTCTTCATCGCAAAACGAGATTGCGATGCCCGCGCGTCCAGCCCGTGCTGTCCGGCCAATGCGGTGCACGTAGCTCTCTGAAATGTTGGGCAGATCAAAGTTGATGACGTGGGTGATTTCCGGCACGTCGATACCGCGTGCCGCGATATCGGTCGCAACCAAGACCGTAGCCTTGCCGCTGCGGAACTCTCCGAGCGCGCGCTCTCGTGCACCTTGGGATTTGTTGCCGTGGATAGCGTAGCTGGAGATCTTATCTTTGATGAGGTGGCGGACGACGCGATCTGCCCCGTGCTTGGTTCGGGTGAACACTAGCGTGCGGACGAACTCTGGGTCTTTGAGCAGCTTGACCAGCAGGTCACGCTTTCGGGATTTCTGTACGTGGTATACCGATTGCTCGACGCGGTCGGCTGTTGCTGCCGGTGGCGTAACTTCGACGCGCACTGGTTCGTATAGAATCTTCTTTGCGAGTGCTGTGATGTCCTGCGGCATGGTGGCCGAGAACAACAGCGATTGCCGGTCGCGAGGCAGCTTTTGTAAGATGCGTCGCACGTCGGGTAGGAAGCCCATGTCCAGCATCCGGTCGGCTTCGTCTAAAACAAGAATGTCGACGTCCGAAAGTTTGCAGTGTCCCTGGCTCATCAGGTCTAACAGGCGCCCAGGTGTTGCGATCAAGATATCGACACCTGCCTTGAGCGTTTTTACCTGAGGGGTCTGGCCGACCCCGCCAAAGACGATTGCCACCTTGAGCCCAAGGCCGGCTCCGTATTCGATGCAGGCGTCCTTGATTTGGATTGCTAGTTCGCGTGTCGGAGCCATAACCAGTGCTCGTGGCATGCACGGGCGCGGGCGCTCTTTCTCCTCGTGCAGAATCTGGAGCATCGGAATCGCGAACGCAGCAGTCTTTCCGGTGCCTGTCTGCGCAATACCTAGCAAGTCAGCTCCATCGAGGAGGTGAGGAATAGATCCTGCCTGAATAGGTGTCGGAGTCTCATAGCCGCGAGCGGCTAGGGCTTTTAGGATGGTCGGAGCGACGCCCAACGAAGCGAAGTCAGTGCTCATGAACGGCGGCCTGAGCCAATACTAGTGGGGGTCATCATTGCGGGCAGCTTACGGTCCAGAGGCCCATGACTGTGCATAATTGCATGGTGTCTGGCGGCGCAATTCTTCCGAGTTTGCAGTCGCCGGTCTAGCCGGTGAGTGAGCGATAGTCGTCTCTGCGTCGATTTTGAGCATCCAAGGCCCAGACAATGGCCTCGTTTTGTCTTGGTTCTATTGCGAGGAATTTGCACAGAACTTCCCTTGTCGGCGGGCGTCTGCGGCCGCACGATCGCCGACATGACCCAGCTGCTACCTGCCATCGAGATCGATCCCAAAGGGCCTGTCCGAGCATCGGTCGTGTGGCTGCATGGCCTCGGAGCAGATGGCAGCGACTTTGCTTCGATTGTGCCCGAATTGTCGATGCCTGACGAATTGGGGGTGCGATTCGTATTGCCGCATGCCCCATCGATTCCAGTGACCCTTAACGGCGGAATGGTCATGCCTGCTTGGTATGACATCTCTGAGATTGATTTGCAGCGACGTCATGACGAGGTGGGCGTCCGTCGATCAGCAGCGCAAGTCGCTGCCCTCATGGCTGCCGAGCATGAGCGCGGAGTCCCTTGGGATCGCATTGTGCTCGCAGGTTTCTCGCAGGGTGGTGCGGTTGCGCTGTTTCAGGGCTTGCGTCAGCCTGAGCGTCTTGCCGGAGTGATCGCGCTGTCGACCTACATGGTTGTCGAGGAGTCGTTGGATGTCGAGGCAAGCACTGCTAACAAAGATGTTCCGATTTTTCAGGCTCATGGCAGCCTTGACCCCATGGTGCCATTAGAGCGCGGCGAGGCTGCTAGGTCCGTATTGCAGCAGCGCGGTTATTCAGTCGATTTTCATACTTATCCAATCCCACACAGCGTCAATTTGGACGAGATCATGGCTGTGCGTGAGTTCTTGATTCGGGTCCTTGCTTGACACGTCATCCTGGTTGCGTGCACGGGCAGACAGTGGTGATTCACGAAGTTAACGGCACAAGCACTGGATCACAGTAGCGCCTGTCAGTTCAGCAGATGTGAACGCACCATGAACATCAAGCCCACCTTCCATGCTGCGCCACCGCGGCTACCGCAACCTGCATCTGAGTCTTGGCTCGACGTCGACCTGTCCTGACTGGATTGGCCGGATGTAGACCTCGGATCTGTCTTCGACTTCTTCGATTGGTAAGCGAAGGCGGGTAGTCAACCGACATTGAGCGGGTGCTGCGGGCCATGAATGCGCGCTACCGCGGTTACCGGCTGCCGTCCGATTTGCCGGAGTTGGCCCTGGCGCGGAAACAGGCGGCTTGACGGGGTGATCGCCCGGTTGCGATCGCGGGTGGCGGGCTTCGGATGGTCTGAGCCGCGCGTTGCATCACCTGTGCTCGAAGGCGGTCCACGCTGCCCGCACCGAGATGCGCAGCGCTTTTTTGAAAAACTCGGGAACGCAGCCACCACGGCCGGGCACCTCAGGGCAACATGACCAGTATCACGATGTCCGATCTCTCACCCGAGCTGCTTGCCAAGCATGACGGCTGGCTGCGCGCCTTGGTGCTCCGCCTAGTCGATGACGGCCAAGCTGACGACGTAATGCAAGAGGTCTGGGGTCAGGCAATGGGCGCCGAGCTACATGATCAGAAGGCACTTCCAGCGTGGCTCGCGAAGGTTGCCCGGCGGATCGCTGGCAAGTCCATTCGCAGCAAGCAGCGTCGCCGCAACCACGAACAAGTAGCGTCGCAATCAGCTTCGATTTTGGCTCTGGATCCGGCCGATTTGGTCGCTCGCGTCGAAGGGCGGCAGCAAGTTGCGCGGACGGTGCTCGAACTGGCGGAGCCCTTTCGAACCGTCGTGCTGCTACGTTACTTCGAAGACCAGACTCCGGAGCAGATAGCGCAGAAGCTGAATATCCCAGGTGCGACGGTACGCACCCGATTGCATCGCGCCCACGAACACCTGCGCAAACGATTCGAGAGCGAGCGTGGCAAAGAATGGCGTGGTCAACTGGCCGGCTTGGTCGCGCCTCTGGGAGCGCTCGGTGGCTCGCCGCAACCGCGACCGCCAATCGCAACCGCACATCCTAAAGCGCTATTGCTGTTGGTGCCACCTGCTGTAGCTGCACTCGTCTGGGTGACCATGCAGGCCATTGCGCCGACGCAGCCACCGGTCACTGGACCAAATAGTGCAGGCGATGTGGCGCAGATGGTAACTAGCGGCCCTGTGCTGAATGACGTCGTCACGACCAACCTACGTGACTCGGTCACAGCCGATGAGCGCAGCACCGGGGCACCGACTGCGCAAACCACGGTGCGCATTGCCGGGCAGGTCCTTGACTATGCAGGCGTGCCGCTACCAGATCTGGAGATTATCTTTGCCAAGGGTTGGCCAAAGGATGCTGGCCCTGACGCCGCCGACTGCCAACCCCTTGGTCAATGTGATCGCGAAGGTCGCTTCGATGTGCAGGTTCCGCGCGAGCAAGGCACCCTGCGCGTCTCGCATAAGTTCGCAACCCTGCGTTCGTGGTCGGTCAGCGGCAAGGAAGCCCCGGCCGGCATCGACGACGCATTGGTCGTGGCCACCCGGTTTGTGCAGTTGACCGGGGTCGTCGTCGACCAGGACGGTAAACCGGCGCCAGAACAAATCGTGACAGCAGATTACCAAGATACCGTTGGATTGCCGGTCGCCGCATCTGGAACACACTTGGAGCGCTACCGCATCAAGGTCGCCACGGACGCAGTTGGCAACTTCCAAATGAGCAACGTGCCCGCTTTTCCGTTCGGAACGTTAGCGGTTGGTCAGGTCAGGTCGGAAGAATCGGTGATCTCGATTCCGACTCAAGATCGCCATGACTTACACCTCGTTCTCGGCACTAAAAATTCCAAGTCTCAGAAGCGCTCCAAAACGAAGAAGGACGCTCCGACCTTGGTGCGGTTCGCCATCGCTGGCACTGTGGTGACACTTGGGGGCGAACCAATCCGTGGTGCAAGTGCGCGAGTGGTGAATGCGCAGGCAGATGCGCAAACCGAGGAGGACGGCAAGTTCAAGTTGTCGTTTTTAGCGCTCACCGGCAGCCCAGTCTCCATGTGGGTAGCAGCAAAAGGCTACGAACCGATGCAGCTCGAAGTGCTGTTATTTGAAGACGACCATCCAACTCTGGTCACCGCGCGATTGGCTCGCCTCAGTGATGACACGCGCGCCATGGCCGGCAAGATCGTCAACGAACACAACGATCCCGTCAGCGGCTTGATCGTGACGCTTGCCGATGCGACGCCGCTAGATCATGGCCGCTTTGTGCCGCGCTTTGTAGAGCGTCCATCAACACACAGATTGGGCGCGCACGACACGACCGACTCCGACGGCAAGTTTCGCATCCCAGGCGTTCTTGATCGCGCCTACCATCTACGCATCATTGATGAAGCCACTGGCTTCGCCCAAACCCACGGACCATTTGATGCGCGGCAAGAGTCGACCATTCAAATTACCCAACCCCGCGTCCGTCCAGAGTTGCGCGTGCGCGTTGGCAACATACTTGGCGAAGACATCGAAGGTGCAGAAGTAGAACTCGAAGTAGTGCTGCTGAGCACCGAGACTCAGAGTGAGTACAGCAGCAGGACGATCACCTCCAATGTTGGCGAAGCACGAAAGGCCATCACAGACTTGGCCGGCAACTGCCGCTTCCTCGACGCCCCAGGCGGCGACCTTCTCATCACCATCACCAAGCCGGGCTACATTACGCAGACCATTACGTACAAGGACAATGCCAACCTTGCAGAAGTGGACCTGATGCGCCTTTTGCCCTTCCGGGTCGCAACCACTGGTCTTGACAGCGATTGGCTGAAGCTCAAGCTCTTCGACGTCTTCGGCAACGAGCTCGAGATCCAATCAGCTTGGCGCGGCAACCATTTCCCCGGCATTCACAGGTTCGCCATCGTCCGCAACCACTCCGTCGTAGCTAGCTTCCCCGAATCCGTCTGCCGCGCCGAACTCTACAGCATCTTCACCGACAAACTCGTGCGCACCATGCCCGTCATCCCCAACCCAACCGACATAACGATCCTAGACTTCCCAAACTAGTCAGGAGGGTGCCAGGCACAGCATCACCGCCTTTTATTATGCACCAGATCAGGGTGCCGCATCGCCCCGGCAAGTGGCGTCGCGCAGTTCGGCGCTTCTGTAAGTGGGCGGAACTGCGTGCTGTGGGGCTTTCGGGTAGAAATCTTTACGTGCCCCAATTGCTGTGGGGTTCTTCGGCTGTTGGCTGCGATCCAGGCCAGCAAGATCGTGGACAGTCAGATTGTTAATACCCGCGGATAGTATGGGATCCTTGCGAGCGCGAACGTTAACTCCGGCATGTATATAGACCGGTGACGTGGATTGGGTCTTTGCGTATGTCATCTTCATTTTGAGTCCTTTCAGACATTCGTTGTCTGAGCATCGGCAGTATTGTCATAGTGGACATCGATGAAGGTGCGTTTATTGACAGTTTCACAACGCCAGCCTAGTTGGGTGGTTGCTGCATGTGCCGAATACGAGAAGCGAATGCCTCGGGCTTGGCAGTTTGAGGTGCTTGAGATCAAGCCGGAGGCGCGCACAAGTGGTGTGACCAGACAGAAGGTGCAGGCAGCCGAGTCGCTGCGAATTAAGAATGCTCTCCCCAAGGGTGCGTTAGTCGTTGCACTAGATGAGCGCGGTGAGTCTTGGACGACCGAGCGGTTTGCCGAAAAGATTGAGGGTTGGCAGCAGATCGGACGTGATCTGGCGTTCGTAATTGGCGGTGCTGATGGGCTCGATCCTCAGTTTCGGCGGCAGGCAGATCAGTGTTTGTCGCTTTCGAAGATGGTCATGCCGCACGGGTTGGTGCGAGTCGTTATGGTTGAGCAGCTTTATCGCGCTGCAACGGTCATCGACGGTCATCCATATCACAAGTGAGTGTCATGAAGCAGGAAGTGGATGATCAGACCGTCATGCATGCCGCTCAGGTCGTCGAGCGATGCTTTACGGAAAAACGTGGGCCTGCTGACATCATGGCGCGTATGCCGGCATTGCGGATGGAGTCTTCCGCGATGCGTGCGCAGGTTTCGCGGATAGCTGCCGTTGTGATTGCTAGCCATCGGCGTTTGAGGTTTGCGCTTCAGGAGGAGCGTCCACGGCATCCCCTTGAGCGGGCCCGTGCATACGTTCTCGTAAGCCTTGCGGAGTCAGGGCACCGGTTGCCTGCACATGCACGAGACCTGCCTACGGCTGAGGTCATACAGCAACGCCTGCAGGCAATGTCTGAGGACGATGAACGATTCGCCATACGGCATTCCATTCCCGATTGGTTAGTGCCCCGGTTTCGTGAAGCCTTTGCCGGCGAGGCCGATGCAGTCTTGCAGTCGTTGGCCACGCCTGCGCCGAGGACTTTGAGGGTCAATCTGTTGCGGCTTGGCTCGCGCGACGACCTGATTGCAAGATTGGCTGGTGAAGGTATCGAAGCGGTGGCGGCGGAATATGCTCAAACAGCTGTGCATGTTCTGGGCACGCAAGACTTGTTCCAGACGCAGGCGTATGCCGACGGTTGTTTTGAACAGCAAGATGAAGCGAGCCAACTGGCGGTTCTGGCAACCGCACCGCCCAGGGGCGGCAAGGTGCTCGACATGTGTTGTGGCAGTGGCGGCAAGACTCTTGGCCTTGCATCATTACTTCAAAATCGCGGGGCGGTATTTGCTGGTGATGTACATGCTGCGCGAGTCAGGGAGATGCGGCAGCGTCTGCGTCGTGCTGGTGCTGATAACGTGCAGCCATTGCACCTGGATGGCACAGCAGAAGTTGATCGTAACTTTGAGCGCCTAGCGAGGCATTCGGATCGGATTCTGATCGATGCGCCCTGCAGTGGCTCGGGGTCTTGGCGGCGTCGGCCTGAGGCGCGTTGGAACATTGATGAGTCGGACTTGGCAGCTATGCAACAGACACAGCAGGAACTGTTGATGCAGGCCTCGGAATGGTTGCGGCCAGGGGCGCGCTTGGTCTACGCGACGTGCTCGCTGCTGCCCAGCGAGAACGAACAGCAAATTCGCCGGCTTTGTGGACTGCGCCCCGATTTAGAATCCGTGCGCGTGACCGAGATTTTGGGTGGGACGCTTGGCCGGCGGATCAGTGATGAATCGGGCACATGGCTGTCGGTGCGGCCTGACAGGCACGGTTGCGATGGATTCTTCCTCGCCGTCTTGCGTCGGAAATAGTGGCTACAGGTCGTAGAAGCGTAAATCGATGCCGGTTGTTTGCTTTGTCCACGCGTAGATCTGCCCGGCGTGGCCCGAAGTGTGTTCGAGCACGTGCAAGATCGCGGACAGGCCTGTTTCTTCGTAACCCTGAATTGTGCGGGCAGCGAGCAGCTGCTCGAGCGATACCTGATCTACGGTAGCGCAAGCTTGTTCGTATACCTGCCGCAGGCGTGTCGTCAATTCAGCGACAGATAGATCTGATTGCGTCTCGAACTCGGTGTCGCGTTGGCGGCGATCGCAGAGCTCGGTGAACTGCACCATGATCCACTGGGTGGTGTTGCCAGCTATATGAAGGATCAGGCTGCCAACAGAGTTCGTGTTGTTAGATGGTCGGTTCCAGACCGCCGTTTCTCCTAACAGTTCCGCGCAGCGAGTGATGCGTGGCAGTTGTTCCTCGAGCAATCGACGTCGAAACTCGTGTTTGACTCTAGCTGCTAGTTGTTGCGCCGACGGGTCGCTCATTTGTCGCTCAGGCGACTTCGTCGCTGCTGGCTTCCCGGCGAGCAATGCGCTTTTGGCTAGTCGAACCTATGTTGCTCTTACCCGTTTGCTTGCGGAAATCGGCGAGCTCTGCCTCCAGCAGCGCAAGCCGTTGGGCGACAGTGCGTTGGCGATGGGTGAGTCGGCTCAGGCGAATCGAGAACTGCACGGACAGGCTTAGCAGGAAGACGATGGCGCCAAAGAACAATGTTGATGCCGGGCTTGCGGCACCTATCCAGCTCGTGAGCGTCAGCAGCAGGCTTTGATTGAGTGCGAGTACTACGATCGAAATGGCGGTAACGATCCAGACCCACGAATACTCTTCACGCAGTTTACGGCGCCGAACTAGCTCAAAAACAATCAGTGCAATGGATATGGCACCTGCGACCGCGACAATTTGTTGGCGATCATGCATTGGTGCAAGACTCTGCGCGATTTGTGAGACGAGATCTTTGTTCACGTCATCCTCGCAACGGAGTCAGCAGTGCGGAGTGGGGTTGCTCGACGGATGGGCATCATCAGCAAGGTGAGCAGCATCTTGTAGCCATAGTAAGCGATCTTCGCTCCGCGGTGCATGGAGAGGCCGCCGATTCGTTCGTGCATGACGACGGCGACTTCGCGGACGACCAAGCCGGCTCGATGGTGCTGTACCAAGACATCAGTGTCCGGGTAGTCTTCAGGAAAGCCATCGTTTGTGACGGACTCGAGAGCACGGCGAGAAAATCCCTGGAATCCGCTGGTCGGATCGGAAATTTGTGTTCGGGTTAGGCGGCTGGCGATCCAGGAGAACACGCGCGTGCCAATTCGCCGTGACAGACTGCTTTTTGGAGCGTCTGAAGCTAGGTATCGCGAGCCTAGCGCCACATCGGCACCAGCATCTAGCGAGTTGAGCAAGCGGATCAGCATTCTCGGGTCATGTTGGCCGTCGGCATCCATCTGCAGGACGCGCTGGTAGCCAGAACGCATCGCCGTGCAGTAGCCGGAGTGCAACGCGCTGCCATAACCGAGGTTGAATGGATGCCGGACGACGCGTGCGCCGGCGGCTTGGGCTTCCAGCGCGGTGCTGTCGGGACTGCCATCATCGATCACCAGGACATCGATTGCGGGAAGATGGCCCGTTAAAATTTGCCGACGCACGGCACGCACAACATCTCCGACCCTTCCGGATTCGCAGTAAGCAGGAATTAGCAAAACGGTGGATGCTGGCACAATATCGCTGCCATGGAGTTTATGGGGTGTTGCGTCTATCGCCAACGCTTGTTCTGCTTTGCAGTAGAGATGCTTGCGCAACGATTCTCCACACTCTGCGTTTTGTAGAGAATCTATGGTGTGCGCGGGCATCCCAAGGTTCGCTCCGCCGTAGACACCTATCTTAAATACTCATGATGATTCGCTCTGTGATTGTTGGCCTGTTAGGCCTTTTTCTGACCGCCTGTGGCAGTACCCGTGATATTCGCGTTTCCTCAGATGCTGCAGATAGCGTGACTGGCACTGGCCTTCAGAGCATGGACATACGCACCATGGCCACACGTATTGCCGCCGATATCAAAGAATATGGGGTCTTGGCGCCGTCCCGTGATGGCGCACGGGCCTCGTTTTACATTTACGAGATGGTCAACGACAGTTCGGACACGATCGACAAGACCTTGATCCTGACCAAGTTGCGCACGAATCTATTCAAGGCCTTTCGTAGTCAGGTCAAGATCATTGACCGCTCCCCAAGTGCCAATGATCTGGTTGATGCTGAGCGTCGCATGAAGGAGCGCGGCCAGGTTTCTGGCGAAAACAACCGGAAGGTGTCTGGTAGTGATTTTGTGCTGAAGGGCACAATGAAGAGCCGCGACCGAGTTTCTGGCAGCCTAAAATCTTCCTACATCCTGGTGACCTTCGAGTTGACGGACTTGGTTACTAGTGAGCTTGTTTGGACTGATGATTACGAAATGAAGACGGAATCAGAAAAATCGGTCATCAATCGCTGAATAGCGATTTGACAGGGATCTATCACGTCTTCACCGCTCGAGGTAAGCCGCACGTGCAACGTTCATCGTTTCTGTCCTCGCTGCTGCTAACGATGCTGGCAGCGATCCCCGCTGCCGGTTGTTCCATTGCGCAGCCAGCGGTTCCAGTATCGAGTTTTCTCGCTGGTGATTACCGCGCGGTTACGGCGTTTGCGGAGCAGGAGGAGCTTGACGGCGCCGTAGAGAATCGCGCTCTACTTCTGAATGTTCAGGGGCAGTGTGAATTGGCGATGGGGGACCCCGCGGGGGCTCTAAAATCGTTCCAGTTGGCGGCGCGCATCATGGGAACCTGGGCGACAAGCGGCAGTGAAGTGACTGCCGCAATCGTTGGTAGTGAGAGTAGCAAAACCTACAAGGGCGACTCTTATGAGAAGGCGATGAACGCCTTCTACTTGGCCTATTGCTATCTGATCAAGGGAGAGCCGGATAACGCTCGGGCGGCGTTGAAACAGGGTATTCTGGCCGATACTGAAGTTGCGGATGAGAAGTTCCAGGCCGACAATGCGCTGTTGTTTTGGATGGCGGGGCGGATGAGCAATCTTTACGGCGGGTCTGGCGCCGATGAATACTTTGAAGAGGCTCGCGTCGCGAATGATTTCGCGGTTGCGCACGCTGCTCGCGGTCAAGCCAACAATTCGCTGCTGGCCGAACCAAGTAAGGGAAACTTGGTCATCTTGCTGCCGATTGGCCTAGGTCCCGAGAAGTTTGCTGACGGTCGCCAAGAAGAGCTTGCGCGCTTCCGTCCGCAGGGGCACCCAGCAGCTTCCGCACGTGTTCTGCTCGGTGAACAAGACTTGGGACGTCCTTTCGTCCTGAGTGATGTTAATTACCAGGCCGCCACACTCGGCGGCTTGGCAATGGAGGGCATTCGTAAAGGTAAGGCCGTTTTTAAGACCTCGACCGCGATTGCTGGGGAGGTCTTGGTCACCAACGGTCTGCGGAAACGCAATCGACGGGGTAACAGCGATTCTGCCCATGCACAGCTCATCGCTGGTGGGGCCTTGTTGGTGGTCAGCGCTCTGACGGCGGCGGCTGCAGATGTGCGCTATTGGCCTACTTTGCCATCGACGGTTCAGGTTTTGACGGCAGAGGTGCCGCCGGGCGACCATGACCTGACAGTGGACTTTCTTGATGGCCGAGGAAGTGCATTGCCTCGCTTGCAGCATAAATTACGGATCACCGTTCCAGCATCCGGCGAAGTGTGGCTATTGGTTGCCTCGAGACCGGCTGCTGTAACGCAGCAATAATTATCTGCAACGGCCCTGTTCTACGTGCGCTTCAAGATCCCTAACTGACTCTGATCCGCATTTCTCTGCCGACAACACGATGAAGACGACGATTCTGCTTCTTGCTGCTCTGGTTGGCGGCATCAGCGCCCAGACAACCGTAGCGATCGATAAGGTCGGTAGTTCGGGCAAGGCACGATCAGCTCAGGAGCCTTCGACCGAGGGGTTTGGGCGCGCGCCAAGTTATCGAGCAGCTCTAGCCCAAGCTCTGGAAGATGCAGTCGCTAAGTCTAAAGGTGTTGTTGTGGCGCGCGGACCAGCCATTCGCAGTCGCCTTGACGTCATCAGTCAGAGCAAGGATGGCGGGCAGGCAAGATTTTTCGACGGCGAGTCAGGGTTGGAGCGTCCATGGGTCCAGCAGCAGATTTCTGGCTTTGTGCAGAAGTATGAAGTCACCAGTAGAAATCAGGATGCTGAGCGTAACTGGGAAGTGACCCTGCGTGCATTGGTTGCCAGCTTGGACAAGCTTGAGCCAGCTCTTGTCATCGAGTTGCAAGGCAATGATTTGTCCAGTTGGCAATTACAGCGCTACGAAGAAGATGAACTTGGTAGTGCATTTGATCGCCGTAAAGGCAGGTTTAAGGGGCCGAAGATAGGAGAATACCTCCGCCGCAGCGGTGCCGTCAAAGTTGTTAGCCAAGCCTCAGGCGTTCGTGCCTCTGAGCAGAGTGAGCCTGCGCAGCGTGAGAAATTGGGCCATGAATTGGTTGCCTCTCATCGTGTCATTGTCAATTGGGAATCCATCAATGTGAACTCCGTGGTCGAGAGGCCAAATAGAGCTCGACCAACAAGTGGGCCGCGGCCTGAGTACATGCAGGGCGGTTCTGTAAGGGTTGCATTGCGCATCGAAAATCTGATTGAGCGAACGGTGCTTCTCGAAGAGACGTTTGCTGTTGCGGGCGACAACCCTGCGAGTTTCTCGGTAGACCGCCAGGCTGCTTTCGTTACTGCGGTCGCCGACAAGGCTAAGGCTGAGGTCGCGAAGAAAATCTTCTTTATGCTCCGGCCTCCGATCGTCGTGCGGAAGTGGGCTGGTGATGGCGGTAAGTGGTTTGTTGAGGCGCGCATCAGCCGTCGGCTCGCAGCTAGCTTTGAGACCTTCTCAATCGGTAATAATGGTTCCCTCGGCAATCCTGATTGGCAGAGTCTTGGGTCGGCAACACTCGTTGGCGGTAGTGCCGTTAGTTGCACCTTCCAAATCGATGGCGTAAACGACCTTGCTGGTGTCGAACCCGAAGTGAGCCAAGTCCGTCCCGTGCGCTAATCCATCAATCCCAACCAACAGCTGACTCCAATGCTCATGAATAAGCTCCTCTCACACTCCTGGTTAGCGGCTCTAGCGTGTCTCACTGCCTGCTCTTCCATGGCCCCTTATCCTGGTCAGGCGATTGAGGATGATGCCGAGCAGGCGACAAACGTTGTCGTGTCTAGCCCGCGTTTGCACCGAGATTTGCGGTTTGGGCGGGCAAGCGTCAAGCGTGTCGAGGGGACCAACCAGTTGAAGGTGATTGTGCCGATTCGCAACGTCAGCGATGACGGGTTGCAGGTGCGCATTCAAGTGAGCTTTACCGATCTTGAGAAGCTGCCGATCGGTGACGAAACCAACTTTCAGGTCGCGCTTATCGGTCCAGGAGAGACTTACAACCACTCGGTAACTTCATCGACGTCACAAGCACGTGATTGGATCTTGCGGGTAGTGCCGAATTACTAGGTGGAAATAGACATGCTTGCGCTGACTCATTCAAAGTGTGCCATTTTAGGTTTGTTGCTTATCACTGCGTCGTGTGCTGCGCCGAAGTTGCAGCCGCGGGCGCAATTGGCGCCGCCTCTCCAGTTAGAGCGGCCAGCAATGAGCGTTGATCGAATGGCAGCGCATGCTGGACGTGCTGATCGCGATCAGTCTAAGGCAGCAATACAAGCTTCACCGAGTGCATGGCTACGGCGTGGCGATGGGTTTCTTCCTGCGCGTCCCACATACAGAACCATTACTGAAGAGGTCGAAGTGCTGGTCGAAATTGAGCCCGCACAGCCAAGCGCTGCGGTCGGCGCAGACTCTCGTCAACATTACTCAACATACGACGACTATCTCTACAATCGGCGGGCATACCGATCGTCTCGTAGCAGCCGGTTTCCGGTCAATACCGTCGTCGGGGCCGGATTAGGCGCAATCATTGGTCACCAGCGCGGACGGCGTGATCGTGGCGCGCTGATCGGTGGCAGTATCGGGTTACTGTTTGATTTGAGTCGCTGGTAACGGCAGCGCTAGCAGCTTTATCGGTCAGGATCTACGTGCCTTGTCTGGGTATCAAGATGACTTCGACCATGTCGATCCATACATCAGCGGGGTCGCCGCCATCAAGATCTGCTATGACCGTGAACTGAAGGACTTTTTCAGCTGTGATGTGTCGCAGACTCGACGTTCGGAACTCCATCAGTTGCTCGTTTGTAGAGGTGGGAGTTAGCTCAACAACGGTGTCATAGCGGTTGTCTGTTAGATTTCGAATGGACATCCTGAAGACGCTGTCGCCATCGATACGCGAGGACTGCGCGATCGCGCGTACACGGACTTCGAGCATGTCTTCAGGTGTTGCAATGGGTAAGTCGAAGCGGCAGTTGATGGCAGCTACTTCGCGGCCACCACTCTCAGCCGTCTGTAGGTAGAACTTGTTGCCGTCGTCTTCGCTCAGTTGCGAGAGTGCGCCGAAAGAGTTGCTAGCCATGGCGACTTGCATTGAGATTTCGCGGACATCAAGTCGTTCGGCCGTCCCGGCGACTTCTATGGGGGATGTCGCTGGCAAGAAATCGATGCCGTTCAGTTGCCAATATTCATCTGGCCAGGCGAGTGTGGCGATCCCTCCAGTTAAGGGCAGATGTGCCAGTCGCAGAGTTTGCCGTCCTGCATCAGGCTCTGCTAAGCCGAACCAGAAACGGTCCATTGTTGGCGAGTAACGCGGTATGCCCAGTTCGCCGTCGGTTTCGAAAACTTCGGTGGTGGTGGCCGTTGCTACATCGCAAACAAAGAGTTTTGAAGCGTTTGTTCCCGATCTTCGAACGAAAACCACCAGGCTTCCATCTGGAGAGAAAGCAGGTTGGCGGTCACCATTTTGGCTGCCGATTGTCGATCCACCGTTGGTAAGCGGGATCTCTCCGAAGCCGCTGCCATTGACTAGCCATAAGACGTGTCGACCTGATGCATCTTGGCGGCTGAACACGATTTTGTCCGTTGCCGCATTCCAGTCCGCTTCGCTGTCGGAGAATCCTGGTGGAGTCGGTAGAAACGGTTGGCCATTCCCACCGTTGTCTGAGCAGGTCCATAGTCCAGGGGCACCGTTTGCCTCACTCGTATAGAGGATTTGGGTGCCATCGGGCGACCACACAGGATGGTCGTCGCGATCTGCGTTAACCGTCAGTCTAAGTTCTGCGGCAGAGCCATCGATTGTCGATACGAAGAGTTCGCGGCTGCTGGGGTCATCATTGAATCGCTGGCGTGCGAATACGACCCGGGCACCGTCGGGGTGAAGGCGCGCATGGGTTTCGATGCCTGTGCGATCGCTGACCCGGCCCGTTCCTAAATTCCTAGATGTTCGCAGAGCCACTTCGGCAAACCGGTGGGCGTTTTCAACTCTGGCTCGACTGAGCAGCATTTCGGGCGGTGCATTGCTGCTCAGCGGGCTGTTGCTGCCACCGCCAGAGCACGCCACGGCAAGGCCTGCAAACGCCATGTATGCATGAGAACGAAGGCTCGATATTCGGGCGCATTGCGGCATTCTAGCTATGGTTACTCGAAGCTTTGTTTCCAGCAAGTCATGTTCCGTTTGGCCTGTCGGTAGCGACGGGCGTGGCATACTGGTGATGGACCGGCTATGAACGCACCTGTGCGCGTTTCAGAGTTTGATTTTACTTTACCTCCCGAGTTGATCGCTAGCTGCTCGGTCGAGCCCCGTGATCAAGCACGGATGTTTGTGCACAACCGCTCGGATCGGCAGAGTCACCATAAAGTCGTCGCCGATCTACCAGGTTTACTTGAGCCGGGTGATCTATTGGTGCTGAACGACACTCGGGTGAGACCTTGGCGTCTTCGAGGACGTAGGAGTACTGGTGGTGCTGTCGAGTGTCTACTGCTGAGTTTGGTCGGCGATATTGGTGAAGCGTTCGTCAAGCCGTCCAAGAAGTTGCGTGTCGGTGATCGGTTGCCGATGGAAAACGGCTCGGTAACGCTTGAGCTGGAGGAAGCGCTAGCTGGTGGGCGTTGGCGTTTACGCGTGGTCGCCGATTCAGGAGATGTGGTGGGGGCTTTGGAGAAATGTGGGCGGGCGCCGTTACCGCCATACATTGAGCGACCAGCAGATGAAGACGTCGCGCATGATCGCGCGCGTTACCAGACAGTCTTCGCGCGCGAGGCCGGTGCGGTCGCCGCGCCTACTGCTGGCCTGCATTTCACCACGGATTTGTTGCAGCGCTTAATGAATCGCGGAGTAGAGATCGCTTACGTGACTCTTCATGTTGGAGAAGGAACGTTCGCTCCGATGCGAGCCGAAATCGTTACCGACCATCGCATGCACGAAGAGTTCTACGATTTGCCGGAGTCAACGGCTTTGGCCGTTGCTCGCGCTCGGGATCGTGGTTCACGTGTCGTGGCAGTTGGGACGACCAGTTGCCGGACGCTGGAAACCTGCGCTACAACAGACCGCATGGTTACGGCTGCGAGCGGTAGGTCAGATCTATTCATGTATCCAGGTCGCCAGTTTCAGGTTGTCGATGCGCTTCTGACCAACTTCCACTTGCCGCAGTCGACGCTGATTATGTTGGTCTCGGCGTTTGCTGGTCATCAAGAAACACTCGATCTGTATCGAGAAGCGATCGCGGAGCGTTACCGGTTCTTCTCGTTTGGCGACGCGATGCTGCTCTTGTGATGGCGTTACGGTAGTGCCTCGCGGAGTTCGCGGACGGCTTGTGCCGGGTTATCGTGTTGCAGCACATAGCTGCTGACCGCGATGCGCCTGACCCCTTGGGCATAGAGCTCTGGCAAGTTTGTGGGCGTGATGCCGCCAATCGCAAACATGGGCATGTTGAGTTCATGGCACTTCTCAACCGCCGCAGCAACCGCCTCCATGCCAACGCCTTGGTCGTAGTCTTTGGTCTTGGTTGGAAAGCAGGGGCCAAACCCTACGTAATTGGCCGTTGCTTTGGCAGCCAGTTGGATCTGCGCGATGTCGTGCGTGCTTACTCCGAGAAGCCTACCGAACATCAGTTTGCGAGCCGCATCGCTAGGCATGTCGTCTTGGCCAACGTGCGCCCCTGCAGCTTCACTCCTGAGGGCCAACATGACATCGTCATTGATGATCAGTGGCGTCTGGTGGCCGCGGCAGGTGGCCCTGGTCCGCTCTAGTCCGTCCCGGCTTGGTCGCCTTGGCCGCCACTGGACGAGATCAACGCCGGCAGCCAGTGCTGCCTCAAGGGTTTGATAGGGATCCTGCCGGCACAATTCCGGAGTGAACACGAGATAGATCCGACCTGACAATGGCATCTAGGCGAAGCACGGTAGCAGCGAATGGTGTTTCTGCGTAGTCTTTGGCGCGTGTTCATCGACGCCGTGATGGCCAATGTGCTGGTATTTGCAGTCGGTCAGGTGTTTGCCTGGCTGTTTTTGCGGACTGGTCGGTTTTGGCTGGGTGCTGGCGCGACCGTCGTCCTTTGGGTGTCGATCGATTGCTGGTTGGTTCAGCGGTATGTCCTGGCAAGTCCTGCAGACGTGCAGCAATTGGCACTTTTGTGCCTTCAGGCGACTGCGGCTTTGACGACTTTTTTCTACCTGTGGGCATGCGTCCGCAAGCGTTTGGCTGCGCCGAGGCGCGCTGCTGGCTATCGCCGCGGGATTCGACAGCTTCTTGCTGGAGAATTGTCAGCAGCTGCAGAGACATTTCGCGGTTTGGCCTGGGACAATCCGTGGGATCCATCTGCCTGGATTGGTAGGGGAGATGCTTGCCGGCGGCTTGGGGTCGCCAGCCGTGCCCGTCGCTGCTACAGGCGGGCAGCAAGTGTCGATGTGAAGGGGCAGTTTGCCGACTTGCTCGCACATCGTATTCATCTGCTTCAGGCGGTGAAGCTGGTCGCCGACCCCAACCCGAAAGATTCGGGTAAAGATTCCGGCAATCGAGTGATTTTGCCGCCTTCTGGCCCACTGGTCGTGCCGGCGCAAGGTAAGTCCCATCAGAACGGTCGCCAAGAGGCTTCCGTTCGATCAGCGAATTAGTAGAATTTCGCGTTGTACCGGTGTGGTAACGCTGCATTCCACCGTTGGTATAGCTGGATAGCGGCCCCTCGACGCTGACCGTCGACTACACTGTTAAGAAGATTCCCCGGATCAACAAATGCGAATCATTGCCTTACTAATTCTCTCCTCGGCAGTTGTGGCCCAAGGCGGCGGCGGCGGCGGCGGCGGTGGACCCGGTGGCGGTGGCGGTGGCCCCCCTCAGCCTTTGCCGCCCCTACCAGTTCCGGCTCAAAACCAGATCACGCCGCAGAAAGCGTTGCTCGGTAAGCTGCTTTTCTGGGATGAGCAGATGTCTACGGACAACCGCGTTGCTTGCGGAACCTGTCACACCTTTGGCGCCGGTGGTGCAGATGTGCGTCGTTCCCGCAATCCGGGTGCAGACGGTCTAAGTGGAACCCCTGACGACATCTTTGGATCGCCGGGCGTCATTCGCAGCAACGCGAGCAATGAGTACATTCCGGATCCAGACTTCCGTTTTGCTCCTCAGGTCACGAGTCGCGCGACGCCGAGTTTCCTGACCGCGCCCTATTTCACGAGATTGTTCTGGGATGGGCGTGCGGAAGGTCCATTTGTCGATCCTGACACCGGCACAGTGCTGATTCCGGCTGGTGGCGCACTTGAGAACCAATCTCTGCAGCCGCTTCTGTCGTCCGTCGAGATGGCTCATGATTCGCGAAGCTTCGCGCAGGCTGTCGCGAAGTTGACCACCGTCAAGCCGATGGCTCTGGCAACCAATCTACCGGCGGACATGGCTAATGCTGTCGCTGGTAGCACTACGTATCCGGACTTGTTCCAAGCTGCGTTTGGATCTTCGACGATTTCCGCTGCTCGCATTGCGCTGGCGCTTGCGACCTATCAAAGAACCCTGGTCCCTGACCAGACGCCTTACGATGCGTTTGTTGCTGGTAACCCTGGGGCATTGACTCCGCCGCAAGCAGCTGGCCTCAATGTGTTCCTAGGCCCTGGTCGTTGCGTGATCTGTCACACCAGCGGTGTGTTTAGCGACAATCAGTTCCACAACCTTGGGCTGCGTCCGATTTCTGAGGATAACGGCCGTCAAGGCGTTACCGGCAACCCTGGTCACGCTGGTGAGTTCAAGACGCCCAGTCTTCGGAACATGGGCTTGCGCAATTCCTTCATGCACAATGGGCAATTCAGCACCATTGGTGAGGTCATCACCTTCTACCGCTTAGGTGGTGGTCCGAACCAGCAGAACAAGGCTCCGCAGATCATCCCGTTGAACTTGCCGCCGAATCAGGCAAATGATCTGATCGACTTCCTCACCAATGGTTTGACGGACCCGCGTGTCGCCGCGGGCGTTGCTCCGTTCGACCGCCCTACCTTGCGCAGCCAGATTTTGACGAACGGCGGTGTTCAAAGTGGCATCCCAACGATGGGTTCCGGTAACCGGTTCCCATTGTTGATCAGCAATGTGCCTGCTAACTTAGGCAATGTTGATTTCAAAGTGGGGATAAACAACGGCCTTGGCGGTGCTCCATCGACCCTTGTTTTGAGCACAGCATCGGCTTCGACCTTGCTGAGTGGAATCCGCGTCAATGTGGCTCTCAATGGTTCAGAGCTGTTGATCCCCTGGATCCTCGACGGCGCCGCTGGCATTCCAGGCGAAGGGTATGGCACCCTCAAGGTTCAGGTGCCGAACTTGCCGGTGCTGTCTGGCCTGTCACTGTTCTCGCAGTGGTTCATATGGGACAGCGGTGCACCGTTTGGGGCAGCGGCAACTCGTGCGGGTCGTATCGATCTATTCTGAGTGTTGCCTAGCTAAGAACGAGAATGGCCTGCCGCATTGCGGCGGGCTTTTTTTATGGACTAGGTGAAGGTCCTTTTCGTTTGGGCGGGGTGAGTATTTGGCGCAAGGGATCGGTAGGTCAGCGACCCAGGTGTCACTCTTGAAGCTGTGTGCCCGACGTATAGCCATTAATCGGAGTGCTTTACAGTTGATGTCTGCTCTGGTCATGACCAGGTATCCAGTATAATGCTTTACGTAGTAGCTGTTGCGTAGTAGTGTGGGCGGTATGAAGACCTGGGTAACTCAGCTCAGAAAAGGCCTGCTTGAATTTTGCGTTCTAAACGTGCTCCGGCCAGGCGAGGCATACGGCTACGAGATCGTGACCCGACTCAAGGCGATTCCAGAGATGACGGTGTCGGAGAGCACGGTCTACCCGATCCTCGCTCGTCTTCGCGCTGACGGATTTTTGAAAGTCCGTATGCAACCGTCTCCATCAGGACCTCCACGTCGCTACTTCTCACTGACGGCACTTGGCGAAAGGCGTATCAGCTCGATGAATAGCTACTGGGACAGCCTGACTATCACCATCAACGAAATCCGCAACCACTAAGGTATGTCATGACACTCTCTCAAGCGGAACTGACCAGCATTTCAGCATATCTCGATGATTGCCGCAGTCATCTCGCCGCCGATCCAAACTGCGATCAGATCCTAAGTGATCTTGAATCTCACATTCACGAGGCCATCGCGGTCCGCAACAAGGAAGGTGATTCAGGTGGCACTGGGGTCGTAGACATGGTCCTTGCAGAGCTCGATCCTCCGCACACCTATGCATCAGCAGACTCCGCACGCAAACCGCGCCTCTATTGGCCTAGCGTGCTAAGTCTGGCATTGTTGCCCTGGGGGCTTCCCGTTCTCTGGCAGGTCGTCACTTTGACACCAATTGGTGATCACTGGGAAGACTCTCCGTTCTACGAAGGGACGCTCTATCAGGTCATTCTGATGCCGCTTGGCATTGTCACCGCCATCATAGCGAGCGTGCTGGGCAAGCGATCCGCAAAGACGATCCGTGAGTCTAACGGACTCTTAAGTGGGCAGGATCTTGCGCTCTGCAGCGCCGTGCTCTACCCGATTGCGATCATCTTGCTGATCGCAATCATCGTGGCCAGCAATCTGCTCGATCGTCCGAGCGACGCTGGCTTCCCATACGTCTGGGTTAGCAGCTACTTGCTGCTATTCGCCATCGTGCTCATCTACTGCCTGCGCCTCTTAAAGTCTCAGGCGTCTGCAGGTAGCCACTAGTTGGCCAGGATCTTCCTAAGGCAAGCGCATGCAACTTGGGCATGCCGACTCCAGTGGGTTAGTCCCACCACCAATCCAGAAATCCATCAGGAGCCAGCCACGTCGTCAAAAAACACAGCCAGCTCATTACCGAAAAACAAGCCGGGTAGATCATCCTCGGTCGCAATTGCGGTACCGCAGCAAACAAGGCCAGCACCAGAGGCATGCAAAACAAGGTCATAAGCAAACTGCCGAACAGCCATCCGGAGATCTGGTAGTGCACAACCAAATCATGAGGAAGCTTGTGCGTGCCATAAAAGTCAGGCCATCCTCCAAGACGCGAATGCATATGAACCGCAAATGAGAAGAAGGTCGCGAGCGCCAGCAAACCCGGCAATGCGGTGAGTCCAAGCCACCGCCGGGATCCAAAGGACTCTGCTCGAACTCGGAGCGACCACGTCACTGCCGCAAGGGTCGAAGCAATCGACCACACCATCAGCGAGCTCAGCGAAAATAACGAATCTTCCATCGCAAACAAAGCTAACCGATTTCAAGCGCGCGCGCTAATTCCCGCGTCGGCTTGACTGCTAGACCGAACTCGCTTCGTCTCGGTGTGACTGCTGCCGGATGCATTGGCTGTCGATTGTTCTTAGAGCAACATCATGCCGATTGCGTAGTACAGAATACCCAGCAATGCGATGGCCGGACTGTAGACAACAGCCAGCTCTCGGCCGCGCAGGAAGCGTGCCGCGAACGTCATGAACAGAATTAGCAAAGTGGTTACAATGACCATCACGACTGTTGAGTCCGAGTATGGGATGAAGATCCCGACGGCAACTCCGGGACTGATGACCAGCATCTTCAGGTAGCGTGCTAAGCTCTCACCGTGAATGGTTAGAGGCGTTACGAGCAGCGGCAATACGGCAGGGAGGTAGACCGCAATCACAGCTAGCAATAACGACTGGCGATAGCCTCGTGGTTGACGTTTATGGGGAGGGGACATCTGACACCTTTTGCTTTGCTCTAATGGTAACAGAGCAACCCACAACGATGTGATTGCGTGCTAGTGCTTAATCGACCGTTTGCTTTGTCCTTATTGCTTAGCGAAGGCCGAAGATATGGATGTCATGGCTTCTCGTAGGCACCCAACTCAGTGGTCCAATTGATGTCGTCATTGTGAGAGTGAGTGAATCCAATGGAGCGCTCGTGTTCTACTGTTGCCCGAGACCGGTAGGCGATGACGTAGGTGCGCCGCCAGTTGTCCGTGCGGTTGCCGGATGAACCGTGTACGACCCATTCATCGTGCACCGTGATTCCACCGCGTCGTACTTCCAAGTAGTCGATCGCTTCATCGGCGGTCACGTCTGCTTCGAGGGTGTGCCCAGAGTCGCGATTGCCTGTAACGGAGCGGTGCGACCTTAAAGATTGAGCAGCACCGGATCCTGGGATGCACCGTAGGCATCCGTTGGGCTTTAATGAGTCGTCTACTGCTAGAGAGCAAGTGACGGTGCGTGTGTCTGGCGTGCCTGCAGGCCAATAACCCTGGTCTTGGTGCCAGGCGAATTGCGCATCGGGTCGATGCGGTTTCTTCGCTAGGAACTGGTCGTAGTCGAGAAGAATGTCGTCGCCAATCAACTGCGCCGCGATCGCTGCAGATACAGTCTCAAACACGTTGCCTTGCAGGCTAGGCATGTAGACTCGAGGCAGCATCGCATTGATCAGTGCGAAGTCTTGGAACTTGCGGTCATACGGTCCGCTCATGTCGCAGAAGTCTTGGCCCATCCCTGGCACTTCATTGCGCATGAACTGGTCGTAGCTGCGTTCAATCCAGCAAACTTCATCTTCCGCGAGCACGTTGGGAAGATGGATATATCCCAGCCGTTTGAACTGCTCAATCTGCTCAGGCCTCAGAATGTAAGGCCGTGCTATTGGAGTGTCGCTCATGATGATGAGTGCAGCGGCAGGAGGTGGCTGGCCTGTCCGGGCTAAGGTGCTTCTGATGCTCCTGTGAGATCGGTGACTTTCTATACTTGTGGTTGACGGCTAGCAGACTCGGCCCGTGCTGATTCCCATCCGCAATCAATCTGGTCCAGGCGCGAGTAGATGATGCGTCAGAAGCGTGCTTCTAACAACGTCTTGCTGGTTAGATTGCCTATGCTACGTCGTTTCAGGGAAGAGGCATTTGCCGGCAGCATGCCTTTAAAAGCATCGTTTCGCGCCTTCGGTTGAAAGCTTGGACGTGTTTACGCCACTTGTTGAGACTCTCCACTGCCGTCAGTTCATTTGCTTAGGATTCATCTGGAGTCTATCTAGGCGCCTTTGCGCCATCGAACCTCGCCAGAGATCTTGCATAGAAAGGCGCGTGTGTGACTTCTAGCTTGCCAACCATTTGTGCCGCTGCACTGTCTCCTGAAAACTGTTCGCGTCACTCTTGTTGAACAAGCGAACACGGCCACCACATTCAACACAGTAGGACTGGTTGATGCTCATCATGAAGCGCACGTAGCTGTTGCAGTGCTCGCACCACTTTTGCTCCGTGTAAAACTCACTGTTGCTGTCCGAGATGTTCAGGTTGTGGTTGTTGTTGGTCACAACGACTGAAGAGCAACACAGCTGCCAACCGGAAAGAAGATGAGAAAAAAACATCTGCCTCCCGGTGTTACCGCACAATTAGACCGTCTGGGTGGTTGTTGAGGCTGTTTGTGTGCGGTCGTCAATGCGCTGCAACAATGCGACGGTTTTGCAGTGATCTGTTGCCTGACGCCACCGCGTGCTCGGTGTTACCAAAGATTGCTCTACGAAGTCGTGTAAATGCGATGGTCGCATTCTCGGGACGGGTTACTAGGGCAATGCAGATCGGCTCTGAGATAACTATACCTCTGATTAAACGAGGAAGTCTGTTTCGAGCGAAAAACTGTAGGTGTCACCAATGGCTATCCCGGATCTCCCGTTAGCTTTTGGGTGCAACCGTCACGTCACCATATTTGAAAGTCACGGCACTCATAATGTCGCGATGGTTAAGGCACAGCCGAGCGCGCAGGGGTTTTCGGCTAGCGTTTGGATACATGAAATGAAACGGTGGTGTGATCTCGTGTTGCGCACCAAACCTTGAATGACCGGAACTCAGGTAGGTTAGTGGTGCGGACTGCTGCATGAATCACCTATGCTTTTTTGGGGTCCGGGTGGTCCGGACCGGAGATTGTAGTTCTGACACTCCGTCTACGGCGTGTTGAATATGACGGCGCTCTTCGATCGTTTCCGATTCTTAGATTGCCGTGGGGCTCGCACCCTGTAACCACTCGCGAGGTGGACATGGATGGAAATGACCGCTCTGGGACGAATATCGGCCTCTATAAACTCGATCGCTTGCTGGGCCGCGGTGGGATGGGAGAGGTGTATGTCGCCGAGGACACGCGTCTAGGACGTACTGTCGCGCTAAAGATCCTGCGGCCGGAAGTCGCTGAAGACCACGAGCACCGGACCCGCTTCGAGCGTGAAGCCAAGGCGCTAGCGGCGCTCAAGCACCCCGGTGTTGTTACGATCTATGCGCTAGAGCAAATCGATGATGATGCGTTCTTCGTGATGGACCTCGTAGAGGGGGCGACACTCTCCGATTTGATCCGGAAGGAGGGCGCGTTACCGGTCGCAAAGATCCTTGAACTCGCCGTCCCCATCGCGGATGCGATTGCGGCCGCACACAAGCAGGGCATCGCGCACCGTGATATCAAGCCCGACAACATCATGGTCGGTCCCAAGGGTGGGGTGACTGTGTTGGATTTCGGTCTCGCCAAGAATCGCGGCATGCAATTCTCTGGGCTGCATGACGGCTTGGGCCAGTCGACCATGGGCTTGACGGTCGAAGGGCGCATCTTCGGCACCGTCAATTACATGGCACCTGAGCAGGTCGAGGGCAGCGCTACCAACCTAGCGACCGACGTGTTTTCGTTAGGTGTAGTGCTCTACGAGATGGCGACCGGCTCGGTCCCGTTTCGGGGGGACAGCACGGTGTCGATCCTCTCAAGTATCCTGAAGGATCAGCCGATCGCGCTATCGACCTACGACAACCCTTTGCCCGCGGAGCTCGATAGCCTCATCCACCGCTGTTTGGAGAAGGACCCTGATCGTCGTTGGCAAACCGCGCTCGACGTACGCAATGAGCTGGAAATTGCGCAACAGCATCTGGCCGACGGTCGCGCTCCTCACGCAGGCGCTGTGAATGGCAGTAGCCGGTCGCGTACGAAGCTCGCTTGGGGCCTGGCAGCGCTGTTTGCTGTGAGCACTGCATTATTCGCCGCCGGGGTGTTGACCAGTGGTGGGCAGCAGCAGGATGCCACTGCTGGCAGTGAAGAGACCTGGACGTTCCGCAGCTTGACCTCAGGTGCAGGCATGGAGCAATCACCGTCGCTGTCGCCAGCCCGCGACTATGTGGCGTACTCAATGCGGTCTTCGGAGCGCGAAGGTGAGGCTAGCATCTTCCTGCATCGTATTGGCGGTAACCGGCCCATCGAGTTGACCGCCGACATGGCGGGACATCAGCTGACTCCGCGATTCTCACCGGAGGGCGATAGGATCGCGTTCCGCAGCGGGCATCTGGGCCAGCCGGGTTCGCTTTACATTATGGGCGCGACCGGTGAGTCACGCCGTCGCCTTGACTTCGACGGCTTTGCACCGGATTGGTCCCCCGACGGTCGACGCATCATCTGCTCGACCGAGGGCTACACCGAGCCCCATGGTCGCCCGACGTCTGGTGCTCTGGTAATCCTTGATGTCGAAACTGGCGACGCTGAGCAGATCTACGCCGGCGATGCCGTGGATCCTCGCTGGTCGCCAAACGGCAAGTGGATCGTGTTCTGGACGGTCGGTGTTGTCGATGAGGAAGGGCGCTTCCAAATCACCGGACGTCGGGACATCGGCATTGTCCGAGCTGACGGTTCCGACCCTCGGTTGGTCACTGACGACCTCGAGTTCGACTGGAGTCCGGCGTGGAGTGAGGACGGCAGTAAGATCGTCTTTAGCAGCAACCGTGGCGGCCCGATGGCGCTTTGGGAGCTAGAGTTCGATCCCGAGAGCGGCGACATCGGGGAGACTCCAAGGCCGCTGCCGGCGCCGAGCGACTACGCTGGTGATATGGATGTGTCGCAGGACGGGCGCATGATTGTTTACGTGGACGGCATGGGCTCTGCCCGGGTGCAGCGCGTGCAGATCGACCCAGAGACGCTCTCGCTTCAGGGGATCCCAGAGGTGGTCGTCGACGGCGCCGCCGGGATGTTCGATGTCAGTCCTGACGGCGAGCAGTTAGTGATGTCAGGTGGTCCGATGCGTAAGGATGATATCTACGTCGCCCGTGGCGACGGTAGTGGTGTCCGGCAGGTGACTGACGACTCGTTTCGGAATATCCAGCCTCGCTTCACCCCTGATGGTCAGCATCTGCAGTTTTTCAGCAACCGTGGCGGGCAGTATGAAGGCTGGCAGTGCCGGCTTGACGGCGGCGGAGCGCGCGTGCTTACCGATGGCTGGCGGTTGATTACGACGCCGGCTGTGAACCCGAAGGACGGGTCGTTGGCAATTGTGACGGCCGTTACGGAAAACTGGTATTTGCTGCCGACCGAGGTCGAAGCGCAGCCTCTGGCGACCGCCAAGCCGATGCCAAAGGTCGACGAGTCCGGCAGTTGGTTTTCGCCGATCCGGTTTGACGACGCAGGCCGCCGGTTGATTGGCGCCATTATGCCAGTGGGGCAATCCGGGCCGGATAACGAGCGCAGCATTGGGTTCTACGACATGGAGTCTGGCAAATACGAGCGCGTTGGCCAGCGGATCGCGCCGCCCTTCTCCTTTGACTGGGCGCTCGACCAACGCAGAATCCTTGTCGCAGACCGCCGTGGTATCTGGGTATACGATCCTGATACGGATGAGTTGTCGTCGATACTTGAGTTCGAGCGCTTGCAGCGTGTTGCGCCGAACCTGCGGATCACGAAGGGTGGTCTCCTCTACTATTCTTTGCCGCAGAACGAACGCGATATCTGGATTGCCCGCTTGGGTAAGGCTGCGCCGATGACTCGTATCGGGCGTTGATGGTTGCGTAGTATCTGTGGATTTGATCCGCGGTGTCAGTCGGGTGCGCCAATGCTTGCTGCTAGACGGCCGCGATCACGGTGTCGAGCGATATCTCGATTAGCACACTCCTGGCGCACTTAAGTATGCGGATCATCGTGGCGTCTCCGAGGGGCTGCTTAGGTTCAGCACCGCCGCGGTAGCTTCGGTAGTAGCCAGTGCTTGGCTTACTGCATCTTGCAACCCGGATGTCTCGGCGGTAATTTTTGCCGCTACGTAGGCGTTTTAGTGCGCCGTTACGTGTCACGGGCGTGTTTCGCGATTCACGGCCTAGTAACGAGGGGAGCGGAGCCAGTTTTGGACCAGCAGCGATACCACGGGTTAGATTTTGTGCGGGCGGCGGCCATGTTGCTTGGCCTTGCCCTGCACGTGAACATCTTCTTCTTCTCCGAAGATCACAGGTTCTGGAACTCCGGCGAATACCACGGGGACCCGATCAACGAGGGCATCTCGTTCTTCATCTTCCAGTTCCGGATGCCGTTGTTTTTCATTCTCGCGGGGTTCTTTGCCGCGCTGGTGATTGAGCGCAAGGGTCTGCGGCAATTGGTTGCAGACCGGTTCAAGCGCATCTTGATTCCGTTCCTTGTCGGGATCGTGATCATGGCGCCGATGCTCAATCTCGCGTGGTGCATCAACACGCCCTACGAGAACGTGCTGGACGGCATTCCCTTCTTCGAGCGCGTGCAGACCGTGTTCCTCTGGGGATTGTTCTCGGATCGGGACCTGTCGTTCAGCCTGCCGTTGGTTCACCTTTGGTTCCTCTACTTTCTGCTGATCTTCTACGTCGTGCACTTCGTCGTGCGCGGTTTCCTCGGTGGGTTGGGGCGCTTCTTGGAGCGCTGCTCCGTCGTGCCGATGCGCGCGTGTCTGACTCGACCGTGGTGCGTCTTCTTATTGGCGCTCACATTCACGCCGCTGCGATACACGTTGAACCACCCAGGCATCGGGCTCAACCAGCTCGACGTCGAACTCAACGTGGTGGCGATCTACGGCGCCTACTACCTCTTCGGGGTTCTGGTCTACGCTCAGCGTGAGAATCTTGCTGCGCTCGCCAAGAACGGCTGGATCTATTTGTTCATCGCGTTGCCGATCTTCACGACGATTGTCGGGCCGACGGGGCGCATGATTAATAGCGCCAGTGTCGTGACAGACATCACCAACTGGAAGACCTCTGGCTTCTCGGTTTGGACCGAGGGCTTTGTGCATGGCGGATGGTTCAAGGTGATCGTCTGCTACTTAAAGGATCTGACCTGCTTCTCGCTGTGCTTCGCCTTTATCGGGTTGGCGCACCGATACATCAACCGTGAGAACCGCTACACGCGCTACCTTGCTGATTCGTCTTATTGGGCCTATTGGGTGCATGTCTTCATCATGTTCCCAGTCGCCTGCCGTCTGCAGGAATTGGAGGGGGTTAGTTCGCTACTGAAGGCCTACGTTGCGTTCTCTCTTTGCACGGTGGTCATCTACGTTCTTTACCAGCGCGTCGTTCGTTACACGGTGCTCGGCGACTTCTTCATGGGTCGGCGTAAGGATCCTGCCGATCCAGCAGAGGCTTCGTTCCGCGTAAGTAAGTTGTTGGTGTTGGTGGCCCGACCTGCTTGCCTCGTGGGTCTGCTGTGTGGCTTAGTCGGCAGCATGCTTCACCAGGACAGCCTGCGTGAAAAGGGACACCTTATCGTGGAGGCGTTCGTGGCGCGGGATCGCTCGACGCTCGAGCAGGTGGAGCGAGTAGACGACGCCCGCGACTCATTTGGTAATACGCCGTTGCACGTCGCGGTCAGGACTGCTCCCGAATGGCGCCGCTATGATCCTGTACCGCTCTTGATCGAGAAGACAAAGGATCTCAACTGCGTCAACGACGCGGGACGTACAGTGTTGTTTGAAGCAGTGCGTGGCGGCAACCGCGGGGATGTCGAGAAGTTGCTCGATGCTGGCTGCGACATGCACATTGCGGACGACTATGGCCACACGCCTGCACACGTCGCGGCGATCTTAAGCGGCGCGTCCTCGCCGGCGGGCGCGGCGGGCGCGCGCGAGTTGTTGGAGTTGCTGCGGCAGCGTGGTGCCGACTTCGACCGCAGAGATTATAAGGACCGTACGGTGCAGGATTGCTTGGAGTATTTCGGGCAGGGCGCGCAGTAAAGGGCGTCGGCGCGCGTCGGTGCAGTCCCTGCGCGAAACCTGGTCGAGACGCCTGCCAATCTAGCAAATTGGACTCTGGACTATGACGAGTCAAGCTGCAGCCGTCGACCGATACCACGATTTGGACTTCTTGCGAGCAGCTATGATGCTCATGGGTGTCTTGCTGCACTCGGGTGTCATGTATATGCCGATGCCCTATGGCGCAGACGTCAGCGTGGTCCTGGCAGACGCTACAGACCCCTATCGTGATATCAGTGGTTACTCGGTCGCCGTGCAGCGCATCGTGATCACGATCCACATCTTCCGGATGCCAGCTTTCATGCTGCTGGCTGGTTTCTTCGGCTCGATGTTGATCCAAAAGCGTGGCGATGCGTGGTTCTGGCGAAACCGATGTAGGCGAATCGTCATCCCGATGACTCGCCACTTGCTTGCATAGCCTTTGGCGCGGACTACAAACGGCACTCCTTAACCCATCGGGACGTCCGCTTCGAACGCGCCCTGATCGTCGACCGCGAAAGATCGAAGCGCTCCGCCAGCCAGTCGTTCCCCAAACCAAACGGAAGCGGTGGGTAGCGACTGTCCCTGATCGTCGAGGATTACTCCACGAACCATCACGCGAGCCCCAAGTGTCAAGGGCAACTGTTTTGCGCCTTCGAGGGACGCATATCGCAGTAGGAGGCGATCGCCATATTCGATCTCTATGAGCGCGGGGCCCCTTCGCGACGCGGCGGCATCGAACCCTGCGTCTACTCCAGCTACAACGCGTCCGCGTAGTGTCGTGCCGTTGGGCTGCGCGAAGAGGTTCAACTTCGACGGGGGAGTCACGAATTGCTCAAGCGAGACCACTTCAATCGTGACCTGAGTGGTCTCAGGCGACAGCTGTAGGTTTGGTTCAGCGGATCCGCCTGGCGCACGAACGTCGGTGTCTAAGGATGCATTGCCTTGTGGCGGAGTTACCGAGCGGTCAACATCTGCGAGCAGCATCCAGGCCAGCGCTGTGACAAAAGTACACCCGATCAGCAAGAGCAGTAAGGGCTTTTGTCGCATCAACACTGGGGTGAAGGTTGAGGCCTTACCGTCCAACTGCTGGATGTTTCTGTCGTATGATCTAAGGGTTGCCCGTGTGGGATTCAGGAGGGTGCGCCAATCATAGGTCGCGACAACTCGGGCAGACACACGGCCGTATATGCCCACTGATGTTGGGCTAAGGCGTGAGTGCCGTCGGGCATCTCTTCTAAGCCGGTCAGGTCGCTACAACGTCAAGGCCTGCGACATGGCAGTCTGTGATTCCTCGACGGATTTCTGGCAGGGTGAACTTGCCAGACGCAGTACTGGGCAGCGACAGCCAGGAAGTGGGCGAGGGCAGCACATGGTGTGGGTGCAAAAACGAATGCGAATTATTTGGACCAGTGCTGTCCTCGCATTTTACTTTTCGTCGACGGCCGTCGTTTGGATGCAGAACGATTGCGATCAGTCAGCTATTTTCTAGGAAAGCAACATTTGGCAAATGTGCCGATGCAGCACAATAAGATCCTGTTGCACGACAACTTTTCCCAGAAGATCCGCTGTTCTCGCCAAAGACCATGTCTGATTCCTGCGCAACGTAGCGCCTGCCTCTGCAAATCTATCGCAACTGGTGGAACTTCTAGTGCGGTAGTGGCAACTATGTCTATGAGCAAGCGCGAACATCTCTACCGGGCCTGAGATGGAGCATAGATCGGCGAATTTCGCTGATTGTCAACTTCACATATTTGCAATCAAACCGACCAAGAATGAGCCAGTCTGAAATCGTCGATGTCCCGACCAACGTCATTACCGGCTTCCTCGGTGCGGGTAAGTCGACGGCTATCCTGCACCTGCTTAGAAATAAGCCGGCTAATGAACGCTGGGCCGTGCTGGTCAACGAGTTCGGCGAAGTGGGTATCGACGGCGAACTTCTTGGCGGCGATAACCGGAGCGAACAAGGCGTGTTCGTGCGCGAAGTTGCCGGCGGTTGCATGTGCTGCTCCTCAGGGTTTCCCATGCAGATTGCACTGACTAGCCTGCTCTCGGAAGCGAGGCCCGATCGCCTACTGATCGAGCCAACAGGGCTCGGTCACCCCAAAGAAGTGCTGGCTGTGTTGGCAGCTGATCACTATCGGAGCATGTTAGATCTACGGGCGACGATTACCCTTGTCGACGCTCTCAAGATCCGAGATCCTCGTTACGCCGAGCACCCGACGTTTTTGCAGCAATTGGCTGTGGCCGACACCATCGTCGCCAACAAGATCGACCGTTATGACGATCAGAGCATGCCAGACCTACTGGATTTTCTGAAGCAAACCGACGGTCTGCAGGAGAAGCCACTGCACCAAGTTGAGCAGGGTGCGATTGAGCTAGCATGGCTCGCAGATCGGGCGGGCGAGCACATCCGAAAAATTCACGACCATCACGACCATCACGATGCGCGGGTGGATTCAGCGCTACCGCCTGTTCCAGAAATACCTGAATCAGGATTGCTACGCGTCGACAATGAGGGCGACGGCTTCTTCAGTCAGGGCTGGATATTTACTCCCGCTTGGTGCTTCGACGAGATCAAACTTGACACCCTGCTGATGGGCATCGAGGCAGATCGCCTGAAGGCCGTATTCATCACGCGCAATGGCGTTACGACCTACAATATGGCCGACGGCGTGATGACTAAGTCCGAGGTGCCCAAAACTCACGACAGCCGCGTCGAGGTCATCAGTGCGAACCGAATCCAATTCAGCGACTTGGAAGAGGCATTGTTGCGCTGCGTCGCCTCGCGAACGCAAGCGGAATAGCGGCAGGCCCGGTGATGATTGAGGCCGTTCTGTGGAGGTCTTGCGTGCGCCGGTTGTGGCTTTACTTGGTGGCGGTGGTTGTGGCGCGTGCTCCGAAAACTCGGCCAATCCTGCGATTAGGTCGATAATGCGCACTTGCAGCGATTTCTATGCAGTCTCGGAGGCATTTTAAATTTTGCGGTAAGCATGCTTGGATTGCATTGTCACAACGATGAGAAGACCTCACCGTGTAGCTCATGCAATAGCGCTTATGGCTTTGGCATGGGGGCTTGCATGTTGCGATTCTGCTGCCAACCAAGGGAGAGCGTATTTCGACGACATGAAGTTGCGCGCTGAGGCAGGTCAGGCTGCAGCACAGGTGGCAATCGCAAATATCTATCGCGGCAAACACATCACTTCGCATGTGATTACTGGATCGAGTGCCACAACGACCATGGATACCAATGGGATCGTTGATGAAGCCCCACAGGTTGCGGTGATGTGGTTCCAAAAAGCAGTTGACCAAGGTTCTGGCGAGGCAGCGTTTGGCTTGGCGCAAATGCACCACTTCCCCAAAGCAAGCTGGGAGGGGTTCACGGCAGACCGTAGCGAAGCACGGAAGTGGTATCGCAAGGCTGATGAATTAGGGCTCGAAGGTTCTATGAAAGAAATCGCTCAGAAGTCGATCCGCGAACTCACTGAGGAATTGGAAGTCGAGGGCCAGTCTGTCCAGAAAATCGTGGCGCCTTCGAAGAAGGAGTAGTCGCTGCCGATTGCTTGTCACGAATGGGCGTCCAAGTAAGGAGTCGGGGATGGCCCGATCTTAATTTTTCATCTGCACGCGCACGATCACTAGTGAGTGGGGCGGCAAGTCAGCGATGCCATTTTGGAAGGTTAGTTCGGTCTTCTTAGGGATCACTCGGTTTGGGGTTGCGATGTCGTTGTAGGCGTCGGGAGAGTCTGCGGTGAGGATGGTCACTGGATAGGTGCCATCGAGGAGCTCACCGTTCATTTCGATGGTGCATGCGACGCGCTCAGATGGGTGGCGGTTGATTAGCGCGATGGCCCAGCGGTCGCCCGATTCATTAGCGGTGGCGATAGCGTCGATTACCGGCACGCTGCTTGCACCGTGACCAATTTGGGTGGCCTTGCGCTTGAGTTGACCGACCCGCGGTTCCAGTTCGTTGGCATACATCGCCATCGTGTGAAAGTGCGTGCGGCGGACTACGCCTGTTGGATGCACGAAGAGTGGTCCGCGCGTATTCACGATTGGGGCGATGTTGGCCATGCCCACGTCGTCGGCATGCCGCAGGCAAGCGTTTAGGAACGATGCCGAAAACAACGCGTCGGTCATCGTGTATTGGGACGCGATGTCGTTTTTCTCGCGCGCCTTGATTAACGCTTGGACCTTGGGGTCATCGTAGTCCTGCACGGATTTGCGCGGGAACCCGGGGTGATGCCAGCCTCGCAGGCTCCATTCATCGAACGCGATCTTGATCGTTCCTCGGTATCCCGATTCCTCAAGCACGTCGATGAACTCCGTGATCTGCTTCTCCGGTTGCTCGGAGTAGCTGATGCAAGTTAGGTAGTCCGGGGTCTCTTGTTTTTGCCAGAGCGGCAGCCAATACGCGTGGATCGAGATGTAGTCGAGGTAGGGTCCTGCCGCCTTTAGTAGAGGCAGTGACCATTCCCGCGAAGGCAGGGCGGCAGCGGACAGCTTGATGGTCGGGTCCGCGGCTTTCATTGCCTTGGCCGCTTCCACGACGAACGGCGCCCAGGTCTCAATGGGCTTGTAGCCGATTTCGTGGCTGCCCCAGTTCTCGTTGCCAATGCTCCAGATCTGCACGTGTTGTGGTTCGGGATGACCGTTGGTCATACGCATCTGGGCATACTTGCCTGTCGTGCCGTTGCAGTATTCGACTCAATCCCGCATCTCTTGGATGGTGCCGTTGCCTGCGTTGTTGCAAACGTAGGGTTGCCAACCGACTCGTTGGCAAAGCGCGATGAATTCATCGGTGCCGAAGCTGTTGGGCTCGGTAACACCCCAAGCCATGTCGTGCGTTGCCTTGCGTTCTAGGCCGACGCCAGCTTGCCAATGGTAGCCGCTCACGTAGCAGCCGCCTGGCCAACGTACGATGGGTGTTTTTAATTCCTGTAGCGCGGCGATGACGTCTTTGCGGAATCCGTCTTCATCAGCGAGGGGCGAGTCCGGCTCGAAGACGCCGCCGTATACCTGCCGACCAAAGTGCTCAAGAAAGCCGCCGAAGATCATTCGGTTGTATTTCTGGGTCGGCCTGCTGGTGTCGATCGAGATCGTTGCGTGCGCCGCATTTGGTTGTGTCTCGGCCTTGTCCGCTAGCTCAAGGGTCAGGTCATCATAGTAGGCATGGCCGGTTGATGAGCCCCAGCCACCGAACAGGCAGTTGATCTCAAGCTTCTCTGCGTCAGCCTGAAAGACGGTGGAGACCAGCGTCCAGTCTTGGGTTCCAGACACTGCAGCTGTCTTGACCGCCTGCATGTTCTGGATGTTGATGAGTGCGCCAGCTGCGCCTCGGATCTCCTTTGTCTTGATCCATCCTGATAGTCGGTACCATGCGTGTGGTTCGACCGTGACCGTTGTTGTCCACGCAGCGTCCGCGCCTTTTGCGGACCTGATCGAGATACAGCGCTCGCTAGCTCGTCCCAAAGCGGCTGTCCAGCGGATGTCACCCTGATCGTTCCACGTTTGTGAGTGCCAGTCCCGCACGCCCTTGGCCGTCGTCTCCTCAAAAGAAGGATTCGGCAAGAGGTTCACTTTTTGTTTGTCTGCTGACGGTGACTCCTGTGCTGCCGCAGTGCAGCAGAGCATGCTAGTTAGCGCTATGGCTGGGGCTATGACGTGACATGAGAGCTGGGCCTTCATGGGTGGGCAGGTTAACGCATCTTAAGTCGCACTCTATACGGAGGTGTTAGATCTGATGAATCCTTGTCGTATGGATGACGATTTACGCGTTCGTGGTGGTGGGCTGGGCCGTCGGGCAGCTCGTCTGCTCCATGCGCGACGGCGCGGTCGCCATGCTCCTATTTATTAGGAGACCCGAAAGCGACGCGCTCGACCGGGCGCAATTTGCTGCGGCCGAGTAGGAGCAATCCGGCGCGGTTGGCTGTTAGCCGCGGCAATTTGGCGGTTGAGAATGCGACGGTCTTGCCGTCAGGCGATGGGGATGTATGGCTTGGCTTGTGCATGGGCCGATCAAACGTTCGCCTCTTACCGTAATGCTTTGCATTGCAAGGTAAGCGGATGTTGACGCACAATGTGTGAGCCGTCACGGAGAAGCGCTCGAGTCTGACTGGAACGGGGGCACAAACGATGCGGGCACGAACGGTCTTTTGTAATGGGCATCGTGGGTTCTCATGTCCCGTTCTTGGTGGCTGCATGCTCTCATCATTCCACGGACTGACAGTTGACAATATTATTTAACTTGTTGGGAACCTAACTAGGTCAATCGCGTTGCAGTTAGCATCTACATCTGCGCTGTTTTGTTGATTGGATTGTCAGACGCGAGCAGATCGACACCCACTTACTTAGATCCAAATTGTTCTAGTTATGACGTTGGCTGCATCAAAAACGACCTTTCTGATTTTCACCCTTATGGTGGGGGGATTCATGAGCTGCTCCAATCTGGCGAAAGGCGAGCAGCAATCTAGTAGGCAACAACCGGAACTGGTTACTGCTGTTCGCATGTTGGAGCACAATGGCGAGACAAGAGTGACGTGTGTTTTCCCGTCACTCACATTCGACAAATTCCCTTTTGTCGTAGAAGAGGTCATTGTTCGTGACGCGAGCGGCAATCGCTTGCCAGCAAGTCACGAACATCGTCAGTCGACGGTGTCCTTTGTGACACCCGATGACGAGCTTGCTAAGATAACCTTCGATGTTCTCTATGTAGACGCACAAGCTCTTCAGTGGCCTTCAACTAGTGTGGTTTCGGAGCCAGACTGGCAGATGAGGTTCCAGCAATTCAAGTTGATCGACGCCTTGAATAGCGGGGTGTTTTCGACGAGCGAAGCGTAGGCGATTCAGGGATTGCGGGAGGGGGGGGGCTGCCCTAGTTGGAACCCCATCTCTACGAGCTACTACTGACCCAAGAGTCGTTGAAGCAAGTGAAGGAGGCTTTTCTCGGTCGCAAGTTGCCCGTGCTACGCCCATCTACCCGCTCGAACGCCTTGGCCGTGTTCTCCAGCTGCCTTAGGATCCGCCGTCAGACTTAGGTCACCTTGGGATCCCAGTCTCCCATGAAGTACACCACGTGGCCGACGTAGTCGTCCAGAGGGACAAGAATCTTCGCGCCGCCGATCAGCCGCGTCCATACTCGCTCGTTGGGCCGTCCCACGAGAGCCCGAAATGCAGAGGAGTGCGCGAGTCTCGAGCCTCCGTTACGACAAGCGCTAATGCCCTAGCTCTGGTCATAACCTGACTTACACAGCCTCAGTCGTGACCGACCACTGTCCCGTCTGAGTGGTAGATGAGGCCGTGATTCCGGCAGGTCGCGCGCGCCCAAGCGATGGAGAAGTGGTTGGTGCTGTCTGGACCCTTCTGCTCACGCACGTAATACGTGACCCGAGAAAGCCAAACGGGTTCGTATTCAGACTTGAACTCCTCATTGGTCGGGAGTCTGCCGTTTGCGGTTTCGTATGCCCGAACCCATGCGATCGCGTTCCGACCCTCGGCACAGAACAGCGCCTCTTCGGTTTGATGCACGGCCTCGACCGGCGCTAGCAGGCCGAGCACCCAGGCCAGCACCACGAATCGTTGCTTGCGACGCTGGAGCGTTGTGAACACCAGGACGATCAAGCCGCCGAATCCTAGTGGCAAGAGCAGCTTGAACAATCGGTCGGGATCAGGGGGATCGAGTGCTGACGTGGTGTTCGCCGCGGGCGCAGTGCTGTCGCTTGGAGTGGCAAGAGCGACCTCGGCGCCCAGTTCGTACGTGATCGTTGCATTCGTCGCCCACAACTCGATCGAGAGCATGAGGAAGAGGGCCAGGAGCGATGCACCTGTCGAGAAGAGTGGGTTCCAGCGCCAAATGAGGCCTGGCCACAACAGCAGCGCCAGCGGTAGGTGGAACCCGATGATGATCACCGTCATCGACAGGTCGATGCCGTAGTCCCAGCTTCGCATGCCAAACAAGATGTACAGCGTCCAGACAGCGACTAGGCCGGTCAAGATCATCCGTAAGTTGCAGACCCACGGCTTTGGTGGTGCCGGCGGGAGCGCCTCTCGCATCGACTTGGCTAGCGCCGCAGGTTCACCTATGGAGTCCAGCGCATTTGCCCAAGCGAGTTCGCGATCTGTTCCTTGGTCCACGGCGTTGTGGACCTGGACTTCTAGGTCGGCGCGTACCTCGGCGAGGATGGCATCACTCTGCTTGTTCGGGCCGTGGAGCGCTGCTTCCAAGTTTGCGAAGTACGATTCTACACGTGTGTCGGCGTTAGACATGGCCACCCTCCTTGAGGATCGAGTGCACGGCATCTGTGAAGCGGAGCCACTGGGTTGTGCGCTTGCCGTGCTCGCTACGGCCGGCAGGCGTCACGTGGTAGACCTTGCGCCGTTTGCCCTCGACGGGGTCTTGCCAGGTCGCTTCGATCCATCCTTCGCGCTCGAGTCGGTAGAGGACCGGGTAGAGGGTTCCTTGCTTGAAGCGGAACTCGCCGTTGCCGCGGTCTTGCAGCGTGGTCAGGATCTCGTAGCCGTACATAGGTTGTTTGAGTAGAAGGGTTAGGAGCACCATGTCGGTGCAACTCCTTGCCAAGGCAGGGTGAGCGTTCGCACTCATGCGTGGCAAGGTATCTTGTCACGCAAGACATGTCAAGTTCAGCGTTCGGCGAAATCTGATGCCGACTCAGTTCGATTTGCCAAGACAGTTTCACTCGGTGCTTTTTCGATGACTTAACCAATTAACTCATAGATGTTTAGGGGTGGTGGTGTTGGTTTCGGGGGATTTTAAGCAGTGGGGCGATACTCCCTACTCGCATGTTGAATGGTGGCGCCAGTACTGTTTGAACCCATTCCGACGTGCGGTCGTGTGTCGCTCTGCTTCGAATGCCCATAACCATTGCTGGCAACGCATTCGCGGCATCTTGCCGGTATGGCTAGCCCACAAAGTCCCATGCCATGTATTGAGATTGAGTCTCATTAACGGTAGAAGGGCGGTTCTGGAGAGCCTCGCAGCTAGAGATCGCTCAGGCCTGCTGCGTTCTCGGATCTGGACCCATGCCCACTTCTCTAAGTTCCGTATCACTCGTTTGTGTTCTGGCCCTGCAGGGTGTGGCTACTGGTCAATTCTATGACTTTGCCCGTGAGGGAGTTCTTGGAACATCCTTTGCGCTGCGCGTGGTCGCTAGCGACGAGGAGGCGGCAGCGGCAACTGAGCGCATTGTCCTTGACGAAATCGAGCGCCTAGAAGAAATCCTGAGCGCGCATCGAGTCGATAGTGAGTTCTCGAAGTTTACGAACGCTCGCCAGGCGGAAAGCCTATCACCTGACTTGTTGCAGGTGCTCTTGGCTTGTGATCGATGGGGCAAGACAACAAGCAGTTCATTCCACGCAGCATTCAACTCAGGCAGCGATCGAAATGTCGTCGACGCCTCGAGCAAAGGTAGCTATCTCTCGCCGTGGCAAGTACATCCCAAAGGCGGTACTGCCAAGCTAATCTCTGCAGGCAAAGTCGGCATCGATGGACTAGCCAAGGGTTACATCATCGACCGGGCCTGTGCCGTAGCAAAGAAGTCTGCCCGGGTGCAGGGATTGATGATCGACATTGGAGGTGACCTTCGAGTTTTCGGGGCCATCGATCACTTAGTCAAAGTCGTCAATCCGTTGCAGCCAGCAGATAATGCGCAGCCACTGTTTGCGGTGAAGCTGCGAAACATGTCAGTGGCTACCAGCGGCAGCTACGCCCGCCCGATCGTCGGCAAAGATGGCCAAGCAGCAGAGTCGCATATTCGTGATCCGAAAGATGGGCGCTCTGCAAATGGTGTCTTGGGCGCAACGGTAATCGCCTATTCCTGCATTGACGCGGATGCACTTGCCACCGCTCTGCACGTTATGGAGCCAGCCGAAAGTCTGCAACTGATCGAGTCGTTAGATGACTGCGAGTGCGTTTTGGTGGAAGTCGGTGGCAAGATTCGCAAGAGTTCTGGTATCGACAAGCTTGTCGATGAAAACGACGGGTTCATTCCAGAAGTTGCGATTCCAGCGGCAGGCCTCGAAGTCGTTCTCGACTTCGTCATTCGCAAGCCTGACAGCAAAAAGTCGAGTCGCTCCTACCGTCGTCCTTATGTCGCCATTTGGATTGAAGACGAGCAAGGCGAGCACGTGCGAACCCTCAGGCTATGGATCAATCGACGTAAATGGTTGCGAGACCTCAAGACATGGTATCGGGTCCACCGCCGCGATGATGACTTGATCGAGACCGTCTCTCGCGCAACGCGTCGCCCGGGTGAATACAAAGTGACCTGGAACGGCAAGGGTGATGACGGCAAGGATCTACCGCAAGGCAACTACGTTCTTTGTCTCGAGGTCGCCCGCGAACATGGCACTTACCAAATAATGCGTGCGCCGTTTCGGACCCTCGTTGACGAGGAGACGGCAATGAAGCCAAACGAAGAGATTGAGCGCGCGAGTGTGAGCGTCCGCCGTCGCGGCAAGGTCAGCAAGGACTAGCAATGTCTAGCCAGAAGCCGCGCCGAAAGTTGTCATGGTGGGTGCGATGGCTGCATACCTATGTCAGCTTGATCGGATTCGGTGCCCTAATCTTCTTCTCGGTCACTGGCTTAACGCTCAATCACGCAGAGTGGTTCGAGGGAATCGAAACCACCACCGAACGCGCAGGTAGCGCTCCTGCTGAGTTAGTCAATTCGTCCGCAGGACCTGCTGCAGGCATTGCCTTGCTCGCTTAGCTCCGAGCAGAAGAGCAACTCGATGGACACGCTGGAAGGCCCGAAACAGACGGTGCCGAAATCAGGGTGTCGCTGCAAGGCGCAGGCTATGTGGCGGACGTCACAATCAACCAAGAGAGCGGTGAGTATGCCGTCTTCGAAACCCGTCGAGGCTTGATCGCAATTATCAATGACCTGCACAAGGGGCGTCACACAAGTGGTGCCTGGAGTCTGGTTATTGACTTGTCCGCAATCGTGCTAGTGCTGTGTGGGGCCACAGGCATCTGGTTGTTGTGGTTCCTGAAGAAGATTCGCATCAAAGGACTGGTAACAGCCGCTGCTGGCTCCGTCGTCCTAATCGTCCTCTACCTGGGGTGGCAGTAGCACTCAGATCCGACCTATCCATCAATTATGAGAACAAACCTCTTTCGCCTGTTTTTGCCAATCGTACTGGCGTTCACCCTGAGCCAGCCGTTGTCGGCTCACTTCCTATTCGTGCACGTTGTGCACGGCACCGATCCTCGTATTGAGCTGCACTTTGCAGAGAGTGCCTGGGACTTCAGCGCCAACTCGCAAATGGTGACGATTCTCGAGCGAGTCAAGACCTGGTTGCCCAGTGGTGAATCCTTGAAGTTCGAACGTCGGCCGTTCGGCCTGGTGGCAAAGCTTACTAGCAAGCAGTTGGTGGCATCTGGTTCGCTGACATACGGCATCATGGCACGCGGCGGGTCACCGTTTCTGTTGGAATACTACGCAAAGGGCTCCGTTGGTCTCGGAAGTGCTGGCAATACAACCAAGCTAATGGCCGAAGTTGTCGCAACCGAATCGCAGCCAGGTCGTCTGACGATCACGGTGCTGCTGGCCGGTAAGCCAGCTGCCGGAGCAGAAGTCGTGGTGCCAATGGAGGGCACATTCACTGACAAAATGCTGACCGACGCCAACGGCCAAATCGAGATCGCCATGCCATTGACACCACTTTACTCGATTCGTGCGATGGTTGCTGAGCAACGTGATGGTGAGCATGACGGCAAGCCATTCTCATTGGTTAAGCACTACACAACCCTCACCGTTCATCCCGCAAAGGTGCCAGCAAATTGCGACGGTATGGCGTGGGCAATCTTGCAAGATGCAGCGAGTTGTTGCGGCGCGTTTGTGCCAGTCGGCAAGGCATGGCAGGGCAAGTGTCGCCAGAACGGCGTCAGTAAATCCGCTGTAGTAGAACTGATCGGCCGTGCAGGTGGTGTGCAACAGGTTCGTGCGGCCGCTACAGAATCGCGGGCCATGGAATACCCTGTTCGCCTGCTATCCTGCTTTGCTGATCCGCGCCAACTTCATGGTGCTGCCGTTTTGCTAGCTAGCAGCCGCATCGCTACGGCTGAGGCTTATGTTGAAGTTCCCAGCTTGCAGATTGCCTATGTTGTCCGTGATCGTCACATCGAAGTTGTTCACAGGAATGGCGACGCGAGCTCAGATCGTATCGATGTTATAAGCTGGAAAATGACACACGATGAGCGACTTCTACCCGAGACACTGCTTGTCACGCAGTTTGATCATGCTGGTGAAATTGCATCGACCACGATTGTCGAGCGCACTTACAAAGAAATGGAATCGGCCTATGTCCCTGACCGGCAGAAGTCGACATACATGCGGAGCAAGCAGTCGATAGTGCAAACGTCGGTGCAGATCTCCGACGTTGAGATGAGCGCTTCCGTACGCTAGGAGGCGCTACCAAGCGACCACAGTATCCAATCGTTGTCCTTGTCCTGTGTTGTCTCTTCGCAGTGACGTTTGGGTCGCTGTTTAGAGTGCCGATGCTCGGGTGATCATTAGTGAGCTGGCTTTTGATTTAGATAACCGAGAAGGCGGTCAAGGGCCATTAGGGTCAGTTCGGGTTCTTGGTGGTGAATCCCATGCCCCGATTTTGCAGTGGGTATCTGGATGGCGAGGCTTGAGCGCGCGATAGTGCGAGCTTGAGCCTCAAGCCTCGCTTGCATGACAGCTGCTGAACCTCGCATAGGGTGGTTGCCAACCCGTGTCGATGTGAGGACGATGTGGGGCACGCTAGCAGGATAAGAGAACCATCCCTGCCAACGATTCGGTGCGTCCCAGACTCCGAACAGGGCCTCATATTCGTCGACGAAGGCCTGCTGATTGCTTCCTTCGAAACCGGCCCTCTCTAGCTGACGAGCACCTGGCACGAGGGGCTCCAGCACCTTGAGGTAGTCCTCGAAGGTTGGGTCGATCGATAGGAGGCCTGCGACTCTTCCCGGATGGCGGGTAGCGAAGGCTCGGATGATCAAGCCGCCAAAGCTATGGCCTAGTAGGACAAAGCCATCGGGTATGCCGGCGGCATCGATAACCGCCTCCAACTCTGCCAAGATCGTTGCGAAGTTCTTGGGCCTTGTCGAGTAGGTGCTTGAGTCGTGACCGGCGCGGGAGTAACGCAGGACACTTCCCCGTGCGCAGAGTTCCTTGTGGATTGGATCGAAGCTGTGCAGGGAACCACCGACCCCGGCGACGCAAACGATCCAGGGCTTGCCATTGCCAACGATCTCGACTTCCACGGCCTCTGCTCCGACCTCCAAAAGGGATGGCTCCGGGGAAGGTGTCGAACAGCCTAGAAGGAGCAGGGCGACGAGAAGCGATCCGGCTAGACGGCCTTTGGGGTGGCGAGGCATGGCTGCATGCTAGCGCAAGCATTCACCAGAACGTTATAGCTGCGCATCTGATTAGCTAGCGAGCGGGGTGGGGTGGGTCATGTTGGAGGTGATCGATAGCGGATCTCTACCTGACGTGAAGGACCATGAGGCGATCGTCCGTCAGTTATTCGGACAAGTTGTTATTAAAAGATGAAGTGCGTTGGATGTTGCGCTTGGTGTGTTTTTTTCGGCTAGTCGTTCGGTGTCCGGGTTGCTGGTGTGGACGGGTTTAGGGGTCACCGAGATGCTCTCGCGGTATCGGATCCGGAAGCGCCCGTGGGCAATAGATGTTCGTGATGAAAGGGCAGAGATACCCAAGGAATCGCCTTGTGTTACTGCTTGTTGCCACCGCCTAACCGTAGACTCGACGCGTGAAGATATACATCTCTGCGGACATGGAAGGTGTCGCTGGCATTGTCACCGATGCCCAACTTGGACCTGAAGGATTTGATTGGCGCCACGCATGTGATCTCTACACGGACGAAGTGCTCGCCGTGATCAGTGAACTGCGTGAAGCCGGCGTCCAAGACATCACGGTTAGCGACTCGCACGGCACTGGCCTCAACCTTCGCATCGAGCGAATGCCACCGGGCGTTCGTCTGATCCAGTCATGGCCGCGCCGGCTTGGGATGATGGAAGGTATCGACGGCTCATTCGATGGTGCGATTCTTCTGGGTTACCACTCTGGCTCACACAATCCCAACGGTGTGCGAGCGCATACAATGTCCAGTGCCAACGTGTTCGAACTCGCGCTTAACGGCAAGCTCGTTTGCGAAGCAGAACTGAGCGCATACATCGCCGGACACTTCGGTGTGCCGATCCTAATGGTGAGCGGCGACGATGCAGTCTGTCAGGAGGTCACAGAGTCTCTGCCGCAGTGCGAGCCCGCGATCGTCAAGCAAGCCATATCGTATCACAGCGCTAACTCGCTCGTGCCATCCGATGCCATCAAGGTATTGCGTTCCTCTACGCGTCGCGCCATCGATCGGCGTCAAGATGTCGAGGCATCAGTAATCAGTGGCTCAGTAACCATGGATCTCACTTTTAAGAATCACCGCCCGGCCGAACTGCTTGCGTATCTACCCAGCGTCGAGCAACTCGATGCGCATCGGGTGCGATTCGTCGGCAAAGACATTGTTGAGGCTTCAAGATTCTTTGAGTTCGCACTGAACTATTCGCCAGACCTAAAGCCGTAGTCGGTGCCACGCATGGACACTACTCGAGCACTCTTTGGATTTGCCTTCTCGATACGCCTAGACACATGGAAATAGACCTCCTGAGTATCTCACGAAGTCGCTATAGGCAAATGGTCGCTTGGCTGCTGCGCGTAGCGGCTCTACTTGCGATTGTGACGGCCAATGTCGGCAGCCCAAACGCCGGCAGCCCAAACGCTGGCAGCCCGAGCAGCCCCGCGACCAGTAGCCTGGCGATCAGCGACTCTGGACCGAGTGCAATCTCGCTCCGCTCCATCACGCCGAGAGCTACCAACTGGCAAGCCAATATCAAACCGGGTTCAGATATTGTCATGCAAGACCTGCGCTGGCCCGTTTGGGATGCCGGCACGTACTATTGCTTCTGGTACATGAGCTTCTTCCCAAATTTTTCGTCTCTGTATGGCGGAGTGGCGGTGCATGGCCCCGACAAGACACCGGGAATGTTCACGTCCTACTGGTGTATTACGCAGTCTGTGTATGAGGGTGAAGAATTCTACGGCAAAGGATTTGGGGCGGAAGGCAGCAAGGGCGGAGCGAACGGAGCGCCCGCTTTTCAGCGTCCAAATGCGTGGTATCGCATGGTCATGCGGACCTTCCCGCCGACTAAGGGAGCGGCAGAACAAACCAATGTCGGCTGGTGGGTCAAGGACGTCGCACGAAACAGATGGCACACGCATAGCGTGTTGCGCATCCCCAAGGCCGTTAGTGGGTTTCAGGCAAATAGTGGCTTCGTCGAAGCTCTGGCACCAGCATCGACCCCTCGTGCCTTCGAGCGACGACTCGGCTATTGCCGTCTCAACGGCAAGTGGCACGACTCGCCCCTCAGTGCTCATGATGATCGAAAGTTCAAGCTCATCGAGAACGACACCGTTGTGCGGTACGATCGATCCGGGCCCGATGGGGGAGCTAAGAAAGAACCTACGTTTTACCCGACCAAGCAACCTGCTAAGCCGCTGTTAGATCAACCCAAGATCACAGAAGTAGAGGCGCAAGCATGGGGTCAGCAGCTGAGCGTTAAGTGGGCGATCCCGCAGAGCGCGTCACCGCAACTGGGCTACAAGATTGAAGTCTTCGCAGGCCCTGAAGCGACTGGCCAACTGCTCACGACTTGGCAGGATGCGGCACCACATATCATCAATAAGCGTCTGGATACACAGGTGCCAGCGAAGTCGGTGCGATTGACCGTTACAGACATCTTTGATCAGCAGGTCGCGGTCGTGATCCCAGTAAAGAGCGCCGCGATCCCGCCTGTAGTCGGCAGCATCACCAAGAGCCGACCCGGCTTGCGCTACACCTACTACCAAGATCCAAGCGGTGACACGTGGCAAAAACTTCCTGACGTAGCGACTCTAGAGCCGGTCAAGCAGGGCTACGTCAATACTCTGGATGACACCATACGAGAGGACCGGTCGACCGGTTATTCGATCCGCTACAAGGGCTTCCTTCGGGTCCCCGCCGATGGCTTGTATGTCATCTCATCTGGCACTAGTGACGGCAGTCGCCTCTATGTCGATGGCAAGTTGCTTGCAGACAACGACGGCATTCATAGCGCCTCACAGAAGCTCTACTCGATCTCTCTGCGTAAAGGGCTGCGGCCTTTTGAGCTGCGCTACTTCAAGGGAGAGGACAACAGCAACAGTAGACAGTCAACGACTGCCAAGATCGCCATTTCGTGGGAAGGTCCCGGTTTTGAAATGCGTGAACTGCGCGGCTCTGACTTCTGCTGTGACGCTAGCACAAACACTCCCTCGGCGACCCTTGCGCTACAGAGCGGTGATTCCGCCAAGGCGCTCGAAGACAATATGGTCGAGATTCAAGTTGGCATCGATAGGCGCACGCAGCCGATCCACAAGCTGCAGCTGTTTGCCGGCAAGGTACTGTTGAAGACCAAGTTCGACACCGATGTCGACCAGCAAGGCAACGTGAATATACGCGTGCTATTACCCCAAGGACAGAACCGGATCTGGGCGCGACTCTGGTTTGGCGAGGGTGCTTCGGTTGACTCTGTCAACCAGCTACAGATCGAAGCGAGCAACCGAATCGCCGAACCGTGGCAGTTTGACAGCATGTTGCGCGGAGACTTTCCACTCGCTGTGCGAGGCGAAGCCGACACCGTATCCTTCAGCGGAGAAGGCTACGGCTTTGTGCACCAAACAATCACTGGGGACTTCACGCTCACAGCGCAGATTGCAGACATGCCTCTGGCGTCGAAAGAAAATGGTCTGTGGCCCTCGAATTGGCTCGGCCTCTCGATTCTATCCAAGCACTCGAATCCCAAAGTCGGCATCACTAGCAAGGGACCCTATAACTCCGAGATCAGCCTGTTCTTGACAGCCGCCGGACAAATGCGAGGAGCAAAGGACTTTCCCGACTTGGCCGGTAGCAACAAGAGCGTTGCCACATTCTCAGGAGATCACCGATGGCTCAGACTGGTTCGGCGCGGACCTCGATACCAATCATTTACCTCCCCGGACGGCAAGGCATGGCAACTGGCCGATGAGCGCTTCGCCAGCCGTGTTTCTAAAAGTGTCTATGCTGGTGTCTGCTTCCGTTCGGGGCCGAACAAGAGCCGCAGCCTGTTCCGGGGTACGATCGATCACATACGACTCGAAAGCGGCGCCCCCAGAGAATTGCGGGCAACGCCCAGAACAGCAGATCTCAGTCTTGCGAATCGCATTACTGCACTGGTGCAAGCCGTCAAGGATCCCGAAGTCCTATACGCAAGGAGCCCGTCCGAGGGAATGTTCTACTCCAACGACCACGGCGAAACCTGGCTCGCTGTGAACAGTGGAATCACGAGCTCTGATGCCATGGCAGTTCGCTCCATCGCCGTTCATCCTGAGAACAGTTCCATCGTTCTTCGCGCTGGCGGCAGCATCGTAGATGGTGAACGAAAGAGCGGCCTCTGGCGCAGCATAGATGGCGGTCGGTCTTGGAAGCTGGTGACGCGCGACATTGACTTTGATGGCCGGGGTCCCACTACGCTGTTCGGCGAAGTCGTGAAGTTCTGTCCCCTCGACCCAAGTCTGGTCGTCGCTGGCGGAGAAACAAAGGGCCTATTCATCAGCCGAGATGCCGGCGAAACCTGGGACAGCGCGGCACTGATTGGTGAGCGCATCACGAGTATGGCATTTAGTCCGCAGCCCGATGCTGGCTCGAAAGCGCCAATACTTGTCGTCGGCACGATTGCCGACAGTGAGTTTGCGGCCGTTGGGTTAGGCGAGCCGGTAGCGCCAATGGAGGCGCCTGGAAGGATATTCTGGATCAAGTTGTCGGCAGATGATGCGGTCATCAAACCTAACAAAGTCTGCGAACTAGAACAGTTCGGCGTCACCAATATGGTTTTCGACACCGAGCGAAACTTCATGAACTTCGCGACCACCAGAGGCATCTACTACACGTGGGTCCACTGCGCCCACTATGCAAAGCGTCAGGTCGGAACATCAGCCGATAGGTTGTTTACTGCCATTGGAGCCCGATCGTTTGACAAGTGGAGCAAGCTGACCTGTGCATCACCACTCTCAGGTGAAGAGCAGAATCCGATCTACTTCACCACGAAACGAAGTCGCAGTTGGTCGGCTCTGTCGGAGGCCTCTCGGATTAGCGATGTCGCCGGGAGTCTAGCCTTGAATGCTGGCATCTCATGCCTGCTGCCGGCCGTCGACGATCGTGGCATGCTGTTCCTCTGCAACCGCCACGGAGTATTCAAGACCGCGGACAAGGGCAAGACCTACAAGTTGGTATTGAGCGCTACGCAAAAGTGACGCAGCCAGCGATGCGACAACGACGATATCAAGGTCAGTGATTGGGCTTAGTTTTTCGGAAGTAGCCAGAAGGGCAGGGAGCTCAGCTGCTTAGGTTGGTGCTCTAATTCGCAGCTTCAATCAACGACATGCTCTCGATTGTGCATTCATCTGACAGTGGTGTGGCGATAGTGTATTCTGCCCATAAGCGATCGCATTTCTTCGGGTCGACGTGCTACCTACATGGTGGGCATGTTGCTGGATCCGGCCTCGTCCTCGATCCGGCCTCGTCCTCGATCCGGAACAGGCTCGCGAGGATCTCGCACCCTACAGCCGGATGGCTGGCGGCTTGGCTAAGGACGCGCTCCAGGAGGCCGGTATCGAGCTAGGTCGCCGCGACGCTGCCGTAACTCCGCAGGGTGAGGTGGCGCCGGTGATCATGCTGCGCTGTAAGAAGTGCCAGAAGCTCAACGAGGAGGACTCTAAGTTCTGTCAGGAGTGCGGCGCGCCGATTTGAGTTCGGTTCGCGTAGAGCCTACTCGGCTATCCGTGTGCGCTGGGCGCGTCTCCAGGGGCGAGGATATTGTTGGTTTTGCGGGCTGAGATCGCGAAGATGCTGACATCGACCATCGCTAGCTAGCTTTTATTCTGAAACACGAACCATGTAATCTTTTCGGTCTGCGGAGGTTGTTCCCTCTGCAATGAGTCATCCAGCTCTCAGTCATGTAGCTCATCGGCCGTGGCCGATTCCGCGAACGCCATGGTCGTTGCGGATGCGTTGGCAAGATCTTTTATTCTTGCATTGGTCTGTCGACCCGGAGGTGTTGCGTCCGCATCTTCCGGATGACCTTGAGCTCGAGACCTATGATGGCAAAGCTTATCTTGGTGTTGTTCCGTTCGTAATGGCAGCCACGCGGTTTCGTTGGCTACCGCCGGTGCCAACGGCCAGCTATTTCCCTGAATGCAATTTGCGCACTTACGTCCGACATAAGAATACTTCGAAGCACGGTGGTCGACCCGGCGTTTGGTTTTTTAGCTTAGACGCTTCGAGTCGCCTAGCGGTCGGCGGCGCACGATTGGGCTTTGGCTTGCCCTATTATCATGCGGACATGTCGTGCAGTCGAGTTGGCGAAGAGACACATTTCGAGTCGGTACGCCGTGATCGACGTGGCCCAGGGGCAACGTTCTCTGCCAGTTGGCGGGCTACAGGGGACGCATCGGTGGCGGAGAATGGGTCACTCGATCAATTCTTGACTGAGCGTTATTGCCTCTACGCTGAACACCTGGGCCGGTTGGTTTGCGGAGAGATCACGCATCCACCATGGCAGTTGGCACCGGTCGATTTAGATTTGCGTGTTAATGACATGTCGCAATTGGTCGGTTTCGATCTCGAGGGACCACCAGTTTCGGCTTTGGCGGCACAAGCGATTGAAGTGGTGTGTTGGATGCCGGGTCGGGCATAGGGAGCACACTTAGGCGTTCCTGCCTTTGAAAATGCTGTGTTTGCGCGAGCGGAGCCGAATCGTTCACGGTTTGGCTATGCGCTGTCGAGTATCTGGCAATGCAAAGTCAGGCCGAGCGCTATCCGAACTCCTGTCGTGTTTGGTGAGGTGTCACCGAAAGCTGATGTTGCCTAGCCCAGTGTGCTTGCCACTGTTACTGCAGATTTCAGGTTACCGGGCACACAGAAGTAATCTTTACGGTGGTTGGGTTGGTGGTCTAGACGCAGTTAGGAATACCTATACTCATATTTGGCTCTTGCCGTTGAGCAGCATCTTGAGGCGGGAGAATATCAACCATCTGCCAACTCGATTAGCTCCCGCAATGATCATATTCATGATAGGTCTTACAGACTGATATGCACGACGACCTCCCTCCGGCACTTCGCGAACTGCTTTATCGCGCACTCGCTGTGCCGAGTAATGAGCGCGAGGCGTTTGTCCGTAATGCAGCCGAGACCTCTGAGCAAGCGCTTGAGTTATTGACGCTCCTTTCACAGAACACAGAGCCCGAAGCTACTCTTGAGACTGTGGTGCGTGCAACGCAAGCACCGGGTGGCAACACTGAGGAACCACGTGCCTCGATCTACCCCGATCGGGTGCAGTCTACCGCTACCGGCGATCTGCTGCTAAAGATTTAATCGGCGCCCAAGCTCGACCAGCAGCGATTCCAACTAGAAGATCAAGTCGGCCAAGGTGGTGTAGGTGCCGTGACGCGCGTCCAAGACCGCATCCTCAACCTCCGACTCGCGATGAAGACATTGCTAGATCGAGCAGAGCCACGTGATGAAGATGAACGGCGCCTCGAAAGCCAGCGCCTCGGCCGCTTCCTTGAAGAAGCACAGGTCACCAGCCAACTCGACCACCCGGGCGTCGTCCCCGTGCACGAACTCGGGCTCGATCAGAACGGCAAAGTCTTCTTTACGATGCGACTCGTCAAAGGTCGCACCCTCGGCGAAGTGTTCACCGATGCGATCGAAGGCAAAAACGATTGGACGCTAACGCGGGCGCTGGAAGTGATGCTCAAGGTCTGCGACACGATGGCTTACGCGCACGAAAAGCGCGTGCTCCACCGAGATCTAAAGCCCGCAAACGTGATGGTAGGCCGATTCGGCGAGGTCTACGTTATGGACTGGGGCCTTGCCAAGATCCTTGACCAAGACGATCTACATGACATACGCATCCGCGAGGAGAGCGACCCTCAGGTATCGATACTTCATAGCGTGCGTGAGCAAGACGCGAAATCCGATGCGACCTCATCGGTCGTTACTCTGGACGGCACTGCGCTAGGTACTCCTAGCTACATGCCTCCCGAGCAGGCAAAAGGCGCAGAGCCGGACTTGCGTGCGGACGTCTACGCAATTGGGGCAATGCTCTATCACTTGCTCTCGGGCCAGGCGCCATACACGGTTCCGGACATGCCCAAGAACGCGTATCGAATCCTTGAAGACGTGTTCCTCGGGCCACCGCGACCGATCGAGCAACTCAAGTCGGGAATACCGGCGGCACTCGTCGCCATCACCGAAAAGGCAATGGCTCGTGAACGCGACGACCGCTACGCAACCGTCGTCGACCTAGCAGATGATCTGCGCGCCTTCCTTGAGAATCGCGTTGTGCGCGCGCACCGCACCGGCGCTCTGGTCGAGATGAAGAAGTGGGTGCAGCGCAACAAAGCCTTCGCAGCTAGTGTCGCCGCAGGTTTGGTGGCGTCACTAGCCTTCGGTGCGTTTGCGTTTGTGCAGTATCTGCGTGCCGAAGAGTCGCTGATCGTTGCCAACAAAGCTCGGCAATTGGCGCAAGCCAACCAAGAGAAGGCCGAGCAACTCGCTGGCGAGAAGACAGCCCTCGCAGCTGCGGAGAGCGCCGCCAGGCAAGAAGCAGACGAACAACGGCAAATCGCGGAAGCCAAAACTACTGAGGCCCAGCTGCAGCGCAGCCGCGCAGAAAGCGAACGGGCAGAGGCAGACGCGCGCGCTGACCAACTAAAGTAAGTCTCTGACTTTCAGGTCAATTTGCTTTCTGATATCGACGCTAACGCCATGGGAGCCGCGATCGAACAAAACTTGGCAGAGCGGCTTGACGCCCAGCAAACGAGCGACGCCGATGAACTGCGCGCACGGCTTGCTGGCCTCGACTTCACCGGTGCTGCCCTAAACGCGCTTCAAAAACACGTCTTTGAGCCAGCTATCGCAGATGCCAGAAAGCTGGATTCCGCGCCCCTAGTCCGAGCAGAATTGCTGCACTCAACTGCCTCGACCATCCATAAGCTCGGCCTCCAAGAGCTCGCTTTGAAGACGTTTAACGAAGCGCTAGCGCTACGAATCGAGCATCTGGGCGAAGACGCCGACGATACGTTTGCGACACTCAACAGCCGAAGCTTAGTCCTCGAAGACCTAGGGCAGTCGCAGGCTGCGATCGACGATCTACGCCGCGTCGCAGAGGGAGAGGAACGGCTCAATGGTCCAGACGATACTGATACGCTGACGATCTGGGCAAACCTCGGCGCCATGCTAAGCAACATTGGGCAATACACCGAAGCCGAAGCACTGCTGCAAAAAGCAGCTGATGGGCTCGTCAAAAATTGCGGGCCTGATGCGAAGAAGACCTTAAGTGCATTCAACGCGCTTGGCTTGGTGTTTTGGAATCAGGGCAAAAACGATAAGGCCATTGAACTCCTGCAAAAGGCGCTCGACGGCAAGATTCGCGTGCTCGGTCCAGAGCACCCAAACACGCTCAACTCGATGATGAACATCACCATACCGATGACACGGGCCGACCAGCAGCAACGCGTCGCCGAGATTCGGGCAAAGGTGCTCGCTGTCCGCCGCCGCAAGCTAGGCGACCGCCATCCGATGACGATTTCAACTAGCATTCAACTCGCGGAGCCTTTCGTAGAACTTGAGCGATACGACGAAGCTCAAAAATTGATCACCGAGGCACGGCAGGCCGCGAGTGAGGTGTTTGGCCCCGAGCACCAAGAAACCATGGATGCGTCGACGACGCTCGCTGTGATACTGGTAAGGCGAGGCAACAAAAAAGAAGCGCTACCAATCCTTGAAGAAGTCCTCGATGTGTCGAGAAAAACCCTAGGTAATACTCATCCATCGACGCTGCAATCCATCGACAACGCCGCCTATTTGCTGGATGTCGTAGGCCAATTGCGCAAAGCATATGATCTGCGGAGAGAACTCAGGGATGCTTATCGTTCCAAGTTTGGCGATGACAACGCAAAAACTCGCGCAGCTCAACAAGGTCTCGACGTGCTATCTGCAAAGATTGATAAGCAAGGAAAAGACGGCTAGCTGCTGCCGCCGAGGTCTTGTCCCACACTGTCGTCAAATCACTATAGGTCTGATCTTTCGATCTGACGGCTCAGAACCTCTGAATGCGACCGATGTATCAAAGTTAACGTATGGCATCGTTGAGGCGCATATGTTGTGACCGCAATATGGGGACATGGTCGAAGAATCAGAATCAAACGTCCCGGGCGGAATGATGGTGCTGCGCACTGTTGCGATGCCAAAAGACACCAACCCCAATGGCGACATCTTTGGTGGCTGGATCATGTCGCAAATGGACCTTGGCGGTGGTGTGCTCGCTAAAGAGCTGGCGCATGGCCGTGTCGTCACTGTTACCGCCGATAAGTTAACATTCGTGCGTCCGGTAAAGGTTGGCGACACAGTCTGTGTCTACGGTGAAGTTGTGCGCGTCGGTCGTACGTCGACTGACATTCGCCTTGAGACATGGGCCCGTGCGCTCGTCTCGGACTTCGATAGGCCAAGACAGCTAGTGACGACCGGAATATTTCGTTACGTCGCGATCGATGAGGAAGGACGACCGCGAGCGATCCCGAGCGGTGAGTTTGAACATTTGCGAATTTCCTAGAGTCTGGACCACGCGGCTGACGGGATATGCGTAGCGCAGTAGTGGAGGGCTCAAACTTGGCGGAACATAAAGCTCACCTCATCGTCTCATGTCTCGGCAACGTCTAGCTTGATGCCTGAGGCAAAGGAAGGAAGAAACCGGTCCGCGGCCTTTGATGGGTCGTGATAAGCTAGGTATTAAGCTTCGCTGCGTTGCGTATTACGAGCGCCAGTGTAACGCGGCAGTCGGTCGTCATGCGCCCAGACTTTCGCTGTTGCCGCGCTCTTGGATATGGCTATCTCTAAACAATGCTAGCAATCAGAATCGGGGCCAATCCGTTCCTTGGAGTGTTCCTTGCGATGATTCCCATAGCATCGCTGTCAGCCCAGACTAACTGGACGTTTACTCCTAGCCGCGACGCGACCCTCTACGAAGACGCCGCCGGCACCCTTGCGAACGGCAGCGGCACAGCGATGTTCGTCGGCACGACCAATTCCGCAGCGAAGCGGCGTGGACTTGTTCACTTCGACTTGAGCACGATTCCCGCCGGTTCGCGTGTTCTCAGCACAACCTTGGTCGTGACATCAACGCAATCACCGAGCACGTCCGTGATGACGATGACCGCTCATCGATTACTTCAGCATTGGTCCGAGGGTCCGAGTGTCGCACCGGGAGGACAGGGGGTCGGCGGCGCTGCGCAGAACGGTGATTCGACGTGGTTGCACCGTGACTTTCCGACACAACTGTGGACGAACCCTGGTGGCGAATTTGCCTCTCCAAGTTTCACCATGGATGTTCAAGCGGTAGGTTTGAGCAGCAGCGGCTTCCAGCCGGGCCTCACGAGCGACGTGCAGTCCTGGATCGACAGCCCGGCTAGTAATTATGGCTGGCTGCTGAAGGGCGATGAGGGCCTGTCTGGGACAGCGCGTAGGCTGGTCGCGCGGGAAGTTGGGTTTGGTGCTGGCGTGCAGCTGGGCGTGACCTTTCTTTTCCCCGGACAGGTCGGGCAGTGGGGATATGGATGCACCGGAGGCGTGCCGATGAATCTTCTTCCGGCAGGCCCGGCGAACAGTGGCGCCACCGTTTCCTTGCAGTATTTTCAGACCCCGTTTAGCAGCATTGGTGCGTCACTCTTTGCGCTCGATCTCGAATACGGGCCGTTGGGTGTCGGCCTGCCGATCCTGCCTAACTGTGCGGCCTACCTGCCACCGGGTGGGTTCGTAGCTGGCAACCTATGGCTGACTAGCGCACAGGGTCAGTCGAGCGACACGTTCGCAGTCCCCGCCAACGCAGCTGGCTTCCTCGTCGTGTGTCAGGGCGCAGTGCTCGATAGCTCCGTGCTCGGATTCAAACTAAGCAATGCCGCCGTGATGCTGACCCAGTAGATCGAGATCTGCTGGCAGCATAGTTGTCTACCACCTCGTTCTAAACATGGTAGAGAGGCAGTCGTTAATACGCCCTATCCACCGATTGCGGCATTCGTAGCCGATGTGATGCGGATAGCGCGCGAACCATTGACCGTTAACGGGATACTCAAGATGCCGCCGGCAGACAGGGACCACTCCACGCTACCGTCGTCATCGATGTCGACATCAACGGTCCTCAGATTGAATGGAGAAAAGGTCGTCGCATACCCTGTCACCGTCAATGTGCCGGTAACCGGTAGCGAGGACCAGAGCACCCAGCGAGTCTCGTTTGGACCTGTGTACGCCACTCCAGACCCAAGATTTGAGGATGATTCCTGGAGGCTGAAGCCAAGTGACGATGCGGTCATCGTGGTCTGGTAGGCCCCACTCGCTTGCAATGTTTGAAACCCACCTAAGTAGTAAGCCGACATGCTATTCGAAGGGATGAGGTTGGAACCGGGCGTGATTCCGTCCCCGGACGGCCCTGCGATACACAAGAACTGGTTCTGCGCGGTCACAGTGTGGGCAAGTTGAGCTTGGACGCTATTTGTCAGTAGCAAGGCACTCAGCGAAGGCAGTAAGAGCGACAAGCATGTGGCTCTAATCATGAGACCAATACTATTGGTTCTACGCTGACGATGAGGATTATTCATTAGTGCCAACGTCGGCCGTTGCTTTGATCTCGGCGCAATGAACGACTTTCATGGTCCTGGCAGCGAGGCTGAGATTCTTCTGGTTATCTGGAACCGGTTTCAGGGGTTGGCGTTTCGGGATGCTGTCCAAATCCCAAAAACCATATGGAGAACCTAATTGCCGCTTTCGCCGTTGCCACCGTGACGCTGTCTACCTTGCCTTCTCAAGAGCCTAAGCCTCGCGAAGACATGGCCATACTCGCCGAAGCTATCAACGATTTCGGAATACGACTCTACGACGAGGTCGCAACCGGTAATGACAACGCCTGCATTTCGCCTGTAAGCGTCTCGGCAGTTCTACTCATGGCACTGGTTGGTGCCAAAGGCGAGACCGCTGATGAGTTACATCAGTTATTGGGGTTGGGTGAAATAGGCAGGAAGTGGCAACCAGGCCGTGTGCAGAAAGCCTTGGTCGATTTGATGGCGGATCTTCAAGCCAGCAAGGGGCCAGCAGAACTCAACATCGTCAACGACATGTGGGGCCAGCAAGACTATGGGTTCCTTGAGATCTACCGCCAACAGCTGCAAGTTGCTGGAGTGAATCTGCACGAGCTAGACTTCACGAAAAGACCTGAGCAGTCGCGCCACACAATCAATAATTACATCAAGAAGCAGACAAAGGGACGCATCGTTGATCTGTTGCCGAAGGGCGCTATCACTCCGGTTGTGCGCCAGGTTTTGACCAACGCGGTTTACTTCAAGGCGCGCTGGGATCATGTCTTCTCGGCAAAGAACACCTTGGATCGCCCGTTTACTTTATCAAATGGCAAGGTTGTCGAGGTTCCGACGATGCAGCAGGAGCGCGAGTTTGCCTACGCGGAGAACGAGCAGTTGCAGGTGTTGAGTATGAGATATGAAGAGAACTTCTATGAGATGGTTATCTTCTTGCCTCGGGCGGGGCAATCCATAGACGTCGCTCGCAGTGCTTTGCAGCCTGATGCTCTAGGAACCTGGGTAGGCCGTATGAGGGGTCGCGAAGTGGCGGTTTCCTTGCCTAAATTTGAGCTCCGCTCGTCATACAATAAAGTGGCTGTGGTGTTGCAGCGCATGGGGCTGAAGCGTTCGTTCGATTCAGTCGACAGTGACTTCTCGGGTGTAAATGGTGGCGGTGAGCAGATGCCGCTCGGCCCGATTGTGCATAAGACATTCCTTAAGGTCGACGAGGAGGGGGCGGAGGCGGCTGCGGCTACCGGTCTCCTACGGTATGCCGGTCGCATTAATCGAGATCTTCCTGCTGTGTTCACGGCCGATCGACCGTTTGTGCTAGCGATTCGCGATAGTCGTAACAGCAGCCTGTTGTTCATCGGCCAAGTCACCGATCCCAGGCGGAGTGAGCGTTAACGCAATGAAGTCGTGCTGATGCACGATTCGTGCCGTTGATCAGCAGTTATGGTCTGTTTCGATCTTGGCTACATTGGCAGATAAAAAGTCGCCACCACTCAACCCATCAAGACTCTGTGCGCGACTGGTTGGGTTGGTGGTGTTGATGGTGCCATCCATCACGCCGCTAGGCTAAGAATCCTAGGTGCATGTCGCGAGCTGTCGGAGATTTCGCTAGGCGCTAGGTATCCGGTTGGCGAGAGTGCCATCACTGCAGAGTCTGCATTGCCAGCGCGCCATTTGCTCCACACTGTTGGGCCCACCTGGTAGGGCGATCATGCAGGCGACGCGCGGTTATTAGCCGGTTGCTATGGAAGTGATTTACAGCTGGCCTGTGCTCACAACTTGCGCTCGATTGCAGTCAGCGACCAGTTACCGAATGGCCGGTATCTTGCGACACGGATGGTAATCTGGTCTTCGGCATCCTCTCGGGATGTGTAGGTGGCAAATCCGATCTGGTAAAGAATGTCTTTTTCGTCGCCCGCGCTGCTTAAGTCGTAGCCGGCAAGGTCCTCCGGAAAGTGTAGCTCGGCTGCCTCGAGGGCCTTGGAGTAGCGTGGCAAGTCGAACGCAAAGACTCCCACAGCCACCGCTGCTAGACCAACCGCCGTTATCCACGAACGTCTGCGCATGAGTTGCAAGGTAACTGCAGACGGCGCGTGCGGAAGCGAAAGTTGATTATCCTCAGGCGAGCTGTTGGTTTGGGCGTTAGTGGGGGGCGTTCGGACGCAGTGAGCAATTTACTTTGCAACTCTGCAGCGCTAGTGGTCGTCGGCATTTCGAATGGCGGGGCGGGATACGTTTTGCTGTTTTATTCTGTCGACAAGTTGATCAACCGCTTGGATTCATGACGCCTCGCTCGCAGTTTGATGGTGTGGATTACTGCATCGATTGCCTGCAACCCTTTCACTTGAATGCAATCAAATGCGGCTGGGATTTGGTGTTGAGTGAAGCTGGCCTAGGTTGCCGATGGCACCGGCTAATGCTGTGGTCGCTGCGCACTTCTAAGCTAGCATGGCTTAATTTTTATATGATAGAGTCGCGAGATGTCGTCGCCACCGTTCGATCTACATGAGTTCCTCGTCATCATTTTGGATTGCAGTTAAAAGCAGTTGGTCACTCTTACTGCGTTTACCTCGATGTCTTTTTAGCGGTTCGTTCGGTGACTTTGGGCCTCAGCAGCTGGTGCCGAAGGTGCCGCGTATTTTGCTGGTCGGTTTCAAGGTCCTGATGCTCACGTATCCGATCTTCTTTCTGTTCGGGTGCCGAAAAATCTTTAACAAGGCACGGAATGCGATCTACCGACTGATGCTCGCGCATCTTCGCAAGAGTGCATCGCGTATCAGTCGGGCAGAGCCGGTGCGAGAAGTCGATGTGAGCGAGCTGCAATCCCATCTCGAAAACTTCTACGATCATCCAGCACCTTTCGTCGTCCGTAACTTTCACCGGGACACGCCAGCCATCAAGGAGTGGAGTGCAGGCTGGTTCGCGAAGCACTACGGCGACTTTCTGTGCAGCAGTAGTGAGGTCGCCGATCACACCCCTCGAAAGCTTTCTGGTCTGCTGGCAGATGACGCCTACGTCAATTTCCTCGATCGAATTTTTCGAGTCCATCCGGAACTAGAAGATCAGCTTCAGATGGCTGATGTGGCAGCGAAGATCTCCGGGATTCTTGGTATAGAACCCACATACAACGAACTGTTCCTGTCGACGAAGTCGGGGTCGGGATCTAGTCTTCATTGTCACTCTGTGTGGAACTTCTTTATGCAAGTGGATGGGTATAAGAAGTGGACGCTGGTAGATCCGGAGTGTTCTCACCTCGTGTATTCCATGGATCCCTCAATGGAATTTGGAACGTTGCAGGGACTACACGCAGACCCTTCGGACTTTCCGCTTTTTCAATACTGCCCTCGTTATGAGGTCACTTTGAATCCGGGCGATCTATTCTTTAATCCGCCCATGTGGTGGCATCGCGTCGAGAATCAGGCTGCAAGCGGAGACAAGCAACCCAGCATCGTTGGCGTCACTCTGAAGTATTATGACTCCCCGAAGTCGATAATCACAACCTACTCAAACCCTCAATTTAATCGCTTCAACGAACTGCAATGTATTTGGCGATCATTGTTTATTGTTCGACACGCAAAGATAGTGAGTCGAAAACTAACCAAGTATTCGACTGACCCTAGTCAGCCAGAATGCCCTGTCCAAGCCCGTATATGGCCCAGGCTTTCTGGCAAGAAAGGTTTCGCGCGCCACTGGCGGAGGTTTCGCGACATATGCCTGAACGACCCAGAGTCCAATCAGTATTGACCGAGGCTCTATGTGAGTCGTTAGCATTTTGCTTGGGGCTAATTGTCGTTCAGCACAATCCCCAATGGCGAAGCCGCGGTGGCGTGTGTGGCTTTGGCCATGCGTTAGTATTTTCGTCGGTTAGGCCACTCTGACGCCAAGATCGCGAATAGGATCTCGTCGGTCCATTCGTTGTAGTCTTTGTCCCACCAGCATTGGCGTTCGAGTCCTTCGCGATCGAATCGTAGCCTTTCGAACAGCTTGATAGACGGTTCATTGCGCGGGTCGACACGCGCAGTGATGCGGTGAAGTCCGGCGGCGATTAAGTGGTCGAACAGCAGCCGGCAAGCGCGCAATGCGATGCCCCGTCCTTGCCATGCTGGGTTGAGCACGATACCGACCTCCATTTGGTTTCTGGGTTCGAATGCGCCGCTGCCCATGTCGCCAGCAATATGCTGCTTGCCGTCTTCATCGGTGATTTCGATGACTAGCTGAAACGGCTCCTTTTGCATGCCGGGCGCACGATCGGATTGTTCGTGCGATAGCTCGACGACTTCTTGGATGCTCGCGGGCCGCCAGCTTTGGTAGCGCGCAACTTCGGGGAGATTGCGGCATTGCTGCACGGCTGCGGCATCGTCAGCGAGCATGCCTCGGAGGCACAGGTCACCCTCTTGAAGCGAAAACACCATGGCTGGCGACTTTAGTCGCTCGGCGGTCATCTTACGGCGCGCGCCTTGCCAGTATTTGGCGGGCTTGTAAGCGGTTGTTGCCGCGAATGGGTCGCCGGACGACTCACTTCTATCGACGCACGTATGCTTCAAGCGGAGTTTTAGCAGGAGTCTGATTTGCTGCCGTCCGCAATGAGATTTCGGATGACTAGCAGTGCATTACGGAGCAGTGAACACTTGACGGTATCGGCTACACAGTGCGGCAATATGCCTTCATAAATACGTTTTACAAATACTGTTAGGTTTGTAGCTTAGGATCATAACCAGCACACGATGCCGGCCTATGAAACACCACTTCGCATATCTATCTGTCGCCAGCTTGTTGGCTTTGTCCGCGTCGGCACAGGCTCCTAACTGGATCCAATCCATCATTTCCAACTCTCCACAGGGTCGTTTCGAGCACGCGATGAGCTACGACAGCGGTCGTGGAAAATCCGTTGTCTTTGCTGGGTATACCGGCTCGAACTTCCTCGGCGAAACGCATGAATTCGATGGCGTCAACTGGCAGCAAGTGGTGACGACCCACAATCCGATCCCTCGCGCAGGTCATGCAATGGCATACGACAGCTCGCGTGGGAAGATCGTTATGTTCGGTGGGTCCAACAACAGCGCATTTTTAAACGATACGTGGGAATTTGACGGAAGTGACTGGCAGCAAATTACGACCGCTAGTCGCCCTAGCGCTCGTGTTGAGCACGCGATGGTCTACGACAGCGCACGCGGCAAGGTCGTTGTTTACGGCGGACTCAATGGCAGTTTCAGCTTCCTCGACGACACGTGGGAATACGATGGAATTAACTGGCAGCGAATCACGACGAGTAGCAGTCCTGGCGCCCGCATGGAGCATGCTATGGCTTATGACAGTGACCGAGGCGTAGCCGTCATTTTAGGCGGATTTGATAGCTCTTTGACCTATCTCAATGACACATGGGAGTATGACGGTGGTGACTGGAGCTTGATTACTACTCCTGTTAGTCCCATCGGCCGTAAGGACCATGCAATGGTCTACGACAGTGCGCTGAACAAGGTGGTCATGATGGGCGGGCAAGATAGCAACTTCGACGTCTTTAACGACACATGGGAGTATGACGCCGGCACCTGGGTGGAGGCCACGACCAGCATCGTCCCTGCTGGTCGCGAGAGCCACACAATGGCCTACGACAGCACCCGGCAAAAGGTCACTATGTTTGGCGGACTAGATAGCAGTTCCGCCGCCCTTAACGATACGTGGGAGTATAACATCCTTGTCAGTGCTAGCGCTGCCGCCTTTGGTGCTGGTTGCCCTGCTTCCCAGCCACTGACCGCGTCAAGCAACCTGCCAATACTTGGCGCTTCATGGTTAATAGATGCATCCCCAATAGGTCCCGGTGCACTGTGCCTCTTCTGGTTTGGTGACACAGCTATAAGTTCCGGGGTTGATCTGAGCTTCATCGCTGCAGCAGGATGCTTCAGCTATAGCAACGCCAACCTCGGCGCATTCATTGCGGCCGCCAGCAGCGGCTCAGCATCATTTACGATCAACGTTCCAAGCAACCCAGCCTTGCTAAACTATGCGTTAACCGTTCAGGCAAGCACGTCATCAACAAGCACAGCTGCAGGGTTCATCACATCGAACGGAATCGAAGCGGTAATCGGCTACTGAGCCACCGGCAACCAGTCGGCCGCCGCAGCAATTGCTCGGAGTTACCTTTGCTCAGCTTCGGTTGGGGCCTGCTAAGCGCTTCGCCTTGCCTCCGATTCAAAGGCGTAGGGTTAGAAGGATTTGGTCGTTGCTGGCCGCGAGCTTCACATTGGCGTGTGCCGGTGAAGGCGGGAAGGCGACCCTAGCATGAATGTCGATGGGGCAGTTGAGGTCGGCGACCGCGATGGCGTTCGCATCGGTTGGGCGAAGGCTCGCCATATTGCCCACAATGTTGAGGCCAAAACTCATTGCAAGTAGTTCTGCGTTCTTGGTTTGCCGTTGCTGGGGTAGAGCTATTTGGGCGGTCGCTGAGCTGGGCTGTGTAGCCGTAATCTAGTTTAGATTCGAGACCTGTCAGTTAACGCTTGGACGCATATTGCTGTCGCGATCGTCCCTTTCACTCAGAACAAGTCCTAGGGCTTGCTTGTCAGCCTCTGCGGCCGTGTAGTCGGCATCCCCGGACTCCGTCGGGAACTGGCAGTGCAACTACTTGCGCGGCACCACGATGATGCGGAGTAGACATCAATGAATGGAATCATGAGAGAGAACACCACACGACTCTTCCTTCTTGGCCTGCTGCTGACCCCTTGCATCTACGCTCAAGAGGCCAAAGAGAAGCAGCCTGAGGGCTATCGCTTTTCCATGGAGAGCGACACGCTCGAGACGCCCGTGCCCAACCAGCAGCGCGCCGGCACGTGCTGGAGCTACGCGTCGGGCGGCATGGTCGAGGCCGAGATGCTGCGCATGGGGAAGCCGCCGGTCGACCTCTCCGAGATGTACGTCGTGCGCATGAGCTATGAGGAGAAGGCCAAGCGCTACGTGCGCATGCACGGCAACTGCAACTTCACTGGCGGCGGCGCGCTCAACGACTCGTTCGACGTGCTCGGTAAGTACGGGATGATGCCGGAGAGCGCCTACAAGGGCTTGAACTACGGCACCGACGTGCACACCCACGGGGAGCTGGACGAGGTGCTGAAGACCTACCTCGACGGGGTCATCGTGAACAAGAACAAGAAGCTGTCGACCGCGTGGTTCCGCGGCTTCCAGGGCATCCTCGACGCCTACCTCGGCCCGGTGCCGGCCTCGTTCAAGTTCAAGGGCCGCAACTACACGCCGCGGACGTTCGCCGACGAGGTCGTCGGCGTGAACCCGGCAGACTACGTCTTCTTCAGTTCCTTCACGCACCACCCGTTCTACGAGCAGTTTGTGCTCGAGGTCCCCGACAACTGGACCTGGGCCAGCTTCTGGAACGTCCCGCTGGAGGAGATGGCCGACATGATCGAGGGGTCAGTCAAGGCCGGCTACTCGGTTTGCTGGGCGAGCGACGTCAGCGAGCGCGGCTTCGCTAGCAAGAAGGGCGTCGCCGTCGTGCCGCAGAACGAAATCGCTGAGATGGCGGGCACCGAGCGGCTCAAGTGGGAGAAGATGGGCCCAGCTGAGCTTAGCCGGATGCTCTACAGCTTTGACCGCCCGATGCCGGAGAAGGTCATCACGCAAGAGATGCGGCAGCTGGCGTTCGACAACTACGAGACGACCGACGACCACGCGATGGTGATCACGGGGCTCGCCAAGGACCAAAACGGCACGCCCTACTTCCTCGTGAAGAACTCGTGGGGCAACTACAACCAGCTCGCTGGCCACTTTTACGCCTCGAAGTCCTTCGTGGAATACAAGACGCTGAGCTGGGGGCTACACAAGAATGCGATTCCCCAAGCGCTGCGTCAAAAGCTGGGCATTGATTAATACGTAGCTGGGTCGAATAGCTGAAACTCGATCCCAGCACTAGCGCATCACGAACCACGCCGGCGCTGGAGCGCCCGCTGAGCGTGCAGCAAATCCGGGAATCCGTCGACGGCCCTGTGGGCCGGGGCCTTATGATGGGCACTCTCGGTGGCGTCTAAGAAGGCCGATTTTAGCTTGGGGCCGGCCACTTCTGTGTCTCACGGCTCCGCCGCTCCATCAGCTGGGATTACCTACATTCAGCTATTGGCCGCCAGGCGGCACCTGCCATCGAATGATGGTGCTGTCGGGCTGGCAAGCAGCGAATACTTCATGTAACTCGGTTACGCACATCTGGTAGGTCGCCTGCATGCCCCCATATGGACCAATGAATGGGTTGCCCAGCGAGCACCAGCTTGCGCCATCGTCTACCGAACGGAACAGTTGCATGAATCGCTGGTTGGTGGTGCCTTCAAGGCAACAAGCTGATGCATACAGCGCGTCGCCGGCTCGGATCACATCACGCCAGTAAGTGGTCCCGGGGAGCTGAAGGTTGACTGATGCAACCGTCGTCCAGGTGAGCCCGCGGTCGACGCTGCGATGCAGGCGGATTTCTGTGTTGGCGGAGGCGGTCGCATCACCTGCTATGTAGATGCCGCTGCCGGCGTCGCAGAGTGGTTGAAACAACGCCGCTCCAGGTACTGTCGCCGGAGTCCAGCTTGCTCCGCGGTCATCGGAGCGGAACATCTTGTTGCTGAGTGTCTCCGGCCATAGAAGCACGCCATCACCGGTTTGGATCATCTGACGCGCCCACGCCGAAGTGCCGCTTCCCGGTTGTGCGGCTGGGAGCTGCCAAGTCTGACCATCGTCCGTTGATGCCAGGATTGAGTTGATTGAGTCCAGGCACTTGATGTTCACTAGCCAATTGCCGCTGCCGGTGTGGACTGGGCTAAACACAGCTCGCGGTGAGTTACTGCCGGTCAATTGTTGCAGGTCGGAGAACGTCAGTGCCACCGTCCAACTCGCTCCCGAGTCGGTGCTTCTCATCAGGCAAGCGTTGCCGTTGTCGCCAGTGCCCGACAAAACCGTCTGCCCGTTTTGGCCGAAAAAGTAGGTGTGAGAACCGGTCGAACCCGGGCAGCCAATCACCTGCCACGTCGCGCCATAGTCTAGGCTGCGCAAGAAGCGATTGTTGGCCTGCGATGACCGTTTGCCGGCCAGGATTCGTCCGTTGCCCAGGTAGTGGATAGCGCTGAACGCGTCGGAGCCAGCGCCGCCTTGGTAGGCGCTGGTCGCACCGAGTAGGTTGTTTTGTCGCAGCGTGAACGTTAAGCCATCGCTCGCCGCGAAGCCGCTCGCGGCACCAGCATCGAGCGTGACCAGTTGCGAATACAACGCCAACCCGGCCAGCGTCGGCGTCGGCGGGATTGGCAAAGCGAACGTGGATTGTCCGCTGCCATTGCCAGCGCCAGTTGCGATACTGGCAAGCAGATCAGGAGCGTTGACCAGCAAGTCGATGCCCAAAACGGAAGTGTTCGCCCGGGCTAATCCCAGCAGGCGGATCGTCCATGAGCCACCAAGCAAGGCACTGCCGCGCAGCGCGAAGTTTGCATTGCCGATCAATGGCAGGTCCGTGGCAGCAATGGTTGGCACAACACTGCCCGAGCCAGCCGTTCCTGTTCCATAGTGGGTGGCACCGCACGGTGTCTGCGCCAATGTCGCGGCTGCGGAGGCGGCTGCGACGACCGTGGCGGCACGGACCATGATGGCGGGTAACTGATTCATAGCACCTTCAATACTAACCTATTCTGCGATACTGTGACCGTCTTAGGGGCCATGCTTGCAACAATCCTGACACTCGAGTCACTGACTGGCAATAAACTGACTGGCAGTAAACTGACTGGCCATAAGTTCACAAGATCCCAGCAGATCAGCAGGTGCGACAAACAGTAATCGGGTTGGCCTATTGATCAGCTTTGGTAACCGTTTTTCGGCACCCCGGATGATCGTTTATCAAAGGGAAGTGAATGCAGCAGAACCCTTCTAGTTGGTGTTGCGAATCCAAGCCTTTATGGCACTAATGTAGCCTAGATCTAACTAGCTGCTATCGACGATTCCATGAAGGTACGCCTCCTAATCTCGTTCTGCGCCATTGTTGCTGCCGTCTCCATACCGAGCTGCTCCAAGGGGCTGGGCAACAATCCAGCAACGCCGCCTGGCGACACCTCGCCGCTCAGCTCCAACCGTCCCGCTGGTCTAGACATTGGCATGCAGCCAACGGACCCGATCACGGAGACCTTCTCAGCAGGAGTGGTTGTGCCAGCAATTGGCTCGCAACCCGAACGAGATCTCGTGCTAGTGGCATTCACCACAGCATCAGATGCCACCGACGCTGACGGCTTGGGATCTGCATTGAGCCGCGATTACGTAGTCGATGGCAATGCCGTTAGCGATGTCTTTGTTGCTGGCATCTGCTCGCAGGATGTAGA